>CAZZHQ010000059.1:0-14398 GCA_964654015.1 uncultured Dehalococcoidales bacterium | reverse complement strand
CTCAATATCTGCCCTCTCTTCCGGCGTCACCTCACCGTCAAGATAGGAAATTAAAACCTCGCATATATTCTTGCAGTTCATTCCCTCTTCCCTCATGCCTCTGCCTCCCCCAGGTTCATCTGTTCTTTTAGATATCGGAGAGACTTGTTGAGCCGGGACTTTACGGTACCCAGTGGTATCTCCAGTACCTCCGCAATCTCCTGGTAAGAAAGGTCGTTAAAGTACCTCAGCACCAGCACCGAGCGGTGCTTTGTGTCCAGGGCATCCATCGCCCTGAGCAGCCGCTCGTATTCCAGCTTGTTGACCAGTATTTCATCAGGCTGAGAGTGACTCATGTCCGGCAGGTCAACCTCTCTTTCTTCCAACGATACGATGATTGGCGTTTTACACGGCTTCCTTTTTGAGCACTGGTTGACAGTGATACGGTGCAGCCAGGTGGAGAGTTTTCCTTTACTCGAATCGTAGGTATGCCGCGATTTCCACACGGATACAAACACCTCCTGTAAGGCGTCCTCGGCCGCCTCATTGCTGCCGGTGATTAGATAAGCTGTTCTGTAGACCAGCTTCTCGTAATGCCGGAAAAGCGTTTCAAAGGCAGCTACATCACCTGTTTGCCAATTCTCAATTAAATCTGGCATTATCCCCTACTGATAATATAGACATTTTATGTCAGAAAGGTTCATTTTCCCGATCTGAATTTAACCCAGAAGGCATAAACGAGGCAGATGACTCCCGCCATATTGACCACGCCGCGCCCTATCTGGTAGATGAGAACAGCCGAAGAGGCGTAAGTGATGGTGGCCCCTCTTTGAACCAGCCAGGGCACGATAGCTGCTGCGGGAATATTGAGCAGGTTACTTAACAGCTTCAGGCTGGCGCCTGCGATAACGAAACGCTCGGCCCTGCCTCCGCCACGCCGCAGCAAGATGACCATCAGAATAATAGTCGCAATCCAGCCTGCCAGGTACGGGGCTACGCCAATAAGTCCACCAACAAGTACACCATTAAATACAGAGTTAAATTCCATTATATCCCCTGTTTCCTTGTCCAGAACTTCAGCCAGAAGGCATAGACCAGACAAACAAATCCTGCCAGACTCAGGATAGACAAAGGCAGTTGAAATATCAGTGCCGTGGTCTGCAGATTTCGCCCTCCTTGATGCATCAGTGAGTTAACTAGACCACTCATGAAAGGTATTACGAGGTAAACTACAAGCTTCAGGCTACAGCCAGCCAGAAAAAGCTTCTCGGCTTTGCCACCTCCACTCCTGAGTACGCGTACCGCCAGGATGACGCCGACAACCCATCCGAGAATCTCAGGAATATGTTGCAGCAGGGAAAGCCTAACCAGTTCAAGATAGCTCATATTTACGACCATCTATATGTGTTTTTAAGAGTCCATTCATATAAATGTTATTCTCACATGAAGCAATATACAATGCAAATATTAATGTTTCGTTAATTCTATTAATATTCTGAATTTACGTTAAAAGACTTCGGGCAAAACCTGGGATGACGCCAGACGTAGGGATGGTTCTACCCGAGGTCTCCACCTGCAAATTAATCTGATTTTGCCGCTATGCTATAGGCTACCTGCATATTGATGCTAATCTCAACCTCCCCGGGGCTTATGGGTGGAGTTTCAGTTACCATTGCCGGCGTCGGTGCAGGGCTGGGCATAGCCATGCCGTAGCTGATGTAGTTGTAGAGGGAAGATGAACTGCTCTCGGTAATGTAGGTTGCATCACCCAGCTTCATTCCGGCAAGGTCGGCTATTTTCTCCGCCTTGCCCTTTGCATCGGCCATCGCCTGTTCCCTGGCTTCGTCATAGTAGGCTGTTGGATCGTCGACAGAGAAGTTCAGGTCGTCGATACGGGTATAATCGCCACCGGCTGCTACTACGGCATCAATGACATCGCCAGTTTTCTCTAAATCTCTTATCTTGGCGATAACATCGTTGGTTACCCGGTAACCAACGACCACCTCATCCTGCAGCATATCATCCCAGCGTGTTCTCTGGCGGATGCGGAAGTTCTGCGTCTGGATGTCCTTCTCAGCCACGCCGCTGTCAGCCAGTGCTGTCATTACCCTTTCCATTGCTTCAGAAGCTTTTGCCTTTGCCTCGGCGACGCTTGCCTCCTGTGCCTCAATACCTAGCTGAAGCAGGGCGATGTCAGGAGTTACGGTTACTTTGCCGGTGCCGCTGACCCAGATACCCTCTGTCTGTGTATTGAGAGATATGTTTACTTCGGGGGCCGCCGACGTAGCTGCGGGCGTCGTCGCCGCAAATGTATTATCCACCGGGTTGTTGCTACTACAGCCCATAATGCCGACTATCAGCAATACCACCAGCATCAAACTAAATATTACGATGATACCTTTCTTCATGTTAACCTCCTTTAATCGGTTGATACTATCAAATACGTTTGTCACTTTTATGTTACCTTTACATTGTCTTTCTCCGATATACTCATCTATATTATATATAATTATATATAGGCAGTTCCGGGCAAAAAGGTTCACTTGACTATTAAGTTTCTGAAATCACCCCTCTGCTCCATGTCCACTTTTCCCAAGAAATGCAGATAGTTTTTACCCACAAGCTGAATTCTCCTTTGTATAACTGGCTGATTCCCGCGAATAGGCTTAACCAGAAGATGAACAGTTAAAGAATGAATATCCCTGTCATAGAGATAGATTTGACAGAAAACTTCAGGAATAGTATCATCATTGTAGATACAGACATGGAGGTTTGATATGAAAACCCGCATCCAGAAATGGGGCAATAGCCTCGCATTACGTATCCCCAAATCTTTCGCCGACGAAGTAGGACTCCAGAGAGAAACGACTATTGAAATGTCGCTGGCGGATGGGAAACTTGTAATAACCCCTGTAGCTAAACCGAAGCCGACACTTAAACAACTCCTGGCAAAAGTCACCATGGACAACTTGCATAATGAGGTTGATACCGGTTCCGCCGCAGGGAACGAAATGTGGTAAGTTCCCGGACATATGTGCCTGAATGCGGGGACGTGGTGTGGATTACTTTGAATCCACAAGCAGGACACGAGCAGGCGGGCCGTCGTCTTGCCGTGGTGCTATCACCTCAAAACTATAACGGCAAGACAGGACTGGCTGTCCTTTGTCCAGTCACCAACCAGGTCAAGGGCTACCCATTCGAGGTGCTTCTTCCTGCGGGGTTGCCGGTAGCTGGTGCAATTCTATCTGACCAGGTCAAAAGCCTGGATTGGCGCGCTCGAAATGCTGAGTTGATATGCGCCTTGCCGGAGGAGACAATTTCTGAGGTACTTCAGAAACTGGTTACGTTATTCTCGCAATAAACGTTGCACTCGCTGAACGACACAAAGCGAGCATGAGATACGGTAATACGTGACTTGACCACGATCCCCGCTTGGGTAAAGAAGTACACGGTGTAGTCCACAACGGATATACTCCTGTTTCTGGACTAAAATGTTACCTATCTTTTCACAAATCTATCTATCGCCTTATTGGGAACCCAGGGATGCTCCCTGAGAGCCTGTTCGTTCAATTCGGTGCCCCAACCCGGGCCTTCAGGAGTGGTCATGTAGCCGTCGATAATCTCAGGTGTCCGGGTCACCAGCTCGTCCTTCCATGACACGTCATCGACCTCTATCTCCATGATACGCACGTTGGGCAGCACAGCGCAGAGGCTGGCACTGATAAAGGTGGAAAGATGGCTGTAGTAGTTATGAGGGGCAACGTTCAACTGATATACCTCGGCAAGGTCGCCTATCTTCTTCGACTGGCTGAAACCATTCCACGGAGTATCTATCATGAAGATATCGGCGGCGTGTAGCTGGAAATAAGGGATATACTCCCGCATGGCGAACAGGTTTTCGCCGGTGCATATCTTTGTGCTGGTTGACTGCTTTATTTGCAGGATGGCTTCGGGAGTGTACATATCCAGCTCAAGCCACAGCAGGTTGAATTGTTCCATCAGTTTGGCGATGCGCATACAGCCTTCAGGCTTGAAGTTGAAGTTGAGGTCAAGGCAGATGTCTATATCCTTGCCGACCGCATCGCGGAAGGTGCCAATCAGCTTTTCTATATGATTGAGCAGGGAAATTGAGGCTACCTGGTCGGTACTGCCGGGTCCACCTCCAAACCCACCGAAGTGAGCCGTGGCAGGCTCGCCCGGGAAAACGATATTTGTTTTCAAGGCAGTATAGCCTTTCTGTACTACTTCCTTCCCTAGGTTATCGATGTCTTTCATAGTTCTGATGGGCGGTGTACCGTATAAATCGCCTGCAAAAACCCTGGCGGTTCCACAGTGAGTCCAGTAGAGTCTTATTTTTTCTCTGAGGGGACCGCCGAACAGCTCGACTACCGAAATACCGAGGGCTTTTGCTTTCAGGTCGACCATTGCCAGTTCCAGCCCTGCCATTGCCTTGGCGGCGACGCCTCCCAGTCCCTGGCGCATTCGTCGCTTCATGTCCCAGTAGCGCATCTCGAAGGCTCGCGGGTCCTTGCCAAGCAGGAATGGTTTCATGTCCTCTATAGCGCCAACGACCGCCTGCGGTGTCCTTACGTCGCTGCACTCGCCATAGCCGATGACGCCATCATCCGTCTCGATTTTGGTATAGATCCACGGACGCCAGCCGCCATCTACCAGGAATGACTCGATATTCGTTATCTTCATCGCAGTTTCCTCCGTTCTGTGTATTTTGCCTGAGAGTATAGCAAAAACAGGAGGATATTGAATCCAGCCATTTGACGTAGCAGGGTGTTGCTCCTGCCACCTTCTTTGTTATTCCTACGAAACTTATGCCTGCGAAAGCACTTAGCAGGAATCTACCCGGTATCGGGTGGTGACAGGGCATCAGGTTTTGGGTTTAGAGTTCAGTACTGTGAATTCGTTTAGTATTTAGTAATTAGTGTTTAGAGTTTGGTGTCCCTGCCCCTCATTATTTCAGAGGAAAGGTAGCAATGACTTCACGTGATATAATAATTAACAGAAAAGGCAGTCCATGGGACTATTTTAACTGTATTCCGATTTCTGAAGGGACAGTACAATTGGCTATAGGTTGTTTGTTTCTTTCCAGTTTAAAGGGCAAATGCGGTTATAAGCGTAAGAGGCACCTCATATTTATGAGTGAATCCGGATGACAGATTCAAGCCTGAAGCCGCACAAGATATTCTACGGCTGGTGGCTGGTTGGCGCCTCCGTGCTGATTGCCCTGTACATGGCCGGAGTTGTTTCCTATGGATTTACCGCATTTATTGAGCCTATAGCCGATGAGTTTGGCTGGAGCTACACACAGATATCGCTGGGCGCTTCGTTGCGTGGCCTTGAAGGTGGACTGCTGGCTCCGATTTTCGGAATACTTATCGATCGCTGGGGGCCAAGGCGGCTTATATTCACCGGCTCAATAATCCTCGCGCTTGGTTTATTGCTGCTCAGTCGTACTACATCGCTGCTGATGTACTATACAGCTTTTACAGTAATAGCAGTGGGGGTGAGCTGTTGCTCCATGACTTCGCTGATGACGACGGTGGCGAACTGGTTTAAAAGAAAAATAGGACTTGCCATCGGAATCGCCTCCTGTGGTTTTGGCCTCAGTGGATTACTGATTCCAGTAATAGTCAGATTGATAGACAGCTACGAGTGGAGAACAGCATTGGCAATTCTTGCTCTTGGCGCACTGTGCCTGATTACGCCGTTATCTCTATTATTCAGGCA
Source organism: uncultured Dehalococcoidales bacterium (assembly GCA_964654015.1). Lineage (GTDB taxonomy): Bacteria > Chloroflexota > Dehalococcoidia > GIF9 > AB-539-J10 > JAUUZT01. Next base: position 8,677 of record CAZZHQ010000059.1, on the reverse strand, counting down.
CAAACCGGAGCAGTATGGCTATCTGCCCGATGGGGATGACCCTGGTAAGGCAAGAGCAGATACGGGCCATATTGACAGGGCATTGCCACCAATTAAAAAAAGTATCGGTGTCAGGCGAGCTTTGAAAAGCAGCGTATTCTGGCACATATCGCTGGCATATGCTTGTTTCCATTTATCAACCGGTGCGGTGGTGACTCACGTAATGCCGTATCTGGGCAGTATCGGAATTGCCCGGTCGACAGCCGGCATGATTGCTATGGCTATACCGTTAGTCAGTGTGGTTGGCCGTCTTGGAATGGGCTGGATTGCAGACAGGGTTGATAAAAGAGTGGTGACGGTGGTTGGTTTTGCACTGATGTGTCTTGGACTTGTCTGTTTCGAGTATACAGCCACGGTGGGTACCTGGCTACTTTTTCCCTTCCTGCTGCTTTTTTGTATAGGTTACGGGGGCAATAACACCATGAGGGCGGCTCTGCTGCAAGAAATGTTTGGCAGGGAGAACTTCGGAAGCATATTTGGCTTTTTAATGGGCATCAGCGTGACGGGTGCAGTCCTGGGACCGCCAATGGCAGGGTTGGTATTTGATAACTGGGGCAGCTATCAGAACGTCTGGCTTGTTGCGGCAGGCTTCTCTATCATGGCCATGTTCCTTATCTGGAAGATGCCGAAAGCAGTTAAAGTAGAAGAGTAGTCTTCTGGAAAGAGATGCTTCTACCCCTTGATCCCATCTTCCCAGATTGCTTCGTTGTTTGTACTCCTTGACGAAAAGGGCAGGGTGCTTGAATCTGTTGCTACCGATGTTAAACAGGGGTATAATCGTGCCCATAATGGGTATAATGAGTCGCCTTATTGCAATGATGATTAAGCTACCGCCTGCAGAAACCCATGACATAGCTGTTGAAAAAGACCTAAAGATACCGATGCCGGACGGTGCTATATTGTTAGCCAATCACTATTATCCGCGTCTCTCAGGAAAACGACCCACCCAACTGATTTGTTCCGTTTATAGCAATAGAACCAGGGCAAGTTACTTTTCTGAGCTTATTGCTGAACAGGGATTCAACGCAGTGGTAGTGAGCAGTCGAGGTAGTTTCGGCTCGACCGGTGAGTATACCCCCTTCTTATCGGAACGTGATGATACCGCAGGAGTAATTGCATGGCTGAAGCAGCAGGAGTGGTTTAATGGAGAACTTTGTACATCAGGTTCCAGCTATCACGGATACTCGCAGTGGGCGATAGCACGTAACGCCGGCTCCATACTGAAAGCCATATCAACGCAGTCTGCAGGCTCCAATTTCCGTGACATGCTATACTCCGGAGATGCTTTGTGTTTGGAGGTCTTTCTATTCTGGATGCATGTTGTGGACTCCCAGCATAAATCGTTGCTATCGATCCTCGATACTATGACAGGTAATAAACGCCGGGCCAAACTAGCCCGGCACCTCCCGCTCACCGAACTTGATATGGTACTGATCGGTCACGAAAACAGGTTTTGGCGGGAATGGTTAGCACACTACCTTCCTGGAGATAAATGGTGGGCTCCGGGTGACAATAGCGATGCTGTTTCCATGATAACAGCCCCCAATCATATTATCAGTGGCTGGTATGACTTCTTCCTGCCTCTCGCCATTCGCGACTATAACACTATGAAAGAAGCTGGACGCGCCCCTTATCTAACAGTCGGTCCATGGACTCATGGTAGGGCGTCATTACCGGAATCACGAGAGGGAATCATCTGGTTGCGGGCGCACATGCTGAACAAGCGTGAAGGTCTTCGTGAAGCGCCTGTGCGTATCTTCGTGATGGGCATAAAGGAATGGCGCGAGTTCCCGTTCTGGCCTCCTCCGGGCATGAAACTACAGCATTGGTATCTTCAACCAGGTCATGGCCTATCAGAGGCTCGACCGGAAATCTCCGAGCCAGACAATTATGTATACAATCCTGCTGACCCCACTCCCAGTGTCGGTGGCGCTTCAACAGGACGTCCGGTTAAAGACAATTGCTCTCTTGAATCTAGGCCCGATATCCTTACTTATACCAGCGATATCCTGAATAGTGATATCGAGCTGATTGGACCGGTATCTGCCGAATTATTTATCAAGTCAAGTCTTGAGCATACCGATTTCTTCGTTAAAATATGCGATATTGAACCATCCGGTAAGAGTCTAAATGTATGTGACGGATTGCAGAGATTATTTCCTGGTAGACCATCTCCTCAGCCTGATGGTACTATCAAAGCAATAGTCGAGATGTGGCCTACCGCATATCACTTCAAGAAAGGACACCAGATCCGGATACAGGTATCCAGTGGTGCTTTTCCCCGTTGGAATCGTAATCTTGGAACGAGTGAATCACTGGCCACAGGAACAGCAATGAAGGTTGCCCATCAGCAAGTATTCCATGACCATAAGCATCCTTCGGCAGTAATCCTACCTTTCATAGGATAAAGTTCCATACAAAATATTTTGGAATGAGAACACTGAGGTGTACCCCGTCTTAGGGTTAATCATAAAGTGATTTTCCATCTATTTTCCCATCTGAGCACCTGCATATCGTTCTTGCCTGACATAATAATTCGCCTCCATTAAACATAAATTTAATCCATTATTATAAGAAGCAACTTGATAATTATATCAGCGATTCCCCAATTTTTGCTTTATTTATAGTCTTTACGAGTAGTTCCGTTTGAACATGAAAAAACTATCAGGATGAATTTGCTTCTGGCAGGGGGTACCGGCTATTAGCTGACATTCAAAAACCAGTTAATCTCAAAGGTTGGATACAATCTATCCACTCCTGAAGCTACGGGTAATTTCGCGGAGGTCTGGTTTTTTACCATACATGAGTATGTAAGTCCTGAGCAGTTTAGCCACCAGCAGCATCCCTCCGATAATGCATAAGACTAACACAGCTATACTGACAGCGAGTTGCCATGCAGGGACGCCGGTAACACCAAGCCTCAACATTACTAACACAGGGGCAGAGAAAGGGAAAATACTGAAAACAACCCAGACAGGACTGTTCGGGAATGCCAAAAGTAGACTGGCGAACCAGAATGGGGCAATTTGAAAAAGGGTAAATATGGATGCTAATCCCTGTCCTTCTCGCACAGTGGTGCTTATGGCAGCGAAACCGGTCGATAGCACGGCGAACAACAGATATCCCAGGATGAAGTACGTTACACCCAGAACGGGGAGGTAGGCAGGTATTTTTATGCTACTGATAAAACCTCCTATTGAAGATGAGGCCAGGTTCAGCAGAAATGGAATTGAAGCCACCCATACGACTACCTGGACCAGCCCGGCGGCACCAATTCCCAGCACCTTGCCGGTTATCAACTGCCGTGTGGAAACCGAGGATAACAATATCTCTATAAGACGATTCTCTTTCTCCTCACCAAGACCCTGAAGCATATAAGTGGACGAGAATATAATAGAGAGTGCCAGTAGAATGCTAAACACCCCTGGGATGATAAAATTCCCGAATCAACCTTGTTCAGGAGCAACTTCCCCGCTTGCGGTAAGTGTGATAGTGAATAGATTCAATGGCGCTTCAATCCTGGACAAAACGGGCGAGGGCACCTTCCCCGCTAACAGATTATTCGACAGAAAATTCTCAATCGCATTTCTTGTGGCTGCGGCAGGCATAAGTTCTTTCCCTATGGTGAAACGACTGATTATCCCTGTCGAGATGTAATCCGGTGGAATGACGAAGTACTCGTCGATATCTTTATTAATCAAAGAGTCGGTGGCAGCTTCCTGAGTATCAAATCGAACTATGACTATATTCCCTTGAGTGGTAAACTGGTCAAATCCACCAGCTTCATCGATATATCCGATTGTAGTTACTTCTGTCGGTGGCCTGGCAATTCCTGATATTAACTGGAAAACTCCTATGCCCAGCAGGGCAAGCACTGGTATGACAAGGGTCAGGATAATAAATCCTTTCCTCTTTATCGTTTGCAGGAATTCATGCCTGAATATCAACAGCGACTTATGCATGCTTATTCCCTGCTACCTTAAGGAATATTTCATTCAGTGAAGGAGTGGCTACTTCGAAGCGATTAATCACTATGTTGGTATGCACCAGTCGTTCCAGGACTTGTTTGGAAGTCGTATTTTCATCAAGCGCCAGCTCAGCATGTCCTTTGTGACTGTGTTTTATAATAACTCCCTGTATTTGCGCCAGTTCACCTTCAAAATCGAGGGTAACCGAATGACTGCTGTACTTTGACTTGACCTCGGTTAGATTTCCATAAAGAACTGAGTTTCCATTGTTTATCATTAGTATACGGTCGCAGAGTTCCTCTACCTGGTTCATCTGATGCGTGCTCAGAATTACGGCTTTACCCTGATTTCTCAACTCGAGGACCATCCCCTTCAATAACTCAGTGTTAACCGGGTCGAGACTGCTAAAAGGTTCGTCAAGAACAACCAGTTCGGGGTCATGAATAATGGTAACGATGAACTGGATAATCTGCCCCATGCCCTTACTCAATTCTTCTATCCTTTTTTTCTTGCTGGCGAGCATCCCTGTACGCTTGAGCAGTTGTTCAGCTTTCTCTTCGGCTGAATGCCTGTCCATACCTTTCAGTGAGGCGAGATAGATGATAGAGTCGATTACACTTAGCTTTCTATACAGGCCTCGTTCCTCGGGCATGTAACCAAGTTTATTCTTGCTGGCTTCACTCAACTTCTCACCGAGGATTGTCACGCTACCAGAGTCTGGCTTGATGATGTCCATAAGCATCCTGATGGTAGTAGTCTTGCCGGCACCATTAGGGCCAATCAGGCCAAATATCTCGCTCTGATTTACAGAGAAGGCCAGATTGTTCACCACCACCTTATCTGCGTAGGACTTGACTACATGATTTATTTCAACTGCATGCACAGGAGCAACTCCTTACTAACTTCGCATTATAGCACCCTGTTAATGGTGACAGTTACTTTATCGTATTTTGCTTAGTCTGGTCTGACCCTGACAGTTTTACCACTTGTTAAGTTGATACCAAAAAATTGTGGTTGTATCAGTCTGACATTACTGCCGGCTTCGCCATTATGTCTATGGTATTTAGCTGGACGATGCCGAAAGCGGTTAATACAGGAGAGTAACTTCCCGATGAAAATATATGTTGCCGCCAGTGCAAAACAGGGGTATAATCGTGCCCATAATGGGCATTGATGATATGAAAGATATATCCCTGTTTCTATTTGGTAAGACACGTCGTGCCGTGCTGGCGTTTCTCTACGGTCAGAGCAATGAGTCGTTCTATATGCATCATATACTTAGAGCGGTTGGCACAGGAAGCGGAGCTGTTCAACGGGAGCTGAAACACCTCGCTGACGCAGGTATTATTATCCGAGAGCAGAAGGGCAGACAGGTATATTACCAGGCTAATGAGGAAAGCCCTGTCTTCGACGAACTGAAAAAAATTGTATGTGGGGAAACCAAACAGAGTACGTTTCTTTCAAGTACTATAGCCCCGGCTGTTATAAACATTCCGAAGGGAGAACCGGTAGCGAGAAACAGAAATATCACAGTCCCGAAAGCCAGGGTTGCCGAATTCTGCCAGCGGAATCATATTCGCACACTGTTTCTTTTCGGCTCGGTGTTGCGACAGGATTTCCGTCCTGATAGTGACATAGACGTACTGGTAGAATTTGAACAGGGGCACGTGCCTGGCTTGTTCGGCATATTTGATATGGAACAGGAACTATCTCGTATATTTGGAGGGCGAAAGATAGATATCAGAACGCCGAAGGACCTTAGTCGATATTTCAGGGAAGAAATACTGGCTACCGCGGAGCTGCATTATGCGCAGAAGTGACCTGGTTCGCCTGAAACACATAGTGGATACTATTCATGAGGCGACTGCTTTCTCGCAGGGACGCTCATATAGCGAGCTCTACTCCGATAGAATGCTTAACCTCTCGCTTGTCAGGCTCCTGGAAATCATAGGGGAAACTGCGAGAGGGATATCAAGAGAATCTCGTTCCAGTTATCCTGAGGTTGCCTGGGGAAAAATGGCAGGGATGCGTGACCGCCTTGTTCAAGGGTATTTTGATATTGACCTGGATGTGGTGTGGCAGACAGTAACCGGTGACCTGCCACCATTGCTCAGTCAACTTGAAGCTATTATTTCAGCGGAGAAGTAGCAGTGCCGTCACATGACATAATGCACAATCGTGGTGTGGAGTTGGTTGCCAGTCTTTCTGTCAAGCCTGCTACCCTCTTGTCTTTCCTGCGAAACCTGTGCCTGCGAAAGCAGATAGCAGGAATCTACCCAATATCTGTCATTGCGAGCCGAAGTCTCTGCAATCTAAGTTTTGTGTGGCGTGGGTACAGGAAAAGTCTCCTAATTGTAGACGAAACTATTGATATTGATCCCCACTTAATTATACTTTGATATTCGACGCATTGTGCCTAACCCAGGACGAACGTGACGTTGTATATGAGGCGGTCATCAGTCTTGTCGAAGCTCGATTGAAAAAGGCGGGGAGTGTTTAATCCTTGATTATGTTACCCAATATAGGTAATATAATACCTGAAATGGGTAAGAACTATGAATGAAAACTTATTGTGCAAAGGACTTTTTAGTAAAACCAGGCAGGTAGTTCTGTCTCTTCTCTACGGGCGAATAGATAGCTCTTTTTATACCAAACAAATACTGGATACTGTAAAACTTGGCAGGGGAACGGTACAGCGAGAACTAAAAAACCTGACAGATAAAGGAATCATCATCCGCGAAGTGCAGGGGAGGCAGGTTTATTACCGGGCGAATGCTCAGTGCCCCATCTTTAATGAACTTAAAGGTATTGTGCGAAAAGCTTTTGGCGTTGGTATCAATGGAGAGCTGCTTGATATGGTTGCTCAACGCTTTAGAGTGCCGGAAAATCGCCTTGCAGAATTCTGCCGAAAGTGCCACATCACAAAGCTGGCGCTTTTCGGTTCGGTACTGGGCGATGACTTCCACCCCGATAGTGATATCGATGTCCTGGTGGAATTTGAATCTGGGCATGTTCCCGGATTCGGCATAATTGACATGGAAAATGAGCTTTCACAACTGGTTGGGCGAAAGATTGACTTGCGTACGCCTGGTGACCTCAGCCGCTATTTTCGCGACAGCATAGTACACGAAGCAAGGGTAAAATATGCCAGAACAAAGTCGTAAAGATGTGGTTAGGGTACGCCATATGCTGGATTTTGCCCTCAAGGCAGTGCAGTTCAACAAGGGAAGAGAACGGGCTGAACTGGATTCCAACGAGATGCTGGCTATGGCTACCATTCATCTGATAGAAGTCATTGGTGAGGCATCCAGAAGCATTTCTGCGGAATTGCGACGTAAATATCCTGAAGTTCCCTGGGACTCAATAAGTGGCACCAGAAACCGTCTGGCTCGTGGTTATATTGATGTTGACCTGGATATTGTCTGGACAATAGTCACCGTGGATTTGCCTACGCTTATTGTTCAGTTAAAACGCATCCTGAAAAACGAGGGGGCATGAATAATACCCGATAATTTACCGAAAGCCAGCTATACTGTAGTGCTCAAGCATACACTGAGGATACTGAGCGTAACAGTCAAAGGGATCATACCGCTGAGACGGAAGAGATACCGCGGGTGATTTGCAGCGAGGCGCTGGCGTAGAATATCCGAGGACAAACTGCAGGTGCGTAGCAGCATGCACCACAAGCAGTAATAGATAGAGGTACTATCCTGGCACATCCATTTCTGGCAGGTACTTATAATTGGTAGATTTTAACTTGAAACCGCATAAAGTATTCTATGGCTGGTGGGTGGTTGCCGCCTCGGTAGGGATTGCTGTCTACATGGCCGCGGTGGTTTTTTACGGCTTTACCGCATTTTTTCAGCCTATGGCCGACGACCTGGGCTGGAGCTACACGGAAATATCGCTTGGTGCTTCGCTGAGGGGGCTGGAAAGCGGGCTTATGGCGCCGCTGGTTGGTATGCTAATCGACCGCTGGGGACCGCGCAGAGTAATATTTACAGGAGCCATTTTACTCTCGCTGGGTATGTTTCTCTTAAGCCGCTGCACCACACTGCTCAGCTTCTATACAGGGTTTGTCTTCATAGCGCTGGGGACGAGCGGTTGTTCGATGACTGCACTGGTGACTACGGTTGCCAACTGGTTTAAGCGTAATATAGGACTTGCCAGCGGCATTGCTACCTGTGGCTTTGGACTCAGCGGAATAATGGTCCCGGTAATAGTCAAACTCATTGATGCCTATGAATGGAGAAGCGCCATGGCTATTCTTGCCGTGGGCGTACTGCTGATAATTGCCCCACTGTCACTGCTCTTCCGCCATAAACCGGAGCAGTATGGCTACCTGCCGGATGGAGATTCGCCTGGCTCTACCAACGAGAAGGTGCGGAAAAAAGCTGTCGAAGCCACCATCATACCGCTAGAGGAATCGAGTTATGGCATAAAACATGCCCTGAAGAGCAGGGTATTCTGGCATATCGCACTGGCATATATCTGTTACCACGTTACCACAGGGGCGGTGGTAACGCATGTGATGCCGTATTTGAGCAGTGTTGGCATCGCCAGGTCGATGGCTGGACTGGTGGCGATGGGGATTCCGCTGAGCAGTGTCGTGGGCCGTCTTGGAATGGGCTTCGTTGCTGACAGGTTCGACAAGAAAAAACTATTGATTC
>CAZZHQ010000058.1:11746-14421 GCA_964654015.1 uncultured Dehalococcoidales bacterium | reverse complement strand
AGGGGGTGACAAAATCGCTTAACAGTTAGGGTGACATTTTCGCTTGACAGCAACAAAGTTTTCCCTTCGATAGTTCCTTGTGATGGTGTAGGAGTTCATCACTATGGATACCAGGCTGCTGGTAATCTTTAGTGTCAGCTCAAATCCTCCTCAGACTTAAGTATTATAGAGAGCACGAGCAGCACTATTCCAATAGCCAGAATGACCAGGCTGTATGTTCGTAGAGGGCTGATAAGGTCTCCGACCAGGACAGGCAAGAACGAGGTAATTTCACGTGGCAATTCAGCAGGTACCACCCCAGAGATAAGGCTTCCGGCGAGTAAAGTAGCTATCGGAGTGGAGATTCCTGCCACAATGAAAGGCACTCCGCTGTATAGGGCAATGGATTTCAGTCGCCACCGCCGTAGCAGGGCGATAAACAGTATCAGTAAGATTACCAAGCTTATCAGTATTATATCGCCGATTTCTATATAGCCAACGACTTGCTGAGCCTGGTGAAGTTGTGCAGTTATCTCCGTCCCAAGGAGTGTCTCGTTGATTTCAATTTGCCTGGGGATTTGATTATCTATCTCTATGAATACCTGCGACAGGAAGAACTGTACCATTTCCTGAGGAATCCCTTCCAGTTCAGGCGGGAGCGATTCAAGGACAATATCGTTAACATTTTCCTTTATACGTTCTCTGACTTCTTCTAGGGGAATGATGATATGAAGCTCCTGTTTTCCTTTGAGGTAGGAAAAACCGTCGTAAATAACGAGGTTGACCTGCTCTCTCAACCATGGCTCAAGCTCGGTGATGGTCTCATCTATTATTTCTTCTGCATAAGGGACTTCGGTGGGAAGTTGGTTCTTTAACTGAAGGCTAATCTCATCGGCGATGATTGAGTAGGCATCCAACTTCTCCATCTCAGAGATAATGAAGGCAGGATTAAGTATGGTGTTCTCCAGGGTGATTATGCCTCCCAGTATAATCAGGGTAACAGTTAACAGAAAACCAAGTATTCCTGAGAATATCCCATTAACAATCTTCATACGCTTTTCTCATTCCATTATTTCATTAAGGTGCGGCTATTTCAAGACTCAGCCTATAACGTATTATAATCTAAGACCAGCTCAATCGTTATGATAATGGCATTCTGTTTGCTTTTATTAAGCTGGACTCATTATGTTGACAGAAGGAACAAGTAGGCTATAATATATGCGTCAATGTGCATATATAAATACAGGGACGCAACTAATTTATATGTTAATTACTGATCATGGTTAAGGGTATAGTCAGATTTAGCTTAAGGAATAAATAATTATGGAGGAGTTAAGGCAAATGAAGATTAACATAAAAGTTTTTCATCCAAGCCCACCATGTGCAAGATGCAAACAGGTGGAGAAAGTGGCCCAAAAGGTAGCTGAAAAGTATCCTGGAGAGGTAGAGATGGTCAGCTTTCCGGTTATGTCTGATGAAGCCCGAAGCTATGGGATCATGCTCACTCCTGGCGTGGTGATAAATGATAAGGTTTTTTCTTCGGGGAAGATGATTTCAGAGCTTGAATTGGAGAACGCAGTAAAAAAGGAATTGAATGTAGAGTGACGAAGGTAAAAATGGAAGTGCTCAGTGGGGATCCTCCGTGCCCGGGTTGTCTTGCAATTCTGGAGTTGGCTGATGAGTTTGCCCTTAAGTATAAAGAGAAACTGGATGTAACCAAACTGATTGGAGAGGAAGCAATAGCCAAATTCGAAGAGTACAAAATCGGCTGTGTGCCGGCAATTGTCATTAATGGGAAGATAAGAATTGAAGGTATCTGTCCAAGTCGAACCACGTTGGCTAATGCACTAAGGGAAGGTGGTCTATGAATAAGATAAAAGTTGAGATGTTTTTATCAGTTCCAACCTGCTCCGGTGGGGTTGGTCTCTCCAAAGTACTCAGTGAAATCAAAGAGGAATATGGTGATAAGGTGGAACTTATTACTTACAGAGGGCGAAATGAACTATTTGAGAAATATGGACTGTCTGCTGCGCCAGCGGTGGTAATTGGAGAGTTAATCAAGATAATGGGACTCTGCCCAAGCAAACAGTCCCTGCTTTCTGCTCTACTGGAAATGGGACTGGAGCAAGAATAGGAAAAATTACTATGAATAGAGCAATGGTGACTGTATGCCTTATCAGTTTGTTATGTCTGGCAACTGGTTTTATGGGTGGTTGTGTAGAAGCTACTGCCGAGGTTTCTGAAATCAATGATGAAGCGCAAGAGACCTCCCGATTGGAAATTGATTTACTTGGCGAGAAGAGCAGTTTTCCAGTTGATAGCCAGGGGAAGCTTAATGCAGATGTAAAACTGTCATCTCTCAATGGGGAGATAACACTCGCTATAGACAAAGATACCATTATCATGGACGTGGATGGAAAGCTTGTTCAGGATGTCGATGTTGCTATTGCTACTGCCTACAGTCACCCGTCGCTACCGGGTGATACCTGTTTCGTCGGGCCTGTCTATACTTTAACGCCGGAACAGGCCAACTTTTCTACTCCTGCTTACATCACACTAAAGTATGACCTGGAGGAGTTGCCGGAGGGAGTAAATGAGGAAAACTTATTTATCGCCAGCTATCCTTATATTGGCTGCTGCAAGGTATATGACGAATGGAATGTATCGTTATATCAGTCTGTAGATATCGAAAACCA
>CAZZHQ010000058.1:0-11646 GCA_964654015.1 uncultured Dehalococcoidales bacterium | reverse complement strand
AGGTATATGACGAATGGAATGTATCGTTATATCAGTCTGTAGATATCGAAAACCACATGGTAACTACTCAGCTGTCTCATCTAACACACTTCGTGCTTATGGCATCTGTGGAAGAGGGTGCCCCTGTTACCCCGTCGATAATACCCGAGCCTGTCTCCCCTACGACTCCAATAGTACCTGATACTCCTCCAATACCAGAACCTGAACCCCCTGCGATTCAAGCTGATAGAGTGGAACTGGTTTATTTCCACCGTGCTCAGAGATGTGCCTCTTGTATCTATGCAGAAGATGGGGTGCGCTATACATTGGAAAAGTATTTTGAGGAAGAACTGGCTAACGGCATAATCTCTTTCGAAGTTTATAACTTGGGTGAGGAGGAGAATGCTGCTTTAGTTGAGGAATATGGTGCTTATACTTCATCGCTGTTTATCAATGTAATAAGAGGGGATACGAATAATATTGAAGAAGTGAATGAAATTTGGCTTGTCGTGGGTGATAATGATGCATTTGTTGAAACAGTGAAAAACAGGATCGAGGAAACACTCATAGGGGCAGGCTAATGGACCCGGGCGGCATAATACAGCAGTTTATTGATAGCACAAATGTTCCTGTTCTGGCAGCGTTTGGCCTTGGCTTGCTAACAGCCATTAGCCCCTGTCCCATGGCAACCAACATTGCTGCTATAGCATATGTCAGCCGTAAGTTGACAGTGCGCAGATATGCTGTGATAACGGGAGTGCTCTACACGCTGGGGCGCATGTTTTCCTATTCCGTCATTGGCATTTTGATTCTCAAGGCAGGGTTGGGTATTCCTGGTTCTGCTACTTTTCTCCAGAACTTTGGCGAGCGTATCCTGGGACCGCTTTTAATAGTCATGGGGTTGCTAATGCTGAATATAAACAGGATATCTTTTAACCCGGGAAGTGGAAAGCTGGCTGAAATTGGAAGGAAAGTTGCAGATAAAGGCAAGTTAGGAGCTTTTCTGTTAGGTGTCATTTTTGCCTTGGCCTTTTGCCCTTATAGTGCCATTATATTCTTTGGGGTGTTACTGCCTCTGGCTTTTAAATCTGCTGGTGGAGTCATGTTGCCTGCGGTGTTTGCCATTGGTACCGGGCTCCCTGTAATAATATTTGGCACGCTTATAGCGGCTGGTGTGGCCAGAATTTCTGCCTGGTTTGATGCGGTTACCCGCGCTCAAAATATCATCCGTATGGTAGTCTCAATTACCTTCATAGTAATTGGAATATACTATGTGGTTCTCTGGATACAGGCTTGAAAAGGCGGTTCATCTTGTGGTCGGATGAGTAGTTTCAGTCAACCATGTTAGTGAATAAATAGTAGCTTCGTTTGACTTTCCGTAAGAGCCGGGATAAAATAACTATATGCGCATTAGTGCATATAGTTTGGCAATGTTGAAGATATGCGAAAATTAGTTAAAGTTTTTAGTGCTTTATCGGATGAGACGAGAATCAGAATTTTAAAGGTTCTGCTGAAAAGAGACTGCTGTGTGTGTGAAGTGATGCAGGCTTTGGATATCTCCCAGTCACGTGCCTCGCGTAACTTGAGCATACTGGAGAATGCCGGCTTTGTCAGTTCCCGGAGGGAAGGTTTGTGGATAGTCTATTCCGTTAACAATCAAAGTAATGATTCTGTTCCCTCTCTACTTCAGATGCTGGGTACTTGTCTGGAAGGGGAAGAGATTATTAAACAGGATAAAGAGAGGTTGGAACGGGCTGCGAGGGTAGGCTGTAGGGAGCTGAAGCAGTAGAGGCTACTGGGAGAGAATTAAATGCGCCAATGGCTGGATTTATCTTAATAGCACTAAGTGCTTGAATTGATTATATAAGGCGGTACTAAATGGTTGAATTAATAATACAAGCAGGACTGGGCTCTCTGAAGGAATATGTTGCCTTGCATGTACTTACCTGTCTCGTCCCTGCTTTTCTTCTTGCCGGGGCGATAGTATCCTTTGTGTCCAGGGAGGCGATCATAGGGCATCTGGGCAGTGCCGTGAACAAGTTCAAATCCTTCCCAATTGCGGCTGGGGGAAGTTTCTTTATCGCGGTTTGCTCATGTACGGTCATCCCTGTTGCCAGCGGTATTTATTATGGAGGTGCGGGGATTGGTCCCGCATTCATTCTGCTCTGGGTAGCACCGGCTGCAAATGTACTGGCGTTAGTTTATACCGGCTCAATCCTGGGCTCTCAATTGGTTATTGCTCGATTGGTAGGAGCCCTTGCCGTCTCTTTTATAATTGGGATGATCATGTTCCTTTCTTTCAGGAAAGAAGAAAGGCAGAGAGTACAGACCTTCCAGTCTTCAACAGGTAGTGTTATTACCAGAAAGAATGGCATACTGCTTCTTTTACTGGTGACAAGTCTTTTAGCTCCCAATTATGCAGTGCAAGGGGGGAGCTATTCTGCAAAGGTTGTGGTATGGATGGCGGCCACGATAATAACGGCGATTTATGTTTGGAAGATTAAGAGTTGGAGTGAAATTAAAGGTTGGATGAGGGAGACCTGGTGGTTTGTGCGTGTGATATTTCCCTTTCTTCTGGGAGGAGTATTTATAGTAGGTGTCATCGGAGCTGTACTGCCTGAGGCCTGGATACAGAGGTTTTTAGGTGGAGAAGGATTGAGGCAATCTTTTCTTGCTACGATGATTGGCGCAACGACTTATTTTGCTACCATGACCGAAGCTCCTTTTGTAGACACATTGATGAGATTGGGGATGGGCAAGGGCCCTGCGCTGGCTTTATTGCTTACAGGGCCAGGACTCAGTTTGCCTAGTTGGCTGGCTATAGGCAGAGTATTTGGTTTTAAGAAAGCCCTGGTATATGTTCCCAGCATAATTGTCCTGGGGACCTTGCTGGGTTGGGTAGCTGGATTTATTTTGTAGAAGAAAAAACAAAAGGTGTTTCTGTAGACACCTCTGCCGGAAGAAATGCCTGGTAAGGATATAGATTTGGAAAGATAGAGGAGCGTAGCTAAAGACTGAAAATTCTATTCGTTGTATAATAGGCCAAAGATAGATAAATATTTCTTTTAGACGGAGAGATGGCTAATCTCATTCGTATTTGTCTTCACGAAATAAAAAATAGATTGCAGGAAGGTCATATGAAAAAAATAGGAATTACAAGTAAATTTAATGTAGGAAGAGTGGCGGTTGGTGTATTGCTGTTTATTCTTATCCTCAGCATGTTTGGATGTGTTCCGAACAATAAAATACCGGAAATTATTAGTCTTGAAACCGGGGCAAAAGTGGTTGCACCTTCTGAAAGCTGCTTAATCGAGTGCCTGGCCTTTGACCAGGATGGCGATATACTGACCTATAATTGGACGGCTGATGGAGGCAAGATGACCAACATTGCCCAGAATGGATCCAGTATTGCCTGGACTGCACCCAAGGCTGAGGGTTTATACGATATCATGGTCACAGTACTGGATGGCAAGAAGAAGAATAATAATACAGGAGAGAATGACACAGAGGTATTTGCCTCCATAACTATCAGGGTGAAGGATAACCATGAGCCGGTGATTACTGAGTTGGTGGTGGCTCCAGAGTGGGTACTGATTTCTGGTAGTAGCCATATTGAATTGAGTGCAGAGGATGAGGATGGTGATGCTCTGAGTTATGAATGGGTGGCAGAAGAAGGAAAAATCGCGGGAACAGGGCAGACGATTGACTGGACAGCCCCAGACAGCCCGGGACTGTACGAAATCACGGTTATAGTCAACGATGGTTTTGGTAAAGAGACCACAAGGACTATCTCCGTCAGCGTGTCTCAATATCCACCGCCTGTCATTGAGGAATTGGTGGTTACTCCTGAAACGCCCAAGTATTTCAAAGAAAAAGGCGACGGATACATGGTACTGAAGAACAAAATCTATGAAATTACATGTGTGATAGCTGGCCTGAGTGGAGACCTGACATACGAATGGTCAGATGGAGGAGAGACATACACCAACCCCGGATGCTGTGGCGACTCTTCCTTTACAGGGGAGGGATCTGCGGTCAATTGGACCGCGCCTGAAAAGGGAGGGAATGTTACTGTTAGTGTCTACGTATATGATGAGGTAGGAAACGTGGCCAGTAAGAACATCGTCTTCAAAGTAGAGACGTGCAGCTGTTCCTTTTAATTGATCGGCATACAACTATAGATAAGGAGTTAGTTTTATAGGTTGTTTTTTGCTTCAGCTTTTTACCCTGGAGCCCAGGATAAAGGTGATTCCAGCCAGTGCGGCTACGGCGAAAATCGAGGCGTGGAAGGTGCAAGTTACGTCGATTAGCAGGCCGAATAGGACTGGCATGACCAGGGGGCCGATATTGCTCAGTGACGAGATAAGTCCGACCACGGATCCTGCATAAGGGGAAAGGCGTTCGTGCTCCACCGGTATCGACAGGGTTATGGTTAGTACTCCTGTGATGGTGAAACCCGAGAGGAACAGGCAGAGGAGAAAGAGGGGAAAGGGAGCATAGTTTAACCCGACGACGGAAGAGGCAGCTCCCACACCCAGTAATGCCAGCAGCGTTCTCTTATGCTCGAATCTGTCTGACAGGGAGCCGATTACTGGGCCAGCCAGGAAGAATCCCAGCGGAAGCAATGTGGCCAGTACAGGATTGAACTGTTTCATCTCCAGAACCTTTGGCATCCAGGTGGCAAGAGAATCATAGCTTCCCATAGTTGCTATGAGGAAGAAGAGCAATACCCATACATATCTGTCTTTTAACAGCAGGCTGAAACCTTTTATCTGGAAGCCTGCTGATCCCTTGAAACTACTTCTAGCGAATAACCAACAGAGACTGCATATTATGGCGCTAATAATGGCATAGCAGAGAAGAACAGTTCTCCAGCTCATTGATTCGAGCAAGAGAGGTGTCAACCCGAGGGCGGTGGCGTTGCCAGCAGCGAAGCCTGCGATATAGATGCCCGTAGAGAAGCCAGTTTTCTGGTAGGCCCATTCCTTGACCAACAAGGTCAGGACAGGGATAACCGCAGCCAATCCAATACCAAGAAAAAATTGGCTGATCAGGAGGCTTGCGTAACCAGAGGCCCATGCCCTGGTGAAGGCGAAGACCAGGCAAAGGGGTGCCGCTATTCTGAAAACACTCAGGTAGCCTATTCTATCAGCCAGCAACCCCCATGGTAACCTGAAGACTGCGAGTGTTATCATGGTCACAGAGAAGATGAAACCAAACTGGGCGTAAGACAGCTCCATTTCCTTCATGATGTCCGTAACCATCGGCGCTGTTGCAAAGAGCAGGAGGTGTAATAAAAAGGCTATACTGAAGGAGAACGCCAGCATCAGGGTGCGGTATTTATTCTGGTCTTTACTCTCAGTCATGTCATCTTTGTATTCAGAGTATTTCATAATATCGGTGTTTTGGAATGAGCTGTCGCTTTGCCCTCAGCTTCTTGCGAGGAAAATGGCGGATTGATTCCTGTTTGCTTTTTCAAACCAGAAAATTAAGGCTGAGGTTGGCTTTCTCCCCACCAGCGCTTGATTCTGTCGGCAATCTCCTTTTCATAGCCTTGATTACTGGGGGTGTAATAGTGTTTTCCCTGCAGTGAGTCTGGCAGGTTTTGCTGTTTAACAAAATGGTCAGCATAGTCATGCGCATATTTATAGCCCTTACCATATTCCATCTGGCGCATTAAGCTGGTCACAGGATTACGCAGATGAAGAGGTACGGGTTCATTATAACTATGTTTGATATCCTCTTCAACGTTTGAGTAAGCCTTGTAGAGTGAATTGCTCTTGGGGGCAGTCGCCAGGTAAACTACCACCTGAGCGATGGCCAGCTTTCCTTCGGGCATTCCAATAAAATGTACTGCTTGTTGTGCGGCTACAGCCATTGCTAGAGCCTGTGGGTCTGCCATACCTACATCTTCTGAGGCAAAACGCACCAGACGACGTATGATGTAGAAAGGGGTTTCCCCGCCTTCAAGCATTCGCCCTAGCCAGTATAAAGAGGCGTCTGCGTCGGAACCGCGAAGCGATTTATGTAGGGCAGAGATAAAATCATAATGCTGCTCTCCTTTTTTATCATATAGCAGGGCGCGGTGCTGTAGAGTCTCCTCGACGTCAGGAAGGTCTATGTAACGTTCACCGTTACTGTTTGCAGCAGTTGCAGTAGCCATCATCTCCAATGTGTTAAGAGCCATCCGGGCGTCACCATTGGCCATGGTTGCCAGGTGGATTAGAGCCTCATCGCTCATGTTGACCTTGAGCTTGCCTATTCCTCTCTCCATATCCACTCTGGCCCGTTCCACGATTTGACTGACTGCTTTTTCTGTCAGCATGTTTAGTCGAAAGGTACGGCACCTGGAGAGAAGAGGAGCAATAACTTCAAAAGAAGGATTCTCCGTGGTAGCACCGATAAAGGTGATAGTACCATCTTCCACGAAGGGCAACACGGCGTCTTGCTGAGCCTTGTTGAATCGGTGTATCTCATCAACGAATAATATTGTTCGTTGATGAGATAACTTCATTCTTTTCCTTGCCCCATCGATCGTGCGTCGCAAATCGGCCACTCCTGCACTAACCGCACTGAGGGAGTCGAAATGTGAACTGGTAATGCTGGCAATGATACGAGCCAGGGTTGTTTTACCGCTTCCGGGAGGACCCCATAGAATGATAGAAGGAATCTCATCGGATTCGATGCAATTTCGGAAAACTCGACCACTGGCTACCAGGTGCTCTTGCCCGATGAACTCGCCAAAACTACGTGGCCGCATTCTTGCGGCAAGCGGCATGTTAGGAGAGACTTCTTCGTTCTCTTCTGGCAGTTCAAAAAGAGGCATCTTCTGCATGACCCATCCTCCCATATGATAACATTACAGGTTCCAGTAGCCATCGTCTTCTTACTGCCCACCGGGCACTGGCGTCACACCTTAAGCTAATTCGTTATATAAAGAGACGGCATCCTCTTCCTTATCCATAATCTCAAGTAGAGCTGGTCTTCCTGCCGCCATAACTTTTAAAGCTCTCTTAACAGCAGGAATGATTTCTTCAGGTTTCTCAACTCTTTCTGTCCAGGCTCCCATCCCTTCACCAATCTTGCAGTAGTCACCAGAAAGCTTCCCTATTTGGCTGAATTTATCAGCAAGTGGGTTGGCATTTTTTGTCCAGCCAAGTCTTCCGTTATTCAATACGACGGCGAGTACAGGGATATTGGCCCTTACACCTGTTTCCAGGTTTATTCCAGCCTGTCCAAAAGCTCCATCTCCTCCTACGTGTACAACGGTTCTATCGGGTCTTGCCAGTTTGGCTCCGAGGGCTAATCCTAAACCTGCACCTAGCATGTGGTCTTTACCGAAGCCAATATACCCGCCGGGAATATGGGTTTCCCAGAAGGGAGTAAGTGAGTCTCTTGGGCTACCCGAATCATGCGTGATAATAGTATTTTGCTTATCAAGCACTTTTTGTAAATCCCAGTAAACGCGGTAGGGATTGATGGGTATTTCATTAGAAGTGAGCAGGGGCATCCAGTCATTTAACCATTCTTCTTTGACTGTTTTTATTTCCTTTATCACTGCCCCGTTTTTCTGTTTGCCACCAGGGCCAACCTGGCGTTTGACCTCCTCGATTAGTTGCCTTAATACCAGCTTGGCATCGCCGATAATGGCTTGCTCAATCTGGTAGTCTTTATTCAGGTCTCGCTCATCAATTGTCGATTGCATGATGGTTTTGCCTGCGGGAATATGGGTTGTAAACATTTCTTTGGTGCAACTAGAGCCGATGGCGAAAACCAGGTCTGCTTTCTTCTGGAAATGCATCACCATCTTTGTCCTTCCTCGTCCGCCTGCTCCCAGTGCCAGGGGGTGGTTTTCAGGGAAAGCGCTCTTGCCGTTCATGGTAGTATAGACTGGAATCTCTAGCAGCTCTGCCAGTTCACGAAGCTCGTCCCAAGCTTCTGCCCATAATATGCCTGTGCCGGCGCGGATAACTGGATTCTTGGCTGCGATTAATGCCTTGGCTACCTTTTTAACATCCGCGGGGTCGCCAGCAGACTTTGTGGGATTCACCGGCTTGTATTGGAATAAGGAGTCGTCAAATTCCTCGTTTACTACATCTACTGGGACGTCAACCAGCACAGGTCGAGGTCGTCCACTCCTCAGGTAAGTGAAGGCGCGCCTCATTATCTCCGGTGTACGGTCGGCAAAATTAATGGTATCTATCCATTTTGTTATTGGTCGCAGATTTTGCACTGCATTAAAATAGGGATCGGTACTGACCCTGCGCCTCGCCTCGCCACTGGGTAATAGTAGTATAGGTACGCCGTCGCTATAGGCTTCCCTAATACCGGCATACGCTACCTCTACTCCCGCACCTGCCTGCATGGAAGCAACACCAATACGCTTTCCAAATGAAGCACGCGTGAAACCATCTGCCGCCTGCACCGCGCTCTGTTCATCTCTAAATGAGACAAAACGTATTCCTTCTTCAGACATACCTTCGTGTATGGGATTGTTGGGAAAACCAACTACACAATCCACCCCCTCCATTTTTAATATCTTAGCAATAGCTATCTGGCATCTCATTTGATATCCCTCCTATTAAAAATAATTACTTGTTGTTATAACTGCCTTATTCTTGCACATTCTATACAGATTGACAAGACACCAACTTGGCTGGAGAAAAATCATACTGCTCAATACTAGAGAAGAGCTAGAGAGATGGCTGCTTTCTCCGCAACGGTCCTTTTTAGCTCTTGTGGGAAAAGAAAAACCCGGTCTCTATTCGCTACGAAACGGAAAAACTAAGCGGTGCTTTTCAGTTCCTCTTCAATTTGCTTGCGAAGCTTGAAAGAGAAGAGCGTTTCGTCCAAATCCACATCATTGTAGCTAATAGTTGAATCTTTAGCTACCGGGCGCAGAATCTTCGCCTTGCTAGCCAAGCCTATGGGTAAGTATCCTTTGCTCATGCTTTCCTTCGCCTGTGCCAGTCGTCCATAGACTGTATAGCCACCTTCCCCGTCTAGAACATCTCCTGGTTTAAGGTCTTTCTTGGCTATGGAGGCTACGTCTGCCTGGAGGGATTTGAATGAGCCGGTGGGCTCTCCTCGAAGAACAGCCGAAGCGACGCTTATGCCAAGTTCTATCCCGATGAGATGGAACGGTCTGTAAAGGGCTGAGTACTCACCTGAAGAGTCGGTGTGCAAGCCGTATTCAGAAAAACAGCGTTTCGTATAGCTACTGGGAGCTTTGAAGACAACAAATACGCCATGCTGCAGTTCTCCCTTTACTGGTGTGCCATCACGGTTTGACCCAGCTATTACCTCTACGGTTCCGCTGTGCTCCAGTGTTCCCCCTGCGGATACAGGTTTTAGTTTATCGGCCAGTTCATTTACTCCAACAGGCAAGAACTGCAGGCCCTGTTTCTGCGGTACAAGACTGGCAGCATTGGCAACAGCACACATTTCTATTGCAGACTTTGTCCCATCTATGAAAGAGTTGAACATCTTGGCATTGTCATTACCGGCGGCTATACGTTCTTCGGAAAAACCAAAGTTCTTCCAGACCGTATCGGGAGTAGAATAATGATATTCCGGTTGGTAGTGTGTTCCTTTACCTGCGCAGACGACTTCCAGTCCGGCAGTTCGCGCCCAATCAATCTGCTCACAAATTAATGCCGGCTGGTCTCCATAGGCAAGTGAATAGACCAGGCCGTTTTTATTCGCCTGTTCCTTAAGAGCTTTTCCCAGCAGGGCATCAGCCTCAACCGTGACCATGATTACGTGTTTCCCCGATTGGAGTGCCTTCCAGGCATGAAGAGTCCCCGCTTCAGGTATTCCCGTCACCTCCAGGATTACATCCAGGTCCGAGTCGATTAACTGGTTCGCATCTTCAGTTAAAATAACTTTATTCCTGCGGGCACCTTCGTTGATGGCGGAGGTTGAATTACCAATGGCCAGGGCATCTTCTGCCCAGCCAGTCGTCAGGCAGGACTGCCTTGCTTTTTCCAGGTCCAACTCGGCGATGCCAACCAGTTGCATTCCGGGAGTTAATCTGGCTTGAGACAGGAACATAGTGCCGAATTTCCCTGCTCCGATTATCCCGATTCTGATGGGATTGCCATCTGCCTCTCTCTGCTGAAGGAAACTATACAAATTCATGATATCACCTCGCTACTTCGTTCTAATTATATCGGGCAATAATACCAGTGACAATGCCTGTTCGACGCTATCTTTAATACAGAAATTATTGCTGTCAGGCTAAGTTTGCTGATATTGATGCTGACGGGATATATCACCCGTTGATACTTTAAATACTGCGATTACCGCTGTCAAGTTTTTATCAATATGAGCGAATACCAGACAAAAATTCTGGACCTTTGCTGATGTTTTATAAACTGACAACGGTTACTCCATCACCGCCTTCGCTCTGTTCACCGGGCCGAAAGGACTTTACCAGCGGAGAAGAGGATAAGAAATCCCGGGTGATGCTGCGAACGGTGCCAGTGCCGTGACCATGAATGATGCGGACATGTTTGAGGCTGGCCATGCTGGCGTCACTGAGGTAGCCTTCAAGTACCCATTCCACCTCTTCGGCCCTTTTTCCCCTGAGGTTAAGTTCAAGCGGGACACTGCGGTTAATAAATTCTTTTCTCACCGGGATTCCCGATTTATTGCTTTTATCATCCTGCTGAGGCATTACTTTTTCCAGGCCATCGCGACCCAGCCACAACCTTGTTTGCCCAATCTGGACTTGAAGCTGGTTAGACCTGTCTGAAATAGAGATAACCTTAGCCTCTGCGTTTATTCCTCTTATCTGCACCATATCGCCCTCTGCGACAGAATTTATATCTCCTTGCCCCTCCTCTGTTGCATCTATTTTTGGCATCTGCCAGGTAGCCTCATTCAATTTTTCCGCTACTACTTTGATGGTTTTCCTGGCATTCTGTATCCCCTGCATGGACCGTTCCTTACGCAATGCAGAAGCAGACTGGCGAATCTCTTTTTCCAGTTCTGCCGATGCAAGCACAACCTTGTCGCGGGCCTCTTGAACAATTTCTTGCTCCGATAATTTCAAGCTCCGCAGCTTATCTCCCCACTCTTTCTTCTGCTCTTCTATTTCAACTCTTGTATTTTCCAGGTCAAGGCGGATTGTCTCGGCCTCTTTTTTCTCTTTCATTAAATCAGCTAGTAATGACTCCAGGTCCAGCGCTCCTTTTGAGAGCATTTCCCTGGCGCCAGTGACGATTTCAGCAGGCAATCCCAATCGGGATGCGGTGGCAAGAGCATTGCTGCCTCCAGGTATGCCGATTGTCATGTGATAGGTTGGCATTAGTGTAACCGGGTCAAAATCCAGCGAGGCATTACGCAGACCGGAGTTTGTATGGGCAAACATCTTGAGGTCGCTGTAGTGTGTGGAGGCCACGGCAATTGTTCCCTGCCGCAGGAAATAGCGAAGGATAGAGCAAGCTAGCGCAGAACCCTCGACCGGGTCGGTACTTGTACCTAGTTCGTCAAGAAGTACGAGGCTTTTTCCGGTGGCGTCCCTGAGTACGCGGATGATATTGCCCATGTGCCAGCTAAAGGTGGAGAGTGTTTGTTCTATGCTTTGCTCATCCCCGATATCAGCAAAAATGTTATCAAAAATGGGAAGACAGCTCTGAGCCGAGGCGGGAATTGGCATACCGG
>CAZZHQ010000057.1:0-14430 GCA_964654015.1 uncultured Dehalococcoidales bacterium | reverse complement strand
GAACTTGCTAAAATCCACAGTCCAGTGTTACCTATGTGGTCAGCCAGCACAAGCTGTTGACATTTGTAATACCATAAACTACTATGAGCAAAAGTACGTATATGTACAATTATAGTTGGTATGCGTAAGTTTTAACCGTAATTTCGATTGATCAAGCTTAATCAATTTAGAGGTATTATTCACCAATAGATATTAAGTAAAACTTATACAGCGGGAGGATATCACTATTAATTATTTAAGGAATCTCTAGCTAATATAATGAAATTACATAGAGAAAAGGTAGTAATAATTTTATCTTTTTTGTTTCTATTGGGTGCGTTTTACGTAGTTAGTAACAATAAAGACCTCTTTTCCGCTACAACTCACAGATCACTCAGTCCAAGCATGGATGTTCCCATAGAAGAAATCCCTTCAGAATTTGTGACATACACTGATGAGAATAATCTTTTTAGTATTTCTTTCCCTTCTGACTGGACAATCGACAAATCTAAACTAAATGACTTTCAAGAAGATTCTCTAGAAGTACTGAAATGTATGGAATCATGTACTGCGTTAGAAGAATCCAAAACTGTGTTCTTTGGGGGATACCCAGATACAGCTAATGAATATCTACCAAGCCTTCAAATAGTTATTGGTTCAACTAAAGGATTTGCTATGGAAAAGTTAGCCGAAGATGCTATCCAGATGCTTGATGTATTTTTTAAGGACTTTGTATTGTTTGAAAAAAGTAATGTTGTTATTGGTAAGCATGAAGCAATTATATTCGACTACGCCTATACAGTTCCTGAAATGGGGCGGGTGCGGTTAATAAATGTATTTACTGTAACTGGAACTATAACCTGGAATGTACGATGCGGAACAAGTGAAGAATATTTCGAAACTGAAAACCAGACAATTAGAAATGTTATGAACAGCTTCCAAATCCTATTTTAAACATAACCTAAATGAGTTATTGTAGAGGAGGTGTACTAATGTAAACCCTAAAAAGGCGATAACAAGCACTAGGAAGAAATATGGAGGTGAATTGTGAATAAAAGGATAGTTTATTTATTAGTAGCGGCAGTGGTGCTATTAGGATTGGTCGCTGCTAGTTGTGCTCCTCAAGCAGAACCTGCGCCAGGTCCTGCACCAACAGCAGCACCAACAACAGCAGCACCAACTCCAGCTCCCGTGGTGGAGGTGATCAAGTGGCGGGAACAGGCACCACAGCCAAAAGGATCTAAACAGTTCGGGTACATGGACAACTTCATTAATATGATTGAGGACATGTCAAATGGCCAAATAGAGATTACCAGGTTTGGCGGTGGCGAGATAGTACCCAATCTGAGTGAACTTGATGCTGTTGATGAAGGAGTCCTCGATTGTTCGACGTCTTCTGCTGGCTATTACCTGGGTCAATTGGGAAATCAAATGGATTTATTCTCTCATTACCCGGGCGGCCCTGGTCCTGCAGCTTTGTCGTATTGGATTTTTGAAGGCGGGGGACAAGATCTCTACAATGCCCAGTTCGCTGACTATAACATCCATAGTGTTGCGCCCTTTAATTTTGGGCCGGCCGAACTGTTCTGTCACAGCAACAAGCCAATAAGAACCCTGGAAGACTTCCAAGGATTGAAATTTCGAACTGCTGGTATATGGGGTAATGTCCTGGAACGTATTGGAGCTTCGGTCTGTATGTTACCTGGCTCAGAGCTCTATACCTCTATTGAAACTGGCGTCATTGATGCTTTTGAATTCACTGGACCTGGAAATAACTACAGCATGGGCTATCAGGAATGCGCACAATATATCGAAGGCCCTGGAATCCATGCCCCAAGTACATCAGGTAATTTCATGATCAACAAAGATCGCTGGAACGAGCTGCCTGATAATATCAAGTGCATCATTGAGCATGCTGCCGAGGCGCAGTGCGGACGTAGCATAGCTATGATGATGAAAGAAGATATGCTAGGCATGGAGCTTTTCGACAAATATGGGACCGAGATGATAAAGCTCTCAGATGAGGTGCAGTTACAGATATGCGACGTCGCGAAGGAGATGTATGACGAATGGGCCTTGGAGGATCCTGTTTGGGCTGAGATATATCAATCAGAATGGGACTTCTTCGATAAATGGTACAAATACGATGACTTTGTCAATCCCTCCATCACGATCTTTACGCCGAAGGCAGGGGATACCTATGGAGATTAGTACGATTAATGGGCTTGGTATGGAAAAGAGGAAAGGCTAAAGATGAAAGCCATCAACCAGTTTACCGAGCGGGTTGGTATGGTTGTGAGCTATATTAGCGTCGCGCTAATAGTAGTAATTTCCTATGAAGTGGGGGCACGATATATTTTCAACGCTCCTACCTTCTGGTCATACGATCTGAGCTACATGATAGGGGGAGGATTTTGGGTACTTTCTGCTGCCTATGCTATTCTGCATAACACTAATGTCCGGGTAGATGTGATATACGTGCGACTTCATCGAAAATGGCAGCTTGTCCTAGATACAGTGTTAACGGTGTTGTTCTTCTTCCCAATGTGGATTGTTATACTACGTGGCTCTGTTATTCATACCTGGACCGCCATTGTTTTAAACGAACGCTCAAGTATAGGACACTGGGCTCCATCAATGATCCCATTTCGCCTGGTAGGATTATTAGCAGTTATACTAATACTTATTCAAGGAGTATCCTGGTTCGTAACAAATATTCGTGGATTGGCTAGTGGGGAGGAGGGCAACTCTCTATGATAATAGAGGCAAGTTCGGAGACTATTGCTCTGATAATGGGTTTAGCATTATTAGTAGTACTGGTATCAGGATATCCACTAGGCTTTGGATTAGGAGGACTGGCGGTAATATTTGGTCTTCTATTCTGGGGGCCGCAGGTCTTTGAAATGTTTTATTCTCGTCTGTATGGTTTATTATCAAACTATAGCTATTTGGCTATCCCCCTTTTCGTTTTTATGGGGGTAATGGTAGAAAAATCTGGGATAGCTGATAGGCTTTTTGAAGTGATGCATTTATGGATGGGAGGAGTTGCTGGTGGACTGGCGATGGCTACGGTCATACTTGGAGCCATGATAGCAGCGTGTGTTGGAGTTATTGCGGCATCAATCACGATGCTGGGGATGATAGCGTTTCCGTCTATGCTAAAGAGAGGTTATAGCAAAGAACTTGCTTGCGGGGCCGTGTGTGCAGGTGGTAGTCTGGGAATTCTTATACCACCCAGTGTGATGCTGGTAGTCTATGGTCCAATGGCTGAGTTATCAGTCGGGAAATTGCTTATGGCTGCTTTTGTGCCAGGCTTCATGTTAGCAGGTCTATATGTTATTTATATTGGCATTCGTTGCTTAATAAACCCATCGTTAGGTCCGGTAATGTCTCACGAGGAACGTAATGTTCTATTAAAAAGAAAACTTTGGCTTTTAATAACCTCGATGGTCCCATTAATGGCTCTTATACTGGCAGTACTCGGGAGTATATTTTTTGGTATTGCCGCTCCTACGGAGGCTGCAGCAATTGGTGCCATAGCTAGCATTGCTCTCGCAGCCGGCTATCGCTCACTTAGATGGGAGGTAATGAAAGAAGCCATGCTTGGTACTCTGAAGTTGATGGCGATGTTGCTGCCTATGGCAGTTGGTGCTTCTATGTTCACCGGTATCTTTCTAGGAATGGGTGGTGGTGATGTGGTGTCAGAGGCTATCATTGCTGCACCTGGTGGACAGTGGGGAAGTTTCACTGTTATCATGCTCATCATGGTGCTCCTCGGAATGTTTATGGGCTGGCTTCCTATTCTAATGATAATGATTCCTCTAGTTACCCCAATTGGCTATGAACTTGGCTTCGATCCTATCTGGTTTGCCATCATGATCTGCCTGAACCTTCAAATCGGGTTTATAAGTCCACCTTTTGCTGTATCTATTTTCTACCTTAGAGGAATGGCCGAGCCAGAATGGGGTATAACCATGGCTACTATAATACAAGGAGTGCTTCCCTATATAGGATTGATAGCGATTGGTATTGCCTTATGTGTAGCTTTCCCTCAAATTGTCCTTTGGCTACCACAAGCCATGATAAAGTGAAGTTTTAAAAATTAAATAACATGGAATAGAGTATGTATTATGATGAATGGAGGCCTTATATATGGGTAGAACTATTGTAAAAGTCCCACAAATGCCATGGTATGGTGATACTGAACTGGAGATAGATTTCCCTGATTTATGGGATGTTGAAGTGGCCTATATGCATGGTCATAACGCTCCTCCTCTGAATGATGAAGGGATTAGAAAGGCCTTTGCTAATCCTATCGGCAGTAGAACCATAGGAGAACTAGCTAAAGGTAAGAAGGAGGTAGTGATAGTCTTCGATGATATGACCCGTCCGACGCCTTCTGCTGTAGTGATTCCCTATATATTGGAGGAACTTGCCCTTGCTGGAATACCTGATGAAAACATCCGCTTTATCTCAGCCCCTGGAACTCATGGTAAAATGAACGGAATAGAGTTAAGGAAGAAGCTGGGAGAAGAGGTTATGGGCAGGTTTATGGTCTATAATCACAATCCATACGAGAACTGTACACCTATCGGCTTTACCAGCCGTGGCACTCCGGTACAAATTAATAGTGAATTCATGTCCTGTGACTTGAAGATAGCCATCGGTGCTCTTGTACCGCATCCACTTGTCGGCTTTGGCGGTGGCGCGAAGATTATCGTCCCTGGCATTACTTCCATGGAGACCATACTGGCAAATCATGTACGGAATGGGCTTTTTTCGCCATCAACACCCATAGGAATAATCGAAGGGAATGCTATGACTCTGGACAATAATGAAGCAGCTAGAATGGTTGGGCTTGACGTAAAAATAGATGCTATTATTAATCTGAAGAGAGAAATAACTGCTCTGTTTGTCGGCGAAGTTGTTGCAGAATATGAGGAAGGAGTGAAGTTAGCCAAGGAGCATTATGCTACAGACATGATTGAGGATTGTGATATCTGTGTTGCTAATTGCTGGGCTAAGGGGAATGAGATGGGTTTGGCTCTTCGGAGAGCTGATCCTGTTCTGGCTCCAGGGAAAGCAGGTGAAATGGTATTGCTGGTGACCACTCCAGAGGGACAAATAAATCATTACCTTTGCAAGCGTTTTGGCAAGAAACTTGGTGGTAGAGCATGGATCCCCAGAACTACATTACCACCTAACACTAAAAGGCTTACCATTATGCAATCGTATGCTGATAGAGCGGGCATTGAATGGATAGCACCTATTGACGCTGTTGAAGTAATGAAGACATGGAGTGAAGTAATTCAAGTTATGGAGAAAAGATATCCCTCTAAAGTGAAAGTAGCAGTTATACCAGATGGTACGATACAATATTTTCCTTCTGCTTCAGCATCAGGTCAATCACTTAGAAGTGAGGATCGTAGCGCGGATCTAACCAAAGTTAAATAATGGCTTTTTACGTAGTTTTATGATTTTTTGCTACCTCCTTAAAAAGCGGGGGCATGAATCCGGTGTTGAAAATATCATGGCCCCCGCTTATTTAGAATGAGTACAAGTCAAATATATAGCTATTGTTAATACTTAATTGATAAGAAAAATATTAGTTTAAAGGAGGTTTATCTTTATGGTTGGAGAAAACTATCTGGCAATACTGAAGCAAGGTATTATCAATCTTGACTTCGACGCCGTCAAAAAGGCTGCCCAGGATGCAATGGATGCAGGAATGGACCCCAGTACTGCAATAACCGAGGGCATGGTTCCTGGCATGGCAATCGTTGGTGATAAATTTGAGAGCGGGGAGTATTTCCTTTCTGAACTTGTGGTGGCAGGTGAGGTCATGAGAGAAGGGGTGGAAATTATCAATCCCTACATAAAGTCAGACGATTCCAGTAAATCAGAAAAAGTGAAAGCAGTGCTGGCTTCGGTAGAAGGGGATAACCACGACCTTGGCAAGAACATAGTAGGGACACTGCTGGGAGTACAGGGATTCGAGGTCATTGACCTGGGAATGGATGTCACTGCTGACGTCATAGTGGACGCAGTTAGAAAACACAAACCCGCTGTGCTGGGATTATCGGCACTGCTCACAATGACTATGCCCAAGATGGGAGATGTGATAGAAGCCCTGAAAGCCGCGGGGCTTCGAGATAAGGTTAAGGTAATAGTTGGTGGTACGCCCGTAACAGATGAATTTGCTGAGAGCATCGGCGCTGACCATCATGCAGCCAATGCCCTGGAGGGTGTACAGAAATGTACAGAATGGGCAAAAGCAGAGGAGAGGAGGAACTGACATGGCTGAGATGACTCGATACGAAAGGATAATGACAGCAAGCCATAAGAAACTGGCAGACAAGATGCCATTCTTTCACTACTGGAGGCATAGCCAGGTAGGCTGGGCAGAACGGGAATGTCGAAACAGGGGCATGGGTATGGGCTGGGTCAGACCTCCCTACATCCAGAAGATTCATGGTGGCGTTGAAATGACCGAGAAGCAGGTGGTTTCATCCGGAACAAATGTGCTCCGTCGTACCTATACTACTCCAGTAGGCAGCATCTGGTGTGACGAGAAGAGAGGCCGTGGTACTGAGCAATGGCATGCACTGCGAAGCTGGGATGATATTTCACCATGGCAAACCCAACGGCTTATTAAGACACCAGAGGACTACAAGGTGCTTAAGTATATGGTGGAAAACACCGAATACATAGCTGATTACTATCCTATTGAACAAGCTATGGACTGGCTGGGTGATGACGGCGTTGTCATTGATGCATTACCGCATTCACCAATGCAGATGTTGATGATTGACTGGATAGGCAGCGAAGGTGGTCGTTTCTACATCCACCACGCAAAATATCCCGACCTGGTTGAGGAGCTATACGAGGCTACCTCTAAAAATAGACAGGCAATGTATGAGATTGCCGCGAAATCACCAGCACCCGTTACAGCTTGCGGAGATAACATAGATGGTGTGCTGGTTAACCCCAGGTTGTTTGAGAAATATTTCATGCCTGAATATGAAAAAGAAGCAAAAGTTCTCCATGAACACGGGAAACTTATGTATGTTCACATGGATGGCAGGATAAATAATATCAAGCACCTGGTCGCTAAAACTCCAATAGATATCATCGAAGCACTACACGCTCCACCGATGGGCGACCTTCCAATTGGTGAAGCTCTTTCCCTTTTTAAAGACAAGGTTATCTGGACTGGATATCCAGGCTCTGTGTATACACTTGGCCCAGAAGCTGTGAAAACACACGCGCTTAACCTGCTGAGAGATGTTATCCCTGGCGAGCGACTGGTTTTCCAGGTTTCCACGGAGAATATAGTTTCCAACAAGAATATGAGAATGCTTACTTCAGTGCTGGAGAACGCTACCCTTCCCCTGACCATGGATAAAATCGACGAAATAGAACGGTCACTAGGTTAATATAGGTTAATATCAACAGATATTACAAATAGGATCCTCATTTAAGGAGTGAGCACAGGGCGTACTTTCATATGGAATGAATTGGAACGTCTGGATGACTTAAATAGAGAAGTAGAAACTATATTTGAATAATATAGGATTGATATTCTATCTACAGTAAATGGAGATAGCTAAGCCTGAGGCGTGCTAAATACTCAGGAACCTCGAACGCGATAGCTATCTCCATTGGACTGCCGGTAGCAAGCCAACTTCTAATAATCCATTTCCTTGGCATGAGAATACACATAGCAAACTGGTACGCTAATAATTCATGAAAGTGCTCTCTTCCAATACTTGTTTTAAAAGATTCCGAGTCCGTATGGCAAAATGCCAGAATATGAAAAACTTCGTGGAAAAGTGTGAATTTTCTGTTTTCGCAAGAGTCATTTGTATTGAGTTGCACTATCCATTCATTATTCCAGTACCAGAGAGATCCATGGATGTTTTTTAGTGGTAAATAACGTATCTCTATAGAGTGATCCTTATCCGCCAAAGATACAATATCTGATGATACAGGAGGGCCAATAACCTGTCCCAGGACTAGATACTTTTGTGCCAACTTTTCTATAGAAGAAAACATCAGGCCACATATAAAGTTCTTAGATTCGCAACAATCACTTAGACTATCACAGCCTACTTTATTTAGTTGTATGAAATTGCGAGAACATTCATCAGGGCACCAGCTGGCACGCCGCCTAGCTTTACATGAATTATATAAAGGACAATAATCTCCATTATCTCGATTTATGCAAGACCAGAAGTCATTTTCCCATCTGGGGATTTTTTGTTCTGTTTTTTCTCTACGCCTATCAATTAAGTCCTCTATCAAAATAGTGAGGTCTTCATCAAGCTCATCGGCATATTTTATTCTTGCGTATTCGCGAAAGGCAGGCCATAGGTGAGATGGTAAATCCGTTTTTCTTAGTATGTGTCCAGCTGAGAAAAGTACACTTTGCAGTGGTTCTCCGCTATATTCAGCCAGTTTATGACAGGACTCTGTATTTGGTGCATCCTTACCAGAAAGCCATCTACTAATAGTTGCATGGCTAACACCTAATTCTATTGCTAGCTGACTCGGTGAAATTTTTCTCTGAAGTATTAATTGTTCTATGAACGATATTATACGTTCATTTTTCTTACCCATGCGGTCACTCTAAAGGAAAATAGTTGATAATGCAATGCGACGAACTATCTGGTTACATGGATATCATTTGCCATGATTCCATTAAACCGATCCAGTCCAACTTGACGTGTTCCCCAGTCTAGGCCAGCTCCTTTTCTGTAAATGCAGTTAAAACTTCAAACACCAATCGCTAATTGCGTTTAAAAGTTTAAATAGTTGTCTACACGAATGCCCGCGTAACTAATATGGTATGTCCTGAGAATTGTACTATCCATATAATTGAACAAAACATCGTTTTGTGAAGTGTTGAAGGAGACGCAAACCACTGAGAAACAACCAGTCACTAGTTACTGCCTATCTATTACCTTATCAATACTATTATTAGGCATTAATTCCATATATATATTTAATGCATCAACATAATTTAAGAATTATATTCTTTCTAATGTCAGAGGTTGGATCTGGTTTTGTAGGTTTGTAGACCGAAGGTTACAATAGGTAGAACTTTTGAACTGGCTTTCAGCTTGAGTAGTTAAGTTTGACTTATAGAAGATAGTTGTTGCAATCGAACAATTGCCTGCAAACAATAGTTATAGCGATGCTAAAAGAACTATACTATATTAGTGTTGCCTGTCTGATGAAATGTGTTGGACATGCCCTCTTTTCTGTACGAGTTATATTGAGAGTTTCGCAGTTTCTCAAGAAGAACAATAGAAGAACAATGCGAGCCTGGATATTAGTCCGTAAGGCCAGGACATTATCAAATAAAAAGTAAGTGAATTTAACTGCTATTTTTCTGCTATTGTAAACTGTGGTCCGAATCTAGTCCTGTGCGTCTTTCGAAATATATTGGATAGCGTGAATGTTTATGATAAAGTGACCACGATGGACAGATTTATTTCAGTAATCATCCCAACATACAAAGAAAAGGACAATATTGCGTCTCTGGTGGAGAAAGTGCACGCTATTTTGTCGGAAGAGAATTATGAAATCCTGTTTATCGATGATAACAGCCAGGACGGTACCGTTGAGTTAATTGAGGAGCTATCCAGTAAATACCCGGTGCGGATTATCGTCAGGCATAATGAGCGCGGACTGGCTTCCGCTGTGGTTCATGGCTTTAGACATTCCCGCAGTGAATTGGTAGCAGTGATGGATGCTGATCTTCAGCACCCACCTCAGGTGCTGGGGAATATGCTTCAGGCTGTTCGTAGTGGTGCCGACCTTGCCATAGCCAGCCGTTACGTGGCAGGAGGAAGCTGCGAAGGCTGGGGGTTTATCCGCAGGATTATTTCGAAAGGTGCTGTTTTTCTCGCCCATCTTTTATTGCCACGCACCAGGCGTATCAACGACCCGATGTCCGGCTATTTTCTATTCAGGAGATCAGTTATAGACGGTGCAGACCTTAAACCAGCCGGGTATAAGATACTCTTGGAAGTGTTGATAATGGGGAAGTCCCAAAAGGTGATTGAAGTGCCATATAGTTTCCTCGTCAGGGAAAGAGGAGAGAGCAAGCTAAATGCCCGTCAGCAAATCAATTATCTGAAGCATGTGCTAAGTCTGATGAAAAGAACGGGCGAACTGGTCAGGTTTCTCAAATTCTGCATGGTGGGGGCCAGCGGGGTGCTGGTTAATGAAGGGCTGCTCTGGGTATTAAAAGAATTCGCCACTTTACCGTTGGCGCTCTGTTCCGCTATCAGTATTGAAACTGCAATAATGTCCAATTTTCTCCTCAATGATTTTATTACCTTTTCCGATCGCCGGGTAATCGGGACGGGGTTTTTCCTGCGGCGGCTCGGGAAGTTTTATGCCGTCAGTCAGATTGGACTGGTCATTAACATAGGAGTTCTGCTCTTACTTACAAATGTCTTTGGCCTGCACTATCTGTTGTCAAACCTGGTAGGTATTGCTGCTGCCATGATGTGGAATTATCTGGTCAATCTCGGGTGGACATGGAGGTAGTTAAAAGATTCATCTTAAGGGCCGGCAGATGGGAATATACCGTTCTCTGCTTACTGGTAATCTTGAACCTGACCATTCATTTCAGCATCATTAATAACCCGCCTGAAGTTGTATTTGATGAAGTATATTACGTCGAAGATGCCCAAAATATCCTGGAGGAGCACACTACCGAGCGCATTGAACATCCCCCTCTCGGTAAGTTGCTCATTACATCCGGGATAGCTGTCTTTGGTGATAACCCGGTTGGTTGGCGGACTCTGCCTATCCTTTTCGGCACGGCCAATATCGTCCTGCTTTACCTCATATGCCGCCGGCTCCAGATGTCTCGGATGGCATCGAACATTGCCGTTTTCTTGCTAACCTTTGAGAACCTGAGTTTCGTGCAGGGCGGCATGGCCATGCTCGATGTTTTTAGCCTGACTTTTATGCTTTTATCGTTCTGGCTTTACCTCAGGCGTAGCTATCCCCTCTCCGCTGTATCAGTAGCCCTGGCCTCGCTCGCTAAGTTGACCGGCGTTTTTGCTCTGGGAATAATATTTCTGCACTGGCTGATAGCCCGACGAACTGGAAAAGTACAATTCATTGCCTCAATGGCTCTTGTGCCACTTGTTTTTCTGCTCCTGATGCCAGTATTTGAATTTGCCATTTACCACCACTGGACGGGCCTCTTTTCCGGCATGCGGGAAATGTTAGACGTAAGCCTTAGCCTGACTTCTTCTGCGGCCGCACATCCCTTTGCGACTCGCCCCTGGATATGGGTGATAATGCCGAAAGTGATGCCATATTTCTATGGTCCTCACTATTTTGGCGCCATCAGTTTTAACCTCTGGGCTCTCATCATTCCGGCTTTTCTCTACATGACGTTCAGGGCGGTTAAAAAAGACGAGGCCGGGCTTTTCGGTGCCGTATGGTTTGCTGGCACGTATCTGGTCTGGATTTTCATCACTTTGATAACAGACAGGGTGACCTATATTTATTACTTCTATCCCGCGGTTGGGGCTATCTGTATTGGACTAGGCATGGGATTATCGAAACTTGTTGATTTCTGGAGGGAAAGGCAGGATGGCAAGCTCAGGTGGGCTGCCATAATGTTTGTGGTCTTTTTCCTACTTTTGCACCTTGGAGTTTTTATCGTCCTGGCACCGGTAAATCCCTGGCTGGTCGAGAGATTATTAGTTCCGCTGATGTAGGATACAGTCAGTTGACAGCCTTCCTCACCATAGCAACACTCATGTAACCCGGAAGTAGGACTGCATTGAATTTGGAAAAGAATGTTGCTTTAATATGTAACAGGTTCAAAGCCTGATCATTTCTACTCTGAAAAGGAGGTCGCATTTTGGCAAACAAGGTTTTTGCTTTAATAAGTACTGCTGACAGGGAAGTAGCTCTCGAAGTAGGCCTGATTTATCCTTTAAACGCAGCCAAGAAAAAGTGGCTTGATGAAGTTATAGTTATATTCTTTGGGCCATCAGAGAAACTTGCTGCCTATGACATAGAGGTGCAGGGGAAAATAAAAGAGTTACTTGAGAATGGTGTTGAAGTTATAGCCTGCAAATGGTGTTCCGATAGGATGAATATTACAGCCCCTCTCGAGAATCTGGGTATTAGGGTTGAGTATGTTGGTTCCATTATCACTCAGTTAATAAAGGATGGCTGGGCTCAACTGACTTTCTAACCAGAACCGCCATTAATATTAAAGAGTAATCAGGGTATCACTTGCCGCCCAATTCTGTGACAGTCTGCTTGTCCTTTATATAAAAGAACTTGCTAGCTGGACTGTTTTGTTGGGGGCTACTTAAAATTCCACTGATCAGTTCCGTATTTCGTTTCGACCAACTGGTTAGCGGTATCGATTTCCATTGGACTTAACCCTTCTGATACTAAACGAACATTCAATAGTGTTTCAAAACCCGATGCGATGGCGTGCACCAACTTTATCCTGTCCAGTGGATGCTGACTCACGGTGTTTATAGCGGTTGATGCCGCTGTGACAAATTGAGACAGGTCGTTCTGCGTTGATACCAAATTGGTCATATCGTCCTGAGGCATATCAAGGGCTATATATCCCTGGTGCAACAGAACGCCCCGTTTTCGACGTTGCGCGGCGCCGGCGACTTTCTTGTTGTCGATAAGCACGTCGTACTTGGTGGGATTAGTAAGACAGATGCTTCGCAAATTTTCGTTAACGGTGGCATTCTCCGAAAAATGTTCTGCTTTAATACTCAATCGGTGTAATCCTTCTATAATGCATTCGTGAATGATACGATATGATTCGAGAGTGTTCTTAGGAACAAGGGGATTATCCAGCGGAACCGCAACCGTGTAAGTTAAGTCCCAACCATGGATGACCATTCCACCTCCCGTCGGACGCCGGACAAGTCCAATTTCCCGTTCTCTGCATTTCTGCACATCTACCTCTTCCGCAATCTTTTGGAAGTAACCGAAGGAAAAAGACGGATGAGTCCAGCCATAAAATCTGAGCGTAGGTAGAGCGTCTTCCTTCTGCCGTAGCATTAACGCTTCATCAATTGCCATGTTCATCGCCGCAGGGTTGTTACCTGTCTCTAAGAGCCGCCACGTGGGTTTTGTTTCTGTCTCATTCATCGTCTGCTGATGATAGCACTGCCCTTCACTTTGCTCAAGGGAAAAGGAAAGGCGTCCGGTTCCAAAATTTACTGCTGGACTGATTTCGCGGGCAGATAAGAAGAAAAAAATGAAACATGGCAGTGAGAAGACGTAACCCTGTCCTGATTACCTTGTACGCAGTGGTTGAAATTGGGCTGGATTTGCGTCCACGTTTGCCAGACTACTTAGGAAACCGTTCAACTGTGGTGATTACGTTAGCCGGGTTATCCATGTGAAAGAAATAGTTGCTAATAGTTTACCGGACTGTCGGTGAAGGATTTTTGCTAAATGGATTGGTTCTTAATGCTAGAGAGAAAAGATAGGGATACCGTCGCTTCAAATGTTGCATGTGCTGTAACCATTGCTTAACCAGCAGAGTGTAAGCTCGTGTCGAGTCATTCGCCAGGTGTTCAATGTCCGTTTCTGGTATACCGGTAAATGTGTGTCGTGCCATTAGTTCATCTCTGAGGTGTACGACGGCCCAGAGAAGCTCGGTAAACGACTCATGCTCCAGCAGGTCGTGGTTCTCTATTAGACGAATTAATATTGCTCCTCTTTCCTGCAATAAATCCTTTAGGGTTGCAAGGTAAGACAGTGAAGGGTCGATATCGAATTTAGTTTGCTGGAGTCCTCTCTTGAAGTGGGTGAAATTTGCCTCAGTACACCTGTCATTAGTCAAACATTCTTTCCTTATAGATTCTATGCCGGGGTCGTAGCTTGCAAAGAGCCTGAGTAATTGATTGCCCATCTCGGTAAACAATATGCCGATGAGCATATCAACCCTGTGCCTTCGTAATCTGTCCAGCCCTCTCCGCACCAGTGATTGACTGAATTGAGTCACAAGTGTCAAGAAGGTTCCGATTCCGATAATGATAATGATTATGCTGAGTACTTTCCCTGCCGCACTTATTGGAAAGATATCTCCGTATCCAACAGTTGAAATCGTAACGACAGTGAAATAAAGTGCATCGATAAACGAAAATTGCTCAAGCACCATAAATCCTGCGGTTCCAATAATCATTACGATTAAAGGCAGGCTTAATAGCAATCGATGCTTCTTAATACTTTTAGGAATTTTGGGACTCATCCCTATAATCTCTCTGTGGTTATTAAGAGACGTACTATACCATAAATCACGGAAAATGATATATGATTAGATCCTGGTGAGTAAGAATTGAACAGGTGATACCATATCTTTCACGAGGAGGAATTTATGCAAGTAACAGCTAGTGTTTATGTAGAAACCGGATATCAGGGAGCCAATGT
>CAZZHQ010000056.1:0-14580 GCA_964654015.1 uncultured Dehalococcoidales bacterium | reverse complement strand
TCGACCCTGCCAAACCTTCCTAACCTGATCTGTCCAGTTTTAAGGGTTCACTCCAGTTCACTCCAATCTGTCCATGGACAGCACTAATACATTTTTATATATGATAGAATAACTACTAACAGCAGATGACGACAAATATTGGCCCACGAGACATATTAGGTATCACCTATGGTGGTATCAGAAATTATCTGACTAATCGTCCTTTAGCTATGTCACTAGAAGTTACACTGTCATGCAATTGTAACTGTAGGCATTGTGACCTTGGAGGCGTGATAAAAGATGAAAAGCAAATTGCGCCAGATGACTATGCAAGATTAATTCAACAACTGAAACCTCCAGTTGTACAGATATCAGGTGGTGAACCTCTTCTACGTGAAGATATAGTCGAGATTGTCTCAGCAATCAAGCATGGGACAGGAAGTCCTTATCTGATCCTTGTAACTAACGGAGCCTTACTGAGTGAATCCTTATATTTACAGTTACACAATGCAGGAGTAAACCAGCTTTCAGTATCGCTTGACTTCCCTGATGAGAGGCATGATGATTTTCGGCGGCGCCGTGGTCTATACAAACATCTTAGTGATACCATCCCAGGCTTGGCCAAGATTGGCTATCGCGATATCCTCCTGAATACTGCTATAACTAAAGCCAATTTTAATGAGTTACTCCCCATAGCTAAAACCGCTATGAATTGGGGGGTATCTGTCTCATACAGTGCGTATACTTCATTACGCACAGGCGACCAAAGCTATTCTATAAATGATACAGCGGCTTTAAAACTTCTTCGTAAGAATATCCATGAACTGATAGAGTTGAAAAAGCATAGTAATTGTATAACCAATTCAGATACAGTACTTCTAGATACTGTAAAGTTTTTTCAACAGGGTTATATGCCGGGTTGTAAGGCTGGCATTAGTTTTTTTGTAGTGACGCCTGACGGAAGTTTTATTCCATGCTCATTGCAACGTTACAAATTTCATAATCAGAAAGAAATGATAAATAATTATTCTTGTACTAATAGATGTGGTGCTTGTTGGGTGAGCATTAGATCATACACTGGCCGATCCCTTTTCAGTTTAATGAAAGATGGACCGGTATATGTAAAAAGACTCTGGTCACTACGAAAAGGGTATTTATCAAATAAGAATTACAAATCAACCTGAGATAACTTACCAGAACGATGGTATAAAAGACAGAAGCCCAAATCCTAAGTATGCTTCAATAACACATCTGAGAAGTCGACCAACAAAGCAAGCCAGCAAGAATTTCCATAAAGGATACCTGGTCGACCCTGCAACCATGCCAATAAGGTCAAATATCAATATAGGCAATAACGCAAAAAGAAAAATGGCGAAATTGCCATAATGCTTCATCCATCGCTCAGCACTCCTATATTTGTCCCAATAACCAGTCAGGGCTATCTTCCTCCCTAGATAACCAACCAGATAACTGGTTGGCTCTCCAACGGTAGCCCCAACCGCAGCAACAAATCCAACCATCAACGGATTCATAACCGCTCCGGCAGCGATATTGATTGC
This sequence comes from uncultured Dehalococcoidales bacterium, assembly GCA_964654015.1. Lineage (GTDB taxonomy): Bacteria > Chloroflexota > Dehalococcoidia > GIF9 > AB-539-J10 > JAUUZT01. The sequence continues at coordinate 13,042 of CAZZHQ010000056.1, read as the reverse complement.
TTCCCCAGGAATAGGAAACAATATTGAAGCACAACAAACCATATTTACCAGAAATACCCCAGTATAACCATAGACTAGAAATCGTTCTATATCCAGGTGAGTACGTGCTATGATAAAAAGCGTTACGGCTAAGGCCAATACCAGAACGAACGCCACTATCTGAAATGATCTACGGGATAACACCTTGTCCCTTAGAAACTGGATTATTGATGTATGGTTCATATATTTAGTACTACTATGGCACAGAGCTATATATAACGGTCAAACAAACCTTTGTTTTATAGTTACCATATAAACTGCTACTTAGTATCCTTTGCAGATTTGGGCACTAACTCATTACACATTTGATGAGCCTCGATATGATACAGCTAAACCATTACCATAGGCAGGTAATATTAGCTTAATCAATTTTACATCGTAGCCAGAACCGATCACTCTGAGGTTCGATATAGTAAAAATTATTTCCAATAAAGCACCCATTATCAAAATGCCACTCAGTTTCGCCCTGAGTCACTAGTGCAATTGACATTACATATCCATCTTTATAGGCACGTGCCTGAAGTAAACGAGCAAAGTCATCACAATCAAATTGATTGGCAATGTATTCATTACTATCCGTATTGTCCTGAAGAAGCCAAAGCTGCATTTCTTCCTCATTCCGAAATTCCCTGACGATTTGCCATGGTCCTGGTTTTGCCTTATACGCATCATGCCAGTATTCTGCTTCCCTTTGAGCCTCTGCTATAGCATCCCTTTCTTCAATTGGTCTGCTATTCACCAGTTCCACCTGGTATTCTAAACGTAAGTACTGACTTTCCAGCTCCCTGTATTGCTCACTCAAGTAATTAAATTTAGCGGATTCCTGCTCATATGTCGGTCCGTATTTACTTTCCAATTCCACGTATTGGTTACGCGATTCTTGTAGCTCTTGGGCTAGATTGTTGAGATTGGCATACTGCACGCCACTATATGCTATCGCCGCTACAAGCAACCCTACCAAAATAAATATTACGATAGACTTGCTCATAGTTATTTTCTCCATTAACCTACTTATTAGAATTTCCCTCATTTCTATTGAAAAACCGACCTGCTGTAGATGACAGGAAACCCTTTCTCCCTGTGCTAGCATGCTACTTTTCTAGCATGTCAGCATACATTTAGAGCAAAGTATAGCACGGTGGGTACGCAAGCTACTTACAGAATTCCCAAACAGTTTTGACCAAGAATAAAAGCTATTTTATTGACAGGTAATGTTTTAAACAACTTAAGAGAGGCAAGTACGAATGCTGAATCTAATCAGTGAGCCGCCAGGGATTCGAACCCTGAACCTGCTGATTAAGAGTCAGCTGCTCTGCCAGTTGAGCTAGCGGCCCACGAAAGCTACAATTAGTTTATTGCTAACATTTTGCTAACATTCTCTGCAATTTGCTTTTGTTCTAAAATATCATCAAAACTTTTAGCTGCTTTTTGTTGTAACCCGGGTAGAACATGACTATAAGTATCAAGGGTAATTCCAATGCTAGCATGCCCTAACCTTTCGCTTACTATTTTAGGATGTATGTCAGCTTTTAGCAACAGTGTTGCATGAGTATGTCTCAGGTCATGAAAACGAATATGAGGTAAACCCGCTTTGATAAGAATTTTACTGAAGCTATGACTGACTACTCCTGGGTCAAGAGGTTTACCATCTGGATGAGCGAATACTAAGTCTCTCTTTGTTATTGATTTACCCAGTAACCCTTTTTGTGCCTCTTGCACCACACCTTGCTTTTCTAAGACTGCTATCAACGAAGCTGGCATTGCTATTTGGCGCCTGCTATGAGGGCTCTTAGGCTCTATCATTTCGCATACACCACTACGTTTATACAATGATTGAACCACGAACAACGAACCCGAATTAAAATCTACATCACACCACCTTAGCCCAAGTATTTCCCCCAATCTCATTCCTGTAGATAGAGCTGTGAAAAACAAACAATAATAAGCAGTATCTGAGGCAACTTCTAGGAATTTGGGAATGTCATCAGAAGAAAGAGTTGCTATTTTTGCTCGTCTTGGTCTTGGAGGGTCTACTGCTTTTGCTACATTACGGTTCATTAATCCCATCTTTACAGCATGATTTAGTGCTTCAGATAATATGCGATGGTGATACAGTACAGTACGAGCACTTAGTCCTCCCCTTTTATCCTTACGGCCTTCAGTAAGAGCATGAGTATAATAGTTTTCTATTTGCTGTGGCTGAAGCTGGCAAAGTGTAATAGTACCGAGAGCAGAGATAAGGTGATTATCTATTTCTGATTTGTAGCTTTCACTTGTTCGTAGAGAGGTATGCATCACCGCATAATTTTGGCTCCATTGTTTAAGAAAATCGCCTACAGTAATCTTATTTGGTTTGATATAGCTACCAGTTTCCAGAGAGTGTAATATCTCTGTTAATTCCCGTTCAGCATCTCTTTTAGTGCCCTTGATTGTTTGCCATTGCTGGTGTCTTTTTCCAGTTGCTGGGTCTCTAGGCAAATCAAGTACAATTGTCCAGCTATATTTACTTCTTTTTCTGATATGCCCCTTCATATTTTCACTCCTTTTATATTATAGCATAGCTATTTTCTTCATATAGTTTCCAATTTAACCCATGTCTTCTTAACACTTAGTCATATTTACATATTAACAAAGCTGTATTAATACAAGCTTTTTATAGCCACTGCCTTTAATCCAGCAAGACAAGTTCTTGTACTTTCATTTTTCGTATTTCTCCCACCCATTACCAAGAAATATATACCGTCTCCCACCAGCTTTCTCATCCAGCTTTATGCGTATATTTCCTCTGTAGAAAACGACAGTACCTCTACCTTTAAGATTCTCGGTCTTATACTCAACCCTATCCCCAATTTTTAATGTCCCAAGTGTTTCTTTAATGTCATCAGCCCAATTGTGCATTGCCTGTACATTTTCAATTACCTTTTTAACGTCCCTGCGAGATATCTCTTCAACTAGAATAGTTATCTGCGATAGCCATAACTCTATAGCTACATCAAGGGCATCAACATCTTTGGGTAGTGGAGTGTCCTCAATCCTCGCTATAACACTTTCCGCTATCGCCTCAGTATCTATCCAGCTTTTAAGTTCGTCAACCAGCTTTTGTCTCTTTATAAGTGGCATTTATCTTTTCCTCCTTTTTTAGGATTCTTCTTCCTTTTTCACTCTTTCCAAACTCAGTCTATTCCACAACTCCATAGCCAGCAACTGTATCAATAGCTTTAATCTGTTAATAATTCTTATCCTACACGATGTACATGAATGTCGATTTCGACCAGATATCTTTCAAATCCCTGTCCTATGCAATCGGTGCACTAACTCAAACTTAATCTTGCCTTCCATATCTCAGCAGCAATTCTATATCGGCATCGACCTCTTCCTCCGTGTGGCATATCTTCCCTATCCTCACAACCTCTCGTATATCTCTTGATATTTCCCAGGTTCTCCCAGCGATATAGCTGGCAAGATAAACGTTTACATTCCCCCTTTTTACCAACACTTTAGTAGCTGCTTCCAGAAACTGGATTTGGGTATATTCAGGGAGATACAATACCCTAAACCGGGATAGAAGCTCCTGTGGCATCCATTTTTCTGAATTTGCAGCAGCAAAGATGCTGGTGTTAAGTGTAACCTCCCTTTGCTTTGATACCTTGGTCTCTCTCACAATCCCTGTCTCTGCTAGTGAAAGTAGTATGGCTATATCCTTATTCTCAAACTTGTCCAGCTCATCTGCCAAAAGAATCCTCGGACGTTGCTCATAGAGTATCTCAGCTATTCCGGCCTTTGTTGTTGCCGAGCCAAGACAATAGAAGCTTCCTGGTATCCTGGCAAGCTCCAGCAGAAAGATACTCTTCGCTGATGCCGGAGGTCCCAGTAATAGAATATGAAACCTCTCGACTCTTAACGCCTGCTTAAAAAGAGACTTAATGTCTTCATAACCGGCAATAATTGAGAATATGTCTTCTGGTATCTCTACCTCTTTATCGAAGGTAGGCTCATGTTGAAGTTGTTCAATCCTTGCCAATATCCTTTCCAACTCTTCGATGTCCATAACCCTGTAGTTGGTAGAGTTATTGGACTTGAAGCTGACCTCAAGAAAGGCTAAATTGGCAAGGATATGAAGCCTTCTAGGGATGCTCACCGCTAACTTAAAATCATCGGTATCCAGCTTAATATCGGTATGCTCAAAGCCAAGCCAAGATGTATCGCTATAACCGTATTTCTTGGCTACTTCTATAGCCCGTTGCTCTACACGACGATGAGCCTCACAGCAGACTTTTAGGATGGCAATATATTCTGGTTTATCTCTATGTAGTTTAAATAGCCTTTCCTCTATATTCATACTTAGTTCTTCTGTTATTCATTTACGCCCTGCCAAAACAAGCTCAGCAGGTAGGATTCTATATAAGGGGCATACATTGTCTCTCCTAAGAATACCTCTTTTCCAACCCTGTTAAATGGAATCGTGGCGCTCTCGGTTACACCATCTTTACTCTGAGCTGTAACCTGTAAACACTCCTGCTTATCGGGCATGTCATGTATCTCCTTGTCTTCGGGGGGTAATTCTTTTGTGAACCATGCTTCAGATACAAAAGTGATACAGTAAGGGTTCAAATATCTGGCTCTCCTGCCGGCAGCCAGCATCATCTCATGCTTTTCTTCAGTATCCTTAAAGCTAAGTAAGGCGATAGCGTTCTCCGTCTTACCAAAGACAAATAGTATCGGAGCATGGTAGTTATCTTCCTTTAGAGTGGCTAGTACCTTATCAAGGATATTATCTATCGCTTCCCTGGGGGTTATCATTACTTAAAATACTCCTAACTACTCTACTGCATATTTATATCTAGTCCTGTTGTTCATTCACGGCTTCCCAAAAGAGGCTCAGTAAATTGGACTCTGTATAGGGGGCATACATTGTCTCTCCTAAGAATATCTCTTTCCCGATGCGGTTAAATGGGATAGTCGCACCTTCGGTTATGCCATCCTTACTCTGGGCTTTGACCTGTAAACACTCCTGTTTATCGGACATGTCATGTACCTGTTTGCCCTCAGGGGAAATACCTGTCAGCATCCATGCCTCCGAAATGAAAGCCACGCAATAAGGCTCTAAATATCTGGCTCTCCTACCGGTAGCCAGCATCATCCCATACTTTGCCTCACTGTTCTTAAACCTAAGTAAGGCGATAGCGTTCTCCTTCCTACCAAAGACAAATACTATCGGAGCATGGCTTTTATTCTCTTTGAGGGTAGCTGGGGCTTTGTCTATAAGGAATTCAATTGCTTCTCTTGGGGTTACCATTGCTTAAAATACTCCCCACTCCTCTTATATTCGCCGTGATAAAGCGCTCAGCTTTCAAGCTCCAGCTCATCAACTCCTAACCAACTTTTAAAGTCCTCAAGGGAAAGCTTCGGCACAAATACCGAAATGCCACAGGCACAGACATTTGAGGTACGAGGAAAACACATCATCATTGGGAATGAGGGTATTTGCTTCTGTTGCCCATACAACTCATAGAACTTACCCAGGTCACCTCTATCGCAGTTATGCCCATCTACCGTTCCAAACCAATCATCAATGACCTTTATCCAGCTATCCTCGAAGTTACTGGCATAATGACCTCGCCATGGGTCGCTCGGATGCCACTCCATCTGCTGTGCATATGGTCTGATTACCTGCTCAAACAAATCTCCAGGTACCTCATCATCATCTACTTCGATGATTGCATATGAGCCAATCCGAAAGGTGTATCTCTGATAGTCATCTGAGTCTTCTCCATGCCCTCCATATAGCACTATCACGCAGTTTGGCTCTGCCTCTTCATACTCTACACAGGGGCCACACATCCACCCCTGCTTGTCTTCATTGATAGGCGTGTATCTACCTGAACCATCACAGTCAATCCATTCGCCATCCTCTATGTTATATCTACCCTTTCCCCTGTTATAAAGCTGAGCCACTGTTGCGTCACAGGATATACACCTTAATCTTGGGTTCAAATCCATTATTCCCTGCTCCTCAAGATACTTACCGCAGGATGTTTGTTTCTTCATTTTCCCTCCCTCTTATCATTCAGCAATGGTCGCTTACTCTTAGCCATCATTTACTTCCTTCACCTCAGTATCAATAACTTCCCCGCTTATAAACTTCCAATATTCATAGTTACCCCACGGGATATTCTCTTCGGCCTCTTCTGGACTATTGGCATCCACGAGGTAGTAATATTTCACCAGCTCTTCCTCTGTGGTGGTTATCTCATATTTCATATAAGTTCCTAATACTCATCGGGGAAGAGGATGGTTGTTGCAGACCTGTCAGCCTCGGTTATTATCCATATCTTTGCTAATACCTTGTCTTCGTAGGCTGAGAAAATCCGCAAATCACCTCTCTTCAAGGCCAGGTTATTCTCCTCTTTGTCTTCCTGGCACATATCACCCCAATCACAGCTGGCATGTCGCCTCAAGCTTTCAGTCACAAACTTGGCGAATTTATTGTCATCAGCCACCTTTTCGTTTACCCCTCTGGTCATTACCAGTTGCCCCAGCTCAAATCTGTTTGGCATAGCTATACCTCCCTGATGATGTTATTTGACAAATGATTTATTAATTTCGGATAATACAGAACCAGGGCAGAATAGGGTTGTTATTTAACAAACTACTATCTGCCCTGACTAGATTTACTTAACCGGTACTATATGACTGGCTATTGTTTAGTTACTTTATATTAGTGGAGTAAAGTGATACCCAAAATCACATTTAAAATCGGCATCAATCTCTACATAGTAATCCCTGCCACATTCAGGACATATCCTGGTACAACCACCAGTTTGCTCAAACTCAGTTAATAGAGTTACAGGGTCCTGGCTTAAATCAGGAATCTCTTTCCAGGCATCAAAGACCGATGACCCTTCCGGTAGTACAACCACTTTACCAATCAGCCACTCTGACTTGATATGGGTGTTGAAGTGTTCTAATTCCACTTGCGTATTGCATGGACGGCAGTAATAAATTCCCTTGAATTCAAAACCAATGTAATCATTGTTGCTGCTCCACGCTGAACCGGGGCAACAAACCTTATCCTGCTCATTTGCATCGTAGCCAACCACATATACTTCTCTCATCTTGCACCTCCCTCTATCCTGTGTTCACCCATCAATACCTCGTACATAAACTTCCCTTCCACATTTGCTTGCTCACTGGGCTTCATCAGGTAATAAGTTGGAGTATCAAAGGGATTTGGGTTAATACGCTTTGGCCTATCTTCAGTGCCTATCAGCTTCTCAAAGGCCTTTTGTACCTTCTTCAAGGACCAGAACTGTCGGCTTATAATTATATCTACAGCCTCGTAGTCCTCTTGCTCAATAGCCTCTTTGTAAAGCCTGCCTAATTTACGTAGTTGCATTTATTTACTCCTCCAAACTTCAACTCACAATTTCAACCTTTACCTCTGGCGCTGCTGGAGATAATGCGCCTTATACCTGCTGCTACACTCTTGCAATAAGCTGGTCCGTACCATTTATTGAAATCTCGGTCACCCTCATATTTATTGGCCCAGTTTAGGTTGTAATCCAGTCGTGTTGAATATTCGCTGGTCTGTAACCTCTCCCTAAACTCTTCCAGGTTTGAATACTCATCTTGGAAGCCGTTGAGGTTATCATGAGCAATAAATCCCATGTGGTTAATGATGAACCTATAGGTAGGCTTATTGAGCTTATTTATATCTCCAGTTCTGAAGACCAAGGCCACATTTCGCTCTAAGGCATCCACGTTACAGGGCTTCCAGCAGGTTCCTATATCACTATCGCCACTCATTTTTCACCTCCTTTCTATAAGTATTTAGCTGTACCTAGCGGGCTTATGCCCGCTTTCACCTGCGCTGCCAGGCTCATCAGGGTACTCTTATCCTTTATCCCTTCACTGAAATGATTCCTACCTCTGCATTCTACTTTGCCTTCCAAATTCCCCTCGGATACTGGCATTTATATTCACCAGTTGAACGTAAGCGCCAGGCATCCATCATCGTCCCAGGGAAGCTTCTTCATCCATTCCTCTATCTCTACCATCTGTTCTTTCCCAGCATTCATGCTGCTAAGGAATTCAGCTGCCTCAGTTTCCATTTCACTCCTGAGGTAGAAGGTAAAGGCATTCCCTTCCCCTACACAGCTTGCATTTCCTGCCAGGTGCTTGATGAACTCATAAGCTGCTCCTTTGGGTCGTTCCAGATACTCGATGTTTACTGCTCCGACATCAAAGCCCATAGATGTTCACCTCCTTTATATGCCTATTTGCCTATATGCGAAAGCGGGCCGAAGCCCGCTTTTTCTGGCTTATCAGAACATATCCTTTATGAAACTAGGTAAGATTTGTACCGTGTTAATTAACACATCAGGGTTTTAGCTGCCTGAGTAATACACGGGCCAATCTCTTGTGCCCTGCCTGTAAATACCACCTCTGCCACCATTCAGCTAACGCCTTGGTTGCTTCCTCACCTACTACGCCAAGGTCCTTCTCCGCTTCAACGGCGGCATCATCCATCTGCTGAAGCGTATTAGGGTCCGCATTTGATGTTTTTAATGACATATGTCACCTCCCTTCCTATATTTGAATATGTGCCGAGAACCGGTTAACTCATCCGGTCATACCTGGACTAAACAGGGGGCAGAACATAAAGATGTCCCTCAAGGCCTACTTCCTCACACCACCATGCTGTGCTTTCCAGCATGATGGATAGTGGATACCTGAGGGACTATATCATTATGATATGGGACTCGAACCTCATGTTTTACCTCTACTGGTGCACTACTCAGGAAGATATTGATATCACCGGTTATGCTGCTCCTGTGCCAGGTGCCTACCATGAGAGACGTGGAGGCATCCTTAACCTCTCCATTGTCCTTAAGGTAAAGGTGCTTCACTATTTTCTCCAGTTGGTTGGATTGCTGGTGGCTTAACTTGCTCTACTTTACCCCTGCCTTTGGCTTCTCTTCCACCTCATGCCGCTTTGCCAAGAAGTCCTCAAGGACAAGGTTGATTATGGTGCTGACCGCTTTGTTTTCCTTCACCGTTCGGGAGCGGTCACTATCCGCAGTGACATCTAGTCCATCCTTCCCTGCTATACCTAGCAAGGAAGCATACTGGCCATTCTGTATCTCATACCATCGGTGCTTGTCACCAAGATTGCTGCTACCCTTGACCTCCTCCGCTACAAATTTCCCGTTGACCAACTTTACTTGTTGCATATGTTTTCCTCCTCCAATTTATTTTACTCATGTAATTGGGATATAAAGTTAGCCACCAGACTGCCCAACGTATTCTGTTATTAAAGTGCCACGTTTACATCTAAAAGGATACAATAAAACTAAAATGCCGTCAAACGTTTAAACGACGATTTAAAATGCTGTAAGAGAGTAATTAGTAAGCTTACTTATTTTGTCTCTGTGTCTGTTTCTTTTTTATTTTATTACTCTCTCTCTAGAGATATCTCATTCAGTCCTGATTAGAATGAGTCTTATTAAACAGACAATTTGTTATTGTTTCGGTAAAAGATTCGATGCAATTGTTAGTTACCAATAGCTGGTAAAACAATGCTTTGTTTGACAGCGGTTAAGCGGTTGACAAATACAAGATTTCTTAATAATGCTACATTTAGTAGAGCGTTGTTGTGGAAGATTCTATTGAGAGGGGAATAATTAAAGTGTCTGTTATATACAGGTTCATCTACAACCAACAACAGGATTGGGCACACCAACAAGGGATTAAATTCGACAAAAATGGTTATACTTTTTCCTTAGGCGATAACCTGTTTAGTCCGCTCTTACCAGAGGTTATTAATAGATTTCAGTCTGGAAAGGGAGATGAGCTAGGGAGTAAAGAGAAGAGAGGGAAAATGTTGGCATTACATTCTTCTTCAGCTCTTGTAGCTAATGTCTTTCAGTACTGGTTAAATCGGAACATCAGTGAGATTGCTTCAGCTTGCGGCGCTTCTCAAGGGATGACTGAGTTGTATTTCGAGCAAACTCACCGAACTACTCTAGGTGGAATCCCACCTCATCTTGATTTGGAGTTTAGGGGAAATAAGCTAAAGCCACTTGCAATAGAGTCTAAATTCACCGAGTCATATCATCGCCACACTAAAAGAAGAATTAAAGACAAATACCTTGATGCAAGACTGTGGACACAGCAACCCAGGTGCTGGGAACTTGTGAATCTTATTCGTGAAGAAGAGAAAGGAAGAACAAGATTCTCTTATTTAGATGCACCCCAACTGTTGAAACACATATTAGGCCTAACAAAAGACTATAGACCAACTGGTTTCAAGCTTCTCTATTTGTGGTATGAAGTACCTTCACCAGAGGCCAAGATGCACCGTCAGCAATTGGAGGAATTCAAAAGGCATCTAGGAGACGAAGTGTATTTCAGTGACATGACTTATCAGGAGCTTTTCGAGATTATTAGAACATCTTGTGGCGTAGATGAAAATTATACAGCATATCTTATCGAGCGATACTTTCCTTTTCTCACTGACTAGGTGGAATTAAGAAACAATAATTACACATTTTGGCTGATTTTTATACACCATCTATATCCACGATGGGCGGGTATTAAGCACAATGAGGAGATATTCTAGTATGTTTACAGCAAGGAGCTATGATTTAAATGAGGGAATTTCAATGGGAAGCCCTACTCGAGCAAAGAACATACCAAAGCGCTGAGCCATCTCTTCCCTATAAGGAGGGAGAAGGCGAAGGTGCTGTCTTTGCGAAGTTATCAACTGTAAAATAGTATCTTTGGGCATTACTATAATCCGCTCAAATTGAACAACCATGTAATCCCACTGGTGCCCTAACAAGTCACACTGGCTCAGCATATGAAACGCCACAACTTGTCTTTTTCTTAACCTTTCGAGCCCTCCTTTTGTATCAAACTGTGGATTAATCTTCGCTGCTACCTTTATGTCCCAAACAGGACAAAGAACAACGTGTTCTACGGCCTTCTTTTGAATATCACAGCTTTGTGTAAGGATAATTGTATCGAAGGTTTGCATCTCTACAAGAGGCTCGTCCTGCTTAGTTTCTCTTACTACTGGAACCTCGAGGTCGAATATGAAGTCTCCTTGTTGAAGTTCACTACCAACTACAATTCCATACCAGTTGTAATCAACCACAACTGACTCCTATTTATTAGTCTCCATCTCATAAACCAAATCGTCAGCAAAAGCAGTTTGGAATCTTGCCCTGCTCCTTCTCACAACAATACCCTTGACTCTTTTTGTCCTTTTTGGTTTTAATGGTATATCAAAATCTTCTAAGATGTCTAAGGACGGTTCAGGCTGAATAGTTGGATAGATTGTTAACCATTGCAGTGTCGGATTTGTAAAGACAAGAACAGAGCCCTCACTGTTGACAGGGGTCGTTCCATGTACGAATGCACCAGGCCATGTTGGTACAGCAAAAATACCCTCAGATGGTAAAGCGCTCCCAACTATGATCGTTGATGTTCCTTCAAGGTAAGGGTCACGCTCTTCATTGGCATCCAAGGTCAATTGCGAATTCTTAATCTGCATCAGTAAATTTCCTTTCTAGTTCGCCCTCTATCAACTTGAAGAACCAGTCGTCGGTAATGGCGTGGGCAGATGCAATCCAAGACTTGAATCCTCTAGGTAAGGAAGGCAATTCTTCATTCATGCTTTGAACCACAGTTTCCCAAACTATGGACCTCTTTTTCCTGCGTTCCCCTGTTGCAAACTTAAGTATTACAGTACCCTTTGGCTTTTGGGACAGATAAGACGATTGAAAGCTGAAGCCTTTCGGTAACGCTCCCACTGCGGTACTATCGAATAATTGCTGAGGTATTACCACATTAACCTTTAGTTTATCTCTAAGGTAAGCAAACACATCATTATCCTGATAATCAAAGTCGTCTGCATTTATATATCTAAGAACTAAACTAGATACTTTAAAGTTATTAGAGTCAGGGTAGGCCTTAAAAATGTTCTTGACCACATCGTTAGCCCGTACCTCGAAATCCTCCCAAGTGTAGTTATCTGTGTCATTCACAGTTACGAGTCCTGGTCCAACTTGTACAAGGGGCCATTTATCTTCATCGACTCGGAACCTGTGTTGAGCGATATTTACAGCCATCTGTTCTGGAATCATACTAGTAGGCAACTGTTCGTGATAGGTGTATTTCGACATTAGTAGGTTATATAGCCTTCCCAAGAAGATGCTATAGTTAGGGTCACCTTTATTTGGGTCAACACGCCACTTTAACTCTAGTATTGCTTCGATAAGAGGCTTTCTTGGTAGTTTACGAATTCTAACCACAAGCTGCTCCAGTCTCGACTAGAAGATATATAAACCGAGTAAATACTAACCTACACATTAAGTCTATATATACAATCTCCCTCTGTCAAGACCACGCACTCATTAGAGTTGCATGAATCCCTTTCCTTCAGGCTCATTTTTCAATTAGAATAGACTATCCCATACACATTCACTGCATACTAAAACATAATATTACGATAAATAGCTTCTGTCAAAAAATATGGCATACCTATAATAAACAGTCAATAATCTGACTGAATTTTCAAACATAACCATATTTATCACTTATTGCTTTTTTTACCAAATCTTGAAATCTTGGTAATGAGTCACGTATTTCTTTAATTGGAAATAAGCTCTTTTGGGGATGAATAGTATGTCTAAGGTGGGTATATAATGTTACTTTATGTTTTCCTCTGTTTTTAAACATCGGTACTTTAGGTTCTTTAGCAATAATCCAACCTGTTAAGTTTTGAGTATTGCTCTCAAATAAAGATTCCATTACTCTATAGAGAAGTAAATACTTCGTAACTGGAGATTCCTCACTAATTGCTTGTCTCCACATGGATAATATATCCTCAAATTCTGTAGGATATACTTGTGCTAAATTATCGACTAGCTGGTCAGTGGCTAATGAGGTGGTCCCCGAAAATTGGACAGGTTGTTAAGAGTGGGTTCTGCTCCGTAAA
>CAZZHQ010000055.1:0-15482 GCA_964654015.1 uncultured Dehalococcoidales bacterium | reverse complement strand
CAGTGAGCTATTACGCTATCTTTAAAGGATGGCTGCTTCTAAGCCAACCTCCTGGCTGTTTGTGCGACATTACTTCCTTTTCCACTTAGCCTGTATTAGGGACCTTAGCTGATGGTCTGGGCTGTTTCCCTCTCGACTATGGAGCTTATCCTTCACAGTCTCACTCCCAAGATACCACCCATGGCATTTGGAGTTTGATTAAGTTCGGTAACCTCACAGTCCCTGACTTATCCAGAGCTCTACCTCCACGGGCTATTACTTGAGGCTGCACCTAAATGCATTTCGGGGAGAACCAGCTATCTCCAGGTTCGATTGGCATTTCACCTGCACTACCCACAGCTCATCCCATAATTCTGCCTGATTAACGGGTTCGAGCCTCCACTCAATTTTACCTGAGCTTCACTCTGGCCATGGGTAGATCACCTGGTTTCGGGTCTAATCCATGCGACTCAGCGCCCTATTCGGACTCGCTTTCGCTACGGCTCCACAACTTAGTTGCTTAACCTAGCCACATAAATTAACTCGTCGGCTCATTCTTCAATAGGCACGCCATCAGTTCGCCGAAACGAACCTCTGACTGCTTGTAAGCATAAGGTTTCAGTTTCTATTTCACTCCCCTCCCGGGGTGCTTTTCACCTTTCCCTCACGGTACTAGTTCACTATCGGTCATCAGCAGTATTTAGCCTTGGAGGGTGGTCCCCCCTGCTTCCCACAGGATTCCTCGTGTCCCGTGGTACTCAAGTACACAACCAGAGACCTCACCCTTTCGTCTACAGGACTATCACCCTTTATAGTGGTCCTTTCCAGGAACCTTCGACTAGAATGAGATTTTGTAACTCTGTGATGGACCCTGAATTCCATCTGTCGTGACTTACAACCCCGACAATAGCTTAGGCTACAGGACCACTTAGCTATTTCGGTTTGGGCTGTTCCCCGTTCGTTCGCCACTACTAGGGGAATCTCGGTTGATTTCTTTTCCTCGGGTTACTAAGATGTTTCAGTTCACCCGGTTCTCCCTCGTCTTGCGACGAGTGCCTGGGGTTTGCCCAGGCGGGTTGACCCATTCGGGAATCCCCAGCTTTGCTAGCTAGACAGCACACTGAGGCTTATCGCAGTCTTGCCACGCCCTTCTTCGTCCGCTGATACCAAGGCATCCACCTTATGCCCTTACTTCCTTGACCTACACTGGTAATTCTACAGAACCTATTCAATTGTTAAGGTGCACATGAATATTCCCCAAAAGGGAATTCAGTATTATAGGACAATATTTTGAAGCATGTCAAATCCAATTAAGGAGGGAGTGGTCACAAGAACCACTCCCTCCTGACGCCTTATAGCGGTTATACCCAGTCGCATTCTAAGTTCGTTATTAATCCTGCATCAATACTACGTCACCCTCTTTGAGTCCACTCAAAATCTCCATAAAGCGACCACTATTCAAACCAACTTTTATCTCTATCCGCTCGCTTTGTTCTTCATCCAGCATCTTTGTAACGTAATAACCACCACCTTCTCTGCTGATAGCTTCTACAGGCAACAACAGCACATTCTTCCTTTCCTCAACAATTACATCAGCTGTGGCGCTCATGCTATCCCTGAACATACTGTCAATTCTCTCGAGCTCCAGTGTCGTCTCATAAAACACAACTCCAGATTGTATAGTCCCAACAGGAGAGATATAGGTCACCTTCCCTTCTGTTTGTTTTTCTGGCAAAGCATCCAGAGTAACTATAACTTTCCCTCCCAGTTCTACATAAGGCATATCCATCTCATCAATTATCCCCTTCATCTGCAGTACACTGGTATCAATAATGGTAATAACTGGAGCAGTTGCTACGACCCACTCACCGGGCTCCAGGTCAATCCACAATATCTCGCCACTGACGGGGGAGGTGATGACTGCATTAGGTAGTACTACCTCAATTGCCGCTATTTCTGCGCTGGCGATATCAATGGCCAGTGCCGCTTTATCCAACTCCATCTCTATTGTTTTAACGAAAAAGGGCATGGGCCATCTTTCCTTATGAAGTTTATCCTTTGCCTTGGCAAGAATCATTTCTGCCTCGTCCAGTTGTACCCCCAACCCTTCAGCATCCCATTCATCCATAAGACGTTGTGCCTCGGTCAAAGTTTCATCCATCTCGTCCAGCGCCACCCATGTACCAGCAATATCGCTTAGAGTGGTGCCAGTATACCTGGGATAGAGAGTTTCCATCAGGCGATTCCTGGCTATTTCATAATCTATCTCTACTGCCTTAATCGCAAGCTGTGCTATCTTTAGCCTTGCCTCTATTTCAGCAGTATCCAGACTAGCCAGAATATCACCTGTTTTCACCTGATCCCCTTTATCAACCTGTACATCTACCACTTCTCCTGTCATCCCAAATGACAGGTTTACCCTGTCAGGCATCTCAAGGTTACCACTTATCGGTACCGTTTCTGTGAGGTCGCCGCGAATAACCTCTGCAGTCTCCACCGACTCCGACTCTCCGCTGGCGCAACCTGCTGGTAGAAGCACCAGCAGGGCAATTAGCACCAGGATAACCAAATTCTTTTTCATATTAGTCAATTCCTCCTTCAAAACTGTCCAACAGCAATTATTCCGACCAGTCCTTGGTAACAGTAGGCAAACTCATCGTTGTTACACGCCTGATAGCTGGAAGCTGCGAAACCAACAATATTACAATGGAACACGCCGCCGCAATAAAATAGGACTCCAGATGAAGAACCATTGGCATGCTCATCATGTCAGTTGAATTCTGTTTCATAAAGTAATCCGCAAGATAGTAGCCAGCAGGTAATCCAGCCGCGATGCCTAAAAAGGCAATCAGCAGGTTCTCCAGTGTAATGATTAATCCCAACTGGCGATTACGCATTCCCACTGCGCGCATAATAGCGATTTCGCGCCTGCGCTCCAGCACATTAACGGTAACTCCGTTGAATATAATGGCAAAACCCAGAGCGAAACTCATAACCAGCATAATGGCAACAAATGCCCAGAAAAAACCCATCATATCGTCCATATAATCCTTAAGGCTGCTGCCGAACTCTATGGCCGCCACCTGTGGCAGGTTATTAATCCGCTCCATTAGTTCCGGTGATGCTTGTCCCGTAAAATTAAGCAATACTCCTGTTGCAGCCCCTGGCATTTTAATCAAATCCTGTACTTCTTCGAGTGGCATATAAGCACGGCCACCCATCGGCTCAGAAATAATACCTGCTACCTGAGTAGTAGTCTCTCCCACCGAACCAATTAATGGTTCCAGGAACAGGATATCCCCTGTTTCTGCTTCAAGCTGCTCCTGCAGTGTAAGGGGTAACAATAACCCGTCACCAGTCAAAGGAACAGGGATACCATCAGGGTCAAGCAGATTATACATAGAAGAACCTGGCTCCATACCTCTTATGACACTGTCTCGCACTTTATCACCCAGCTTTATCCGGTAAGGTAGTTCCAATATGGCCTCCGCTTCATCAACTCCCTGGAATTGCTCAATACGGCGAGCTGTTCCCTCGCTGCCAAATCCCTGAAAAATAACCTTGGCATCATAACTCTGTATTTGTTCAACCTGCGTTACCGTAATCCAGTCCATCATATCTACAAAAGACATACAGAGCAATATCATAGCTGTAGCGGACATAACTCCTGTGGCCATAAACAGGCTGCGACGTGGATTTCGAAACACATTTCGTAAAGGTATTTTTAACACAAAAGGCAGCCTGGACATGAAGGGTAGCAGAATTTCCAGTAAAGTACGGTGTGCAGCGGCGGGTACCGGTGGCCGCATAGCCTCTGCCGGTCTCATTCGGGCTGTGGCCCAGGCAGGAAGAACTCCCGCAAACAAAGGAACAAGAGTTCCCATTGAAAAACCAATCAGAATAGCTGGCCATTGTGGCGCTGTCACCGCATATGGAATTCTCAAAAATTCTAAATAGAAACCGGTAATGAGACCGGCAAGTACATGCCCTAACAATGCTCCACTAATTGAGCCCAGTAACCCCAATACCAGACCAAAATTAATGTAGTGCAATAAGACTTTCATCTTGCTATATCCAAGTGCTCTCATGAGGCCAATCTGAGTTCGTTGTGACTCAATTAAGCGGTTAAGCAAAACATAGATAGCCAGCGCAGCCAGCGAAAGAAAAAGCAGAGGGAACATTACGGACATCTGTTTGAAGCCATCGAGGTCCAGTTTCAACAGGTGATGACTTGGCAGATATTCCCGATCCACTATATGTGCCGTGCGGACACCCTGTACGACATCTATTTTCCTGACATCTATTGGAACAGGTTCATTCGGATAACTGACTCTTTTAATACCATGACGCCTAAGAATCTCCTCAACTTGTATTAGGACCTCTTCTTCATCAACGCCTTCTTCAAGAACCAGATTTACATCATTTACCATACCCATCATATTGAAGAGCCCTTCTGCCTGAGCCTCTGGCATAAACAATATCCCAAAGGTCTTTGGTGATGGAATCAACTCCTGAAAACTTTTGGTTACCCACAGGTACTCGGGGCTGCTGACAGCCCCCATCACCTTCATTGGGATTTTCCTGCCACCTTCTTCAACTGTAAGCCAATCCCCCTGTTCCAGTTTGTGGAAATCAGCAAAACTCCTCTCAAGTAAAATCTCTCGGTTAGCACCTGTATTGATATAATCTCCACTCTCCACGACAACATTATTTATCTCCGGATGTACGCCTGCCGGTACGGAGATAACCCGTCCCTCTACCTTCTGACCTCCCTCTACCTCCAGGTCAATCGAAACATCATCAATAATTCGCCCCTGTGCCTCAACCCCATGAATCTGGTCCATTTCCCTTACCGCCCGTGATGGCAGGGCATCTACAGATATCCAATAATCCGCCAGGTTCATCCGTGCATAAATATCAGCATAAGATAGATACAGGTTCTGATAAGACCCATAAATGGCTACAAAGCCAGCGACACCCAAGATTATTATGACAACCACCGCACCGAACTGAGCTTTACCAGCGAGCAGGTCCCGGAACAGCTTACGCTGCAGTTTAGAAAGAGCTACCACTTCAGTGCCTCTGGCTCTAGCGGATGGGCATTGCGCACAACGTCCACTATACTCCCATCACGAAGACGTACCACACGGTCAGCAATATCACCCACTGCCAAGTTATGAGTTACCACCACAACTACCTTACCGCTTTGCTTATTAAGGTCACAAAGCAACCTGTATATACGCTTGCCTGTTTCATAGTCAAGGCTTCCGGTAGGTTCATCACAAAGCAGCACGGTAGGATTAGTAGCCAGCGCCCTGGCTACGGCCACCCGCTGATTCTCCCCACCTGAAAGCTCACTGGGAAAATGACGAGCCCTTTCCTTCAAGCCCACATCCCCGAGCAACTCGTCAGCAGACTTAGGGTTAGATACCAGCTCAGCAGCAAACTCTATATTTTCTTTTGCTGTGAGCGTGGGTATTAAGTTGAAGAATTGAAATACAAAGCCAATATGAATACGCCGAAAATTGGTGAGTTTACCGGAACTGAGCTTATTTACTGTTATTCCATTTACAATAATGGTTCCGGAACTTGCTGTATCGAGACCGCCAATCATGTTTAAAAGGGTTGTTTTCCCTGAGCCACTTGGTCCCAGGAAAACGATAAATTCCCCTGCTTCAATTTCAAGACTAACTTCCCTGAGGGCTGTCACCCGGATATGGTCCATCTGGTAAATTTTGGAGACCGCCTCCAGCTTGATAATAGGATTAGTAGTTCCCGTTAAGCTATTGGTTTTCGTCTGCGTGTCAATCACTTTTTTCTCCTTCTGCCCGATATGAATCAGACGCCAGTCCTCTAAATATTAGTTTTAAATTACGACGCATGGCATTCTTCGCATCATCCAGCGCCATATCAGGAAGCACTACATATAGCATAAGCGGCAAAGACACTACCGAGTAGCATAGCATGGCAGCTTCATCCTTACTGATGTCATGGTCAATCTGTCCCTGCTGGTGATATAGCTCTGCCAGTTCCCCCATCTGCTCAATTATGTGCATCTTTATGGGCATTACATCTTTACCAAAAGAAAATTGTCGGCTAAGACCTATAGCAAAAAACTCCTGCATCAGTTTTCTACCAAAACGATGAGCCATTACATCAACATAGGCAGAAAAAAGTAATGCCATACCATCCGCAACATCAGCAGGGCGATTACTTATTACCTTTCTACCGGCCTCAATTAGCTCGCCAATATACCTGGCAAATATCTCCTGGACGAGGTCAACCTTAGAGCCGAAATAATTATAAACAGTCGCAACACCAACTTCAGCCCCTGCCGCGACTTCCTCCATGCTGGTATTTTCCCATCCCTGAGCCTCAATCAGACTGGTAGCTGCATCAAGTATGTCACGCTTTCTACGCTCCTTTTGCTTTTCACGTAACCCTGGCATTATTTCTCCATATTTTTATAGTATAATATATTTTTATAGTATATTCGGAATTATATTTCACTATAATATTATTGTCAAGCCCCCTGGTTTTGTACATAAAAACATTGGGAGCAAGCGAGAAATTGCTAATCACCGTGTTTATTCTCTATAATGGCCCTAACACACTAAAACCAGAAAGGAGCAGCTCTAGCAGCGAACTTCAAATGAGCATGGTAATTGCGATAGTCGGTATGCCCGGAGCAGGTAAATCGGAGCTTTCTAACGTCTTTATCAAGCACGATTTCAAGAGCGTGCACTTTGGCGATGTCACCGAGCAAGAACTACAAAGCCGTGGACTCGAATTAAATGAGCACAATGAGCGTTATGTCAGGGAGCAGCTGCGAAAGGAGCACGGGATGGCTGCCTACGCTAAATTAAACCTGCCACGAATCGACAGCGCCCTGGAATCCTCTAATGTGGTGGTGGATGGGCTCTACTCCTGGGAAGAATACCTGCTGTTAAAGGAAAAGTACGGAGAGAAACTCAAGGTGGTTGCAATCTGGGCTTCCCCCAGTTCCCGATACCAAAGGCTGGGAAGCAGATCCATACGCCCGTTGAGTGCATCGGAGGCAGCCAGCCGTGACAGGGCTGAAATCGAACAAATCAATAAAGGCGGACCTATAGCCATGGCAGACTTCACCATAACAAATGAATACTCGCTTCAGGAGCTAACCTGCGAGGCAGAGGAGTTAATCAAGACCTTTATATGAACAAGGGAAACAGACCGGATATAAATGAATATTTCCTGAAGATAGCTTCAGTGGTGGCAGAGCGTTCTACCTGTTTACGACACCACATCGGCGCTGTTGCGGTACGCGACAAACACATTCTTTCTACTGGATATAACGGGGCAGCATCAGGCCTCAAGGATTGCCTCGAACTTGGCTGTCTGAGAGACGAATTGAATATAGAATCAGGAACAAGACACGAGATATGCAGGGCAATCCATGCTGAGCAAAACGTGATTATCCAGGCGGCACTCCACGGCATCACCCTCTCGGGAGCCACGGTTTACTGCACTCATACCCCCTGTATACTCTGCGCCAAGATGCTGGTGAACTCCAGGATAAAGCGTTTCGTAACCTTCGGCAACTACGCAGACGATGCGTTCAAGGAACTTTTTCAGGAAGCCGGCATAGAATTCGAGATGTACGAGAGACCGCCTGCCGATATAAGTCGCCTGCCTTGATGTTGAGCTAAGGTATTGGCACAATGATAGGGCAATTGATACAATCCTGTTAATGGACGCTCAGTCAAAATCTACCAACCATCCTGCACTAAAGTTACTAGGCCTGGCACTGGTAGTCATCATCATTTTATCCATAAGTTCCTGTTGTGCCCCCTCTAAACCTCCGTCTCCCCCACCAATGCCCTCCCCCCCCACCGGCCAGGAGATACCAGCAACTCCCGAGCCTTTACCGACACCTGAAAGCGATATACCTATGGCTGCCATCATAGACCAGCTTTCAGTGCTCAATTCCAACCACACATTCCTGGACCAGGTGACACAGCAGCTTGAGGACTATGGATTTGGTGTGGACCTCTATCAGGGCAGCGAAATCACCATCGACTTTTACCGCGAACTTCCCCAGATGAATTATCAACTCATCATCTTCCGCGCTCATTCTGGCTTGCTCAGCGGAGAAGAAGGCGTGGTAAGAATAACAACGGTGTTCACAAACGAAACATATAGCGAGACAAAGCATATTAAGGAACAGTTAACCGACCGCGTAGCCAAGGCAAGAATCGATACAAAACACCCCATGGTATTCAGTATCAAGGACAGCTTCATTACCCAAAGCATGGAAAGGGACTTCGACAATACGGTTATCATCATGATGGGTTGCTCCTGCATCGCCATCGACGACCTGGCACAGGCTTTCATCGAGAAGGGAGCCTCAACATACCTGGCATGGCATGCCACCGTGGGCCTGGGCTACGTAGACCAGGCCACCCCATACTTGATACAACAACTTTGCAGTGAACAGTTAACGGTAGCAGAGGCAGTACGCAATACCATGGATACAATAGGAACTGACCCTATGTTTGGGGCGAAGCTCAAGTATTTCCCTGTCCAGAGCGGGGATAAAACACTGGAACAATTGCTCGGCTTCTAAGTAGACCATCTACCTGAGAGCCTGCTTAATGGATACAAACCCAGAAAAGCTTGAATCCCAACTACTATGGTCATGCAAGACATAGTCCTGGTTACCAAAATCCTATAGCCAAGCTAATAGCCAGTTGCCCCATGACCTAAGTTAAGGGAATGCCCTCCCCCTATAGCCTCTACTCTTCCCACATGGTACCAATCTACCCCTGACTCCAGGTACCGGGGACCAGAGTAACGCTTACTGTTGAGCTACATACAAGGGAATATAGCTATGCAATCATAGTTTTCAACATCATGAAAACTATGATTAACAAGAAAAACAATAAATGGGCCGGAACAATACTACGCCTGTTTGTATGCGTCTCCATGAGTCTGTCGCTTGCAGCGGGTGTGATGGGCAGCACCGTCCAGGCAGATCAGGGAGTCAAATTATCAAACGAATATCACATCGACACTTTTGATGACGATGGAGAAGAGATAGACCTGATACTGGTGCCAGGTGGTCCATCTGAAGACACGGCGCCAACAGCAGAGCTTCCTAAACGTGGAGCTAGCGGGAGTAACATCCTCTCCTCTGTACCGGCCTTCGACTGGAGCTACGGTTGCTCGGCAACATCGGCTGCCATGATGTTCGGATACTACGACAATCAGGGCTATGAAAATATGTATGACGGTCCCGCCAATGACGGAGATTGCCCGATGACCAATTCAGTATGGGGCTCAGGCGAATGCCCACTGAGCGCCACACACCAGGGTTTAGATGGTTTAGAAACAAAGGGACATGTAGATGATTACTGGTCGTCCCTTGGCAGCTCCAGTGACCCTTACTACGGCAACTGGGACGAGAGCGGCTATGCAGACTGCACTGCCGACTTCATGGGAACAAACCAATATAACAACTGGAACACCAGTGATGGCGGTACTTTCTTCTTCTTCAAGGGAGATGGTAGCCCGTTATACGACTACAGCTCATGCGAACCCAGTTACAGGGATGGCAGTCATGGCATGAGACTGTTCGCCGAATCCCGTGGATATGATGTAGAAACAAATTTCTCACAGTATATTAAAGGATTAGGCAGCAACCCTGACAATGGATTCAGCTTCGCTGATTTCCAGGAAGAGATTGATTCCGGTCGACCGGTGATGATCCAGGTTGCCGGGCACTCAATGGTCGGCTTCGGATATAGTGAGCCTGATACTGTCTATCTAAATAATACCTGGGATCATAATGACCATTCCATGACCTGGGGGGGAAGCTATTATGGGATGCAGCACTATGGTGTTACCGTATTTCGACTGGAATCCGTAGAACCCACTCCTCCTCCAGAACCAGAACCAGAACCTGAACCTGAACCTGAACTTCCAACAACAAGCACAGTGGCTGCCTCCTCAATAGAACAGCAAACTGCCACCCTCAACGGGATTATTGATAGCGACGGCGGCGAAAGCTGCCAGGTCCGCTTCGAATATGACATAAACCCAGGCGAACCATACGATTTCAACACCGACTGGTCAGGCAATCTAAACACTGGCGATGATTTCAGCCAGGTCATCTCTGATTTAAGCCCGAATACCATCTATTACTTCCGTGCTCAGACTGAAAACAGCGCAGGTTCCTCCAGCGGAGCCGAACTCAGTTTTGCCTCCTTATCAGCTGTCCTGCCGGAGGCACCGGCTTCTTTCACTACTATCGCCTCCGGCAGCCAGCAAATCAACCTGTCATGGACCATGGCTGCTGACGCTGATAAGACAAAGATACAGTGCAAGCAGGGTGGCTTCCCTATAGATATAAATGATGGCACAGAGATTTATTTCGGTAATGTTGAAGCCTTCTCAGATACTGAACTCTCTGCTGAAACCAGCTACTATTACCGCGCCTGGTCCTTCAACGATGACAGCGCCCTCTGGTCCGAGAACCACGCCGAATCACAGGCTACCACTGCAAGACTGATACTCCCCCCAACAACAAGCACAGTGGCTGCCTCCTCAATAGAACAGCAAACTGCCACCCTCAACGGGATTATTGATAGCGACGGCGGCGAAAGCTGCCAGGTCCGCTTCGAATATGACATAAACCCAGGCGAACCATACGATTTCAACACCGACTGGTCAGGCAATCTAAACACTGGCGATGATTTCAGCCAGGTCATCTCTGATTTAAGCCCGAATACCATCTATTACTTCCGTGCTCAGACTGAAAACAGCGCAGGTTCCTCCAGCGGAGCCGAACTCAGTTTTGCCTCCTTATCAGCTGTCCTGCCGGAGGCACCGGCTTCTTTCACTACTATCGCCTCCGGCAGCCAGCAAATCAACCTGTCATGGACCATGGCTGCTGACGCTGATAAGACAAAGATACAGTGCAAGCAGGGTGGCTTCCCTATAGATATAAATGATGGCACAGAGATTTATTTCGGTAATGTTGAAGCCTTCTCAGATACTGAACTCTCTGCTGAAACCAGCTACTATTACCGCGCCTGGTCCTTCAACGATGACAGTACCCTCTGGTCTGAGAACTTCGCCGAATCACAGGCCACCACTGAAGTTCTCCCAAACAATCCTCCTAATGTACCAACCAGCCCCTCGCCAGAAACTCTGGGCGCTAATGTATCCGTCGAGGCTGTTTTAAACTGGTATGGAGATGACCCTGATGAAGGAGATTCCCTGACCTACGATGTCTATTTCGACACGGTCGATGCCAGCACATTAGTAGCCAGCAACCAGTCCTCAACCAGCTTTGAGCCCGGAGAACTGGAAAAGGACAGTACCTACTACTGGAAGGTCATTGCCTCTGACAGCCATGGAATGAGCGCTGAAAGCCCCGTATGGGAATTCAACACTGAACCGGCTGAATCAACTCCTCTTACCATCAGCTACGATATAGACCTTTCGGCGGGGTGGAATCTTATTTCTTTACCGCTAATTCCCGAAAGTAGCGACATCGACGATATTATCAACTCAGCCAACCTCGCCTCTGGCGATGTCGGCAACATCGACATGGTTTACCATTACAACACATCCAGCGGGTCATGGGACTACTGGAGAGAACAAACAGGGGGCACACTCCGGTCTATAGAGGATGGAAACGGATACTGGGTGTACACCAAAACAGCCGACGTGCTGACGACACATGGTTCAGAGGCTGCAACAGCAGGATACAACTTGCAATCTAACTGGAATATGCTCGGCTTCACCTCGGTTGAAGAGCAGGACCACGACACCTACCTGGCAAGCATTGGAGAAGCATACTCCGTACTATATGGCTGGGACGCCGCTACGGGTAGCTGGTATTGTCCTACCATGGGTCAAAACGGCGGAAAGCTGAAGCCAGGACATGGATACTGGGTATATATGAGCGCACCTGGAACAGTCATGCTGTCGTAATATAACTTAAATAAGCTAAACACGCACCGCTCTCATTCAATGCCAGTTGGTTCAACATGGATTGTTACATTCGCACCGGGGAGACTGGAATCAATTTCCATCTCAATCATGTCACAAACATCATGGGCCTGCTGTAAGCTAACATCCTTATTCATCACCAGATGCAGGTCTATATAGCGCTGACTGCCAGACCGACGTGTCCGTAACGCATGATAGCCAAGCACATACTGGCTATGTTTTGCCAGACAAGCCTTAATAGCTGTCTCCTGAGAGTGCGGTAACTTTGCATCTATCAAACCAGATAGCGGCTTGCGTACTGTATTAGAGGCTATTCTCAGCAGGTAAATGGCAACTCCGATAGCAATTATTGGGTCAATAACGCTATATCCGGTCAGTCTTACCGCCACCATGGCAATCAGTACTGCCAGGGCGGAATAAATATCGGCGGAAATATTATGCGCATTTGCTTCAAGGGCTACCGAAGCCGTAGCACGAGCTACCTTTAATAAATGACGAGACAAAAATATGCTGACCACGATGGAAACTGCCATTACAGCTATCCCTGTCTCCGCTAATTCAACACTAGTGCCTGCTATTATCCTGCGAACAGATGAATAGATTATCAGTCCAGCCGCAATTGCTATAAGAATCCCCTGCAGGGCACCCGCGACATCTTCCACCTTGCCATGCCCATAGGGATGTTCCTTATCAGCAGGGTTAGCTGCAATTCGAATTGCTGAAAATGTAATTACCCCTGCGAGTATATCCAACAGGCTGTCAGCTGCCTGAGCCAGGACACTGATACTTCCAGTGAACCAACCTACAAGCAGTTTCAGTACGACCAGTCCGAAGACTGTGCCTATTAGTAATTTTGCTGCCCCTGTCTTTGTTGAAAACAATTTCAATCGCTCACGTCGTTTACCGAAACTATAATATCCACAGTCCAGTAATTACCTTCCTGTAATTGAAGACTCAGAACTAGAATTACTATCCTGGATAGTATCAAGCAATGCTTACCTGTTACAACAGCAACTAATACAACCCGTGTTAAAACAAATAGTATTCATCCTGCATAATAAAATATCTTACAATGATTTATCCCTGGCGGGATTAGATACTCCATCTTTTCACCAACCGGTATTTCACTCCTGAAGCTCACCTGTGCCATACTTCAGCGATGGAAATCGCAGGTATTATCTCACTAGTAATAATAGCACTCAGCTTATCTGTTGACTGTTTCGCGGTGTCCATCAGTGGTAGTGCCTCGATGAAAACCCTTTCAGTCCCCCAAATGCTGCGTGCCTCCTTCTCCTTCGGGCTCTTCCAGGCAATAATGCCAGCACTGGGATGGCTGGCCGGACGAACTGTTGTAGAATTAGTAGCGAATTACGACCACTGGGTGGTCTTTGGCTTGCTGGCGGCTATCGGAGGAAAGATGATCTGGGAGGCTATTCGTTCAGACGATGACCGCGGAAAAGATATAGATATTACCAGAGGGTGGCTACTGCTTACGTTGTCGCTGGCAACAAGCATCGATGCCCTGGCAGTTGGCCTGTCATTCGCCTTCCTCGAGGTAGACATAGTCCTGGCCTGTTCCGTTATCGGTGTTGTCGCTTTCCTGGCTTCAATAACTGGCTTCATGTTGAGTAAGAAACTCGGAGAACTGGTCGGAGCAAAGGCAGGAATCATTGGAGGCGCAGTCCTGATCATCATCGGCTTTCGTGTCCTTCTATCTCATATTCTATAACCTAACATTTGATTTACCCTCCCAATAAGGCATATAATACAGGCTCAACCGATACTCGCAAGTGATTTAACACGTCTTTGGGCTTTTACATCTTTGTTAAATAGAGAGAATCAGCCGCAATAACAAAAGGAGGAACCAAAAATTACAGAGGAACCTAAAGTTATGACTGAAATAAAGGATACCCTGGCAAACCCTGCCCCTCTTGGCTTAATGGGGTTCGGCATGACAACAGTACTCCTGAACCTGCATAATATCGGCCTTTTCCCCCTGGGCAGTATGATACTGGCAGTAGGCATATTCTATGGCGGCCTGGCACAGGTTGTTGCAGGGCTCATGGAATGGAAGAAAGGCAATACCTTCGGGACAACTGCATTTTGCTCCTTCGGCTTTTTCTGGCTCTCCCTGGTTGGTTTAATAGTAATGCCTCAAATAGGCTGGGGGAACCCTCCGAATAGCATCGCAATGGCGGCTTACCTGCTCGTATGGGGTTTATTTACCGGAGTTATGTTTGTAGGTACTTTGAAACTAAATAGAGCACTGCAATTCGTATTTGCTTCCCTGACCCTGTTGTTCTTCTTACTGGCTCTCGCTGATATTACTGGTAGTGCCATCATAAAGAGCATTGCCGGCTTTGAAGGAATCATCTGCGGATTCTCAGCAATATATGCCGCTCTAGCCCAGGTGCTGAATGAGATATTTAGGAAAAGCGTAGCTCCAATCGGACCAATGAGCTAATCCGGAACAAATATTTCAGGGACTTACAAAAGCATCACAGCGCCGCTGAGCCACCATCTAGAAAGATGGTCTGCCCTGTCAGATAATCCGAGGCGGGAGAGGCTATGTATAGCGCCAGCAGTCCCAGGTCACGCAGATTTCCCGTGTGTCCCATAGGGATGCCTCCCAGCATATCTGCCTTGAGCTCGGCGTTCTCATACTTATCCGCTGCCAGTCGTGTATAGAAATCGCCGGGCCCTATGGCATTCACGTTGATATTGAATGGAGCCCATTCTATGGCGAGGCACCTGGTAAACATACAAACGGCTGCCTTACTGGTATTATATGGCACGAAGCAGCCAACGCCCACTACCGCGCTGTTGGAGCTGATATTGATGACCTTTCCACTCCGCTGCTTTATAAAATATGGCCCTACTGCCCTTGTCCCCAGGAATAGACTGGTTACATTAGAATCCATGGTCTGGTGCCACTCCTCATCGCTCAGGGAGTGATCCGGGTCTTTCACCCTCTTCCAGCCAGGAAATTTCACACCGGGTACCGCTACCAGTTGTTTGGGATGGGATACGCCAGCGTTATTTACCAGTATGTCCACCTTGCCGAATTCGGCTATAGCCTGTTTCACCATGTTTTCGACCTGGTCCCTGCTGGTAACGTCAGTCTTAACAGCTATGGCACGTCGCCCTAATTTCCTCAATTCCTCCGCAGTAGCTTCAATCTCATCAACAGTGCGAGCCGCCACCACAATGTCAGCACCACCCTCTGCAAGCACCAGGGAAATCGCCTTTCCAATACCTCTGCCAGCCCCGGTTACGATTGCTACCTTGCCTTCAATACCAAACTCCTGAGGAATCATACTAAGCCTCCTTCTGTATCTATTTCTATTACCATATTCCCGACATAATAGACCGGCAATGAAGAAACTGTCAATAAATTTCAAAAACCCTCTTATTGTGTGAGAGGGAAAGCGTTGGCGCAATATTAAAATCATTGTTGAAACTCCATGATAATGTCCTCTATAGGACTCGATAGAAATGTCCTCTTT
>CAZZHQ010000054.1:0-15577 GCA_964654015.1 uncultured Dehalococcoidales bacterium | reverse complement strand
CTCCAACGTTATTCTTCTCACTATATAGAGCCAAAGCATCTTCAAAGGTCAATGATTGTGCATAGTGACTGACCATGTTTGGAGTCTTCCAACCATCTAGGGATTGAATAATTTTATTGCTTAGTCCTGATTTGACTTTATGGACACAGAAACCAAACCTGAAATTATGAACGGTTCTCTTCATTTCTTGAGTCTGTATTCAATATAACGAAAAACCACCATAACATTACCTATGGATTAGAAACAGTAGTCATTGTGATAGTGAGAGTAGCAGAGGCTATTTCATCTTGAACGACTTGAGCATTGGCTGTAGTAGTATTGCTATCTGACAAACTGGCTGGCAGGATTAGTAACAATAGGATGATAGTTAGTAATAGAAGTTTTTTAAACCAGACTTCATATACGAAATATAGCATGCTATCTATAAGCTACAAGCAATTACCAATTCGTCATAATACTCGGAGGAGTCAAAGGGATATAAGTCCACAAAAGGAGATTCTTCTCGTTATTACGTCGTGTCTTCTAATATCACTTCCAATTAAAACGTCTTACGATTTTGGTACTGATTTACTACATACATGCTATTTTATAGTTGGGGCTATAGCTATTGTGTTGCTTTATCAGTGGCGTGGGCATTGAGTTTATTCTCTATTTTCTTAACCTTTTTGTATAATATTGTCAGCATCTGAATATTCACAAGATACAACACCAACAAGGCTATTATTTCAAAAACAAGATGGATATTATCCATGTTCTAATTCTCCCTTATCAATAACTTTGGAACGGTACCATACTTTCTAACAGCTTGTTAACTTGCCATTCTTGCGGTCTCTTCCTTTACTATCAAGGAATTGTCAGTGTAGAATGAAGCTATGGAGATACCTTTACGAGTTGTTTCATGGCAGGAGGTAATAGCAATGCCTGTTTATTATAAATGTAAGATATGTGGTGAGAAACACCAATCCCCTATAGCATTTGGCGACGAGATGTCTTTCCGAACTAGCACACTGGTTAACAATAGTTATAAATGCCCTAAGACAGGGAAACTTGAAAGCTACGATAAAGATGATATGCTGTGGATAGAAGATGTACAATCCTCTAGATAAGTAAAAAGACATGTATAATGCAGTCTCTAAGACACCCCCATCAGAAGTGAGGAGGATTCTAAGGCAGGAAGTCAATTTCGGTTGTCCAATATGTGGAAGCCCTTTCCTCACTTGGCATCATTTTAATCCTACTTGGCGAATTCAGCATCACCACAAAGCTGAGGGCATGATAGCTCTATGCCTACAGCATCATAAAGAAGCTGATGTTGGTACGTTCACTATTACACAACTACAAGAGTGGAAGACAAATCCATATTTGGAAAAGGCTGCTCCGAGAGCTAAGTTTAATTGGCAGCGAGAGCAAATATTGTTGCAGGTAGGAAGTAACTACTATATAAGCCCCAATTATATATTGCGTTTGGCTAGCCATAGTGCAATATCTATAAGCCGTGATGTTTTTGGCTTCAAAGGTATATCAGTGGATTTGCGAAAGGCGAACGGTGACCCTATTTTAATAATGGAAGCAAATGATTGGGTTCTTCTAGACGAGGTAGATGACATCGAATGTCCTCCTAGTGCGAACGCTCTTACCATCTCCGTAGCGAAGGAAGGTATTTGCCTAAACCTTCGGTTTCGTTCGTTATCAGAGGTCAAGTTGCATAATCAAATAACAAAGCAATGTTCGGAATTAATCTGGGAAGCAATACGACCATGTATTTCTGAATGGCCTGTCACCCTTTGCACAATTAATGGAAAATTTGTTTGGCCAATCAAATGTAGACTTAATCCTACGGGGACTACTTCGTCGCGTAATGGGGCAAAAATACAAGGCTGCTTTAAAACTGGAGGGGGGCTTACTATTCATGAAGGTGGTGGTATATCTTTCTAGGTTACATTCCTAGTATAACGCTGGTTCTTCGCAAAGTACATGAAACTATTCCCCTAAATCTTTTCAGCTTATTCACGACCATACATCACTTGGTCTAACCACTGAGGTTGCCCAAGCCAATACTTTGGATTGTTCTGCTGCTTGTATGTTTTGCCATCAAAGATGATACATAAAACATCGTATTCATCAGCATAACGTAGAGCATCATGGTCAAACTTAGACGTAGAGACGAATAAGAGTCCATTGTAATAGTATTCCTCTCCACCTTTGTCAAAGGCTTTATAGACATCTTTTGCATCATCTACTAGCTTTGAAATGTGTGTTCTCTTTACTGAGCTCGTCATGTTCTTGCATTCTATCCAGATATCATCCTGTCCGAATAGCTTTTTCTTACGAACATGTATGTCTACTTGGTGAGGGCGGCGAGCAACCATCCCATTAACAAGGTCAGACTTTGCGAAGTCAGTATTAAATTTCCTCTTCGCCCATGAAGCAACTCGTTCTTCAAATTTAATCCCTTTCTTATAGTCAGCCTCCTTCGTTCCCGGCTTTGTCTCTTTCGTGACAAGGGACTCAATTTGGCGAGCAGCTTGTTGCTTGGGCGACTTTGTCAGCGCCAGAATCCATTTAACCATTTCATTTTTATTTCCATTTATAGGGAGACTATTTCTTTTAAGAATGAGCTGAAGTTGCTTATCGCTAAGACACTGTAATATTTTCTTTGGGGGGATGTTTGAGATGAGCAATGAAACTAGCTCGTGCTTTTTACCTTTACTTGGTAGCTTGTTATTATCAACCGCAACCCGCAGTTCCTCAACAGAACACTTCTCAATGACTTCCTCAATACTAGCCATTTACTCTACCTCCTTCTATTTTTCCCTTCACTTATTTCAATCGATAACTGAACAAGAACCTTTCCCTAAAATATGACAAAACCCCTATAAGTGCTACTTATAGTCTGTAGATTCATAGTATGCACCCTAATACTATTTTGTCAAACAATTATTCTTATGATGGTGAATGGATACTCTACAACAGCAATTTGGACAGAGGATAAGAGAATTACGAACAGCAAGAGGGCTGTCGCAGGAAGAGTTTGCGTTCAAAGCGAACGTACACCGCACCTATATAGGTAGTATTGAGAGAGGAGAGCGAAACCTCTCGCTCAAGAATATCGCAGCTATTTCAGAAGCTCTGGGCATAAGCCTATCCGAGTTGTTCCTGTTCCAAAATCGCACCTGAATTAAAGTGAGCTAAAATACACCTATTATATTTAGCTCAGATGGCATTGTTTTTCCATACCTGACTAACAAAATACATGAAGTATTAGCTCTCAACGAATTTCAGACATTCAACTCAACTTGGGCTTCTTCTTTTGAAGGGTTAGAACCCGATTAGACATGGCAATTACTGATGGTCATATTAATGGACATATAACAGCTTATGAGGGGTTAAAGATTGCAAGGGCTTCGCCCTCACAATCCCCCAAAGGGAGAGCCCAGAGCTTGCCCCCTGGATTTTCTCATAAAAAAACAATTCCTCACTTGTAATTTAATTTATATTTCTTTTTTTAGGGCATGCCTAAAAACTTGCATATTCTGCAAATATGTTTTATATTATGCATAGAGGTAAAAGTATAGTGAATACGAATAGAAAAGTTTATAAAGACAGGACAAATAGGCAGAATATATATCTATGGCAGTGTGGCCATTGCTACAGAAAATTCACTCGTAAACTGAGCTTAATGTATCATTTGAATAGTTACCATCCTGACGAGAAGCATTGGATGCTGATTAAGTTACAGAATGAAAGCCACTATTCAACTCAACAAAAGGCAAAGCAGGATAAGGGGTCAGATGAACTTGCGAGGCACCAAATTAATAATAGAGAGACTCCAAGGCAGAAGCTTTCGAAGTGAAGATACATTTAATATCACAACTTTTAGAATCCACAAATAGCGTGTCAGAGGCATACCCTGCAACATCTAGTGCCAGCAACGTGTTTACGAGTTCACGACTGAGCGACTGCAGACAGCGGAGGGTATGTCTCTGCTGCGGTCAGAATCAAAGATTAGCCAGGCTTCGCCTGTCTAATCACGAGTTTTATCTCCTGCTACAGCAAGAGGGGATTGCAAAACAAGGAGGGTTAATATGAATACATTAATAACAATGGAGGCAACTCATTACCAAGAGCTAGCAGATGTTGCATTACAATTTACCCTATACTGGAAGCGGTATGCTGATTGTTCGACAGCAGATAGATACGGCAATATTGTAGAAGACAATGAGTTTGAATTGTTCGACGGTTATCTTGCCGAATGCCTATTATCTCACCTCAAAGATGAGTTTATTGAATTTGCCGATATAGGAGATTGGCGGGATTTATTGAACATCAATAGAGTCACTCCAACGTTAACTCAGAAGTTTCACTTTGTAGGGCACAGGAGAACTTTTACAGGCATGTGTCCTCTATGTAGTAGCTATGAATTAACTTTAACAAAAATTAAAACTACAGACGTTATCGATAAATATTTTGATGTAAACAGGCTTGGATGGTCGCCAACTACAGTGAAAAATTACAGAAGCACCTTAAATCAATTTGCCAAATTATTTGAATTGCTACCGCAAACAACAACGGAAATAAATCAGTTCATCGAAAAATTCAACGGGGATTCTACGAGGAGAAGTTACTTCAAGACACTAGAGTGGTTTTACAAATTCGCAGAGAATGAATTCGGGGCTATTAATATCATGGCAAAATTATCAAGACCAAAAGTAAAAAGAAAGGAGCCTGAGTATCTGGATGATATCGAAGCAAAAAGGCTATTTGCTGTAGAACATAGTGACAGGGATTTGGCAGCCTTATTGGTAATGTATAGTTCGGGAGCAAGGGTCGGTGAGGTTAGTAGGCTAAAATTTAAACACATTCAAAATGAGTGTCTTGTAATACCACATAAAGGGAAAACTGGAAGTAGGTTTGCTCCTCTGATGCCGCAAACAAAGTTAGCGTTGTTAGCGTTGAGGAATGGGCATGGTGATGACGATAACATTTTCTGGGGAGAACATCCTCACGCTCCTTTAGGAGTAGCTGGACTTGAAGGATTGGTCAAAAAAGCATTTGCTAAAGCAGGGTTGC
The DNA here is from genome assembly GCA_964654015.1 of uncultured Dehalococcoidales bacterium. Classification (GTDB taxonomy): domain Bacteria; phylum Chloroflexota; class Dehalococcoidia; order GIF9; family AB-539-J10; genus JAUUZT01. The sequence goes on along the minus strand of CAZZHQ010000054.1, from coordinate 10,507 downwards.
CAGCCTATAAAGCTCACCCTCATGCATTTAGACATAGTACATCAGGAGCCTATGAAAGTCGTGGTTTAACTACTTCTACGATTCAGAAAATGTTTGGGCACTCGAGTATACAAACAACGCAGGGTTACATGCACACCAAAGACAACGACATGATTAAACGGAGTCTAGCAGCAAATCCATTGAATGATATATTACAGCCTGACCATAAATTATCAGAGCAAGACCCTGCATTTTCATTGTGGTATACTAGCGTCAAGGGGATAAACTGATAAACAAGGAAGACAGCATATAGGAATGTTGGTATTTCAATTAACTGGCGAATATTGGCTGTCAGTTAAAATAGTATGAACATAGCAATTACCTCTATACTCTTACTGCATATAATTTAAGCACTGGCAATAGAGAATATTCTAAATTACTAATAGTTTTCATAGCACGTACAGCTTCTAAATCCGCGGTATATTTCTACAGTAAAGGGACAGAAAATAGATATTTCAAGAGAGATTATTATTAGAGGGGTAGAAATCCTCAGAGCAGGAGGAATAATTGCTTTTCCTACCGACACTGTTTATGGATTAGGGGCTGACATGTCCAATTGTAAAGCTGTAAAGAGAATTTACGAAGTAAAAAATAGACCTAAAGATATGTCTTTTCCATTACTTATTAGCAATATATCACAGCTTAAAAAACTAACTGAAGAGATACCTGAAATGGCCTTCATTATGGCAAAATATTTCTGGCCTGGAGGTCTGACCCTCATTATGCGGAAGGCTAATACTCTACCTGAATACATTTCCAGTCAGTCCACAGTGGCGGTGCGAATACCAAGGCATCCAACCCCTTTAGCTCTTATTAAATACCTCGGTAAGCCAATAATTGGTACAAGTGCAAATATAAGCGGAGGGCAAAGTGCACTTACAGCGGATGAGGTACACAGACAATTAGGAAATAAAGTTGATCTTATTCTTGATGGAGGCGAAACACCTGGCGGTAACGAGTCTACGATAATAGATATTACTGGAGTGGAACCTGTCGTCTTACGTCAAGGAATAATCCCCCAGGGAGATATCGAGCGAGTTATTAATGATTATTGCCAAAGGAAGGGGAAATCATGAATGTTGCTATAGGTTGTGATCACCGTGGTTTGTTTTTAAAGCAAAAAGTAGTGGATTTTTTACACGATTCAGGTTATGTCTGCCATGACTATGGTTGTTATAACACTGATTCGGTAGACTACCCTGATATTGCCAAGGAAGTATCAGAAAGTGTTAGTTCAGGTAGTTCTGAAAAAGGTATTTTAGTATGTGGAACTGGTATTGGAATGAGTATAGCAGCCAACAAGCTGAAAGGCATAAGAGCAGCCTTATGTTATGATGCCCTCGCAGCAAGTAGAGCTAGAAAACATAATGACGCGAATATACTCTGTCTCAAAGGTGAGGACATAGAAACCAGTACTACGTTGGATATTGTAAGAACATTTCTATCTTCAAACTTCGAGGGAGGCAGGCACATACGGAGGATTAACAAAATCACTACACTTGAAACCAATTGATTGTACGTGCTAGAGTCTACACTTTAGTTATGAGGAGGAAACATTGAGAAGCGACGCAATTAAAAAAGGCATTGAACGTGCACCTCATAGGTCTTTGTTGTATGCAAGAGGTTGCTCAACTGATGATTGGGACAAGCCCTTTATAGGAATAATCAGCAGCAGCAATGATATAGTGCCAGGACATGTTCATCTGGAATCCATCGTGCAGGCGGTTAAGGAAGGAATCAGGGACAAAGGAGGAGTTCCTTTCGTGGGCAACACCACTGCTGTATGTGATGGTATTGCTATGAATCATGAAGGTATGAAATATAGCTTGCCAAGCCGAGAGATTATAGCAGATACCTGCGAAGTTTTTGCTATGGCTCATGCGTTTGATGCTCTGGTATTTATCCCAAATTGTGACAAAATAGTACCAGGTATGCTGATGGCCGCGGCAAGAATAAATCTGCCTTGTATATTTGTGAGTGGCGGGCCTATGATGGCAGGTAAGATATATGATAATAATAGGCTTAGGTCAATTGATCTAATCAGCGTTTATGAAGCTGTTGGTGAGGCTATCAAAGGTGATATTACCGAGGCAAGATTGACGGAAATGGAAAAGGTCGCTTGTCCTGGTTGTGGTAGTTGCTCGGGCTTGTTTACCGCGAATACCATGAACTGTATATGTGAGGCATTAGGAATTGCGCTACCTGGTAATGGAACTATACCGGCGGTGCAGGCGCGACGAATTCAGCTGGCTTATGCCGCAGGACAGCAAGTTATGCAGGTCCTATCTGAAAATATCAGACCTGAAGATTTAATCACAAGTGATAGCATCCATAATGCTTTCGCTGTAGATATGGCATTGGGAGGTAGTAGCAATACTGTCTTGCATCTTACAGCAATAGCCCATGAAGCAGGGATAAAATTCCCTTTGTCATGGATAAATGAAGTGGGTGATAGTGTTGCCCATATATGTAAACTGTCTCCGGCGAGTGAGCAGCATATCGAAGATTTGGATGTTGCTGGCGGTGTACAGGCGGTGATGCAGGAAATATCGAAGTCATTGAAGCTGGATGCCATGACAGTGTTGGGAAAACCAATTGGCGAGCTAATAAAACATGCCAGGGTTGAAGATAGAAATGTAATTCATTCTTTATCCAGTCCCTATAACGCTAATGGGGGTCTTAGTATACTGTTTGGTAATTTGGCTCCTGATGGAGCAGTGGTAAAAAGCGGAGCAGTTGAACCAGAGATGCTGGCTCATAAAGGCCCGGCCAGAATTTTCGATAGCGAGGAAGATGCTACCTCTGCCATAATGGCTGGTAAATTTAAATCTGGAGATATCCTGGTAATTCGTTATGAGGGACCGAAAGGAGGTCCGGGTATGCGCGAAATGTTAACGCCTACATCACTGTTAAGTGGAATGGGTATGGATAAAGAGATTGCGTTGATTACCGATGGTCGTTTTTCAGGAGGTTCCCGGGGAGCAGCCATAGGCCATGTTTCCCCCGAAGCTGCAGTGAGAGGGCCTATAGCCGCCATAAAAGATGGTGATATTATTAGTATTGATATTCCCAACCATAAATTAGAAATAGAACTTACAGATGAGGAGATAGAACGACGGTTAAATGCTTTACCACAATTCAAATCTAAGGTAAATAATGGTTATTTAAAACGCTATGCGGACCAAGTCACCTCAGCTAGTTCTGGAGCGGTTTTTTCCAGTTAAATGAGAATGTTATGAAAAAGACTGGCGCTCAAATATTATGTGAGACTTTAATAAAAGAAGGAGTTGAAGTTATTTTTGGAATTCCTGGGGGAGCTACACTTCCTATATATAATACTCTTCCCCAATATCCACAGCTTCGACATATACTATTCAGGCATGAGCAGGGTGCGGCACATGCTGCAGATGGATATGCACGGGTCACTCACAAAGCAGGCGTATGCTTGGCAACTTCGGGGCCAGGAGCAACCAATTTAGTAACCGGTATTGCCAATGCATATATGGATTCATCCCCGGTGATAGGTATAACTGGCCAGGTTAGCCGGCCTTTTATTGGGAAGGATGCTTTCCAGGAAACAGATATTAGTGCCATTACTCTGCCTATAACTAAGAATAATTATCTTGTCACTGAAACGGAAAAGCTTTCAATAACAATAAGAGAGGCATTTCATATAGCACAAACAGGAAGACCTGGCCCGGTAATAATAGATATTCCTAAAGATGTACAACAGGAAGAGATAGAATTTAATTACCCTGAGAAAATCAATATGCCTGGTTACAAAGTCGTGTCACGGATACACACAGTTCAAATAAAAAGGGCAGTAAAGCTTATTCTTGAGGCTCGAAAGCCTGTTATTATTGCAGGCAGGGGAGTAGTTATTTCGGAAGCGTATGATGAGCTTAAAGAATTTGCAGAGAAGGCACAAGTGCCGGTAATTACCACTCTACTTGGTCTTGGTTCCTTCCCACAAAGCCATATACTTAATTTTGGATGGCTAGGTATGCACGGTATGGTTCATGCCAATATGGGAGTGCAGAATGCTGACGTCATTATTGCTATTGGTATGAGATTCGATGATAGAGCCACGGCGGACACCAGAAAATTCGCTCAGCATGCCAAGATCATCCACATAGATATTGATCCGGCAGAGATAGGCAAGAATGTGCCAGTAGACGTTCCAATAGTGGGTGATATCAAGAATGTTCTACGGGCTATGAGCAAGGAATTGGAGCCTCAAGAGCATGTGGACTGGATTTCTTTAATAGATGAGTGGCGTTCTGAACATCAATCACTCGAGATTGAGGAAGCTGAAGGCCTGCTTCCTCAGTATGTTATTCAGCAGATTTACAGGGAAACTTATGGGAATGCTATAGTTGTTACTGGGGTGGGACAACATCAGATGTGGGCAGCACAATACTATCTTTACACTAAGCCAAATACCCTTGTCATGTCAGGTGGTCTGGGCACTATGGGATTCGAGCTACCGGCGGCTATAGGAGTTAAAATTGGCTGTCCTGATGATGAAGTATGGTGCATTACTGGTGATGGTTGTATCCAGATGACAATACAAGAATTGGCTACTATAAGACAGGAGAATCTCCCTGTAAAGATCGCTATTATTAACAATGGGTATCTTGGCTTGGTGCGTCAATGGCAAGAGCTTTTTTATAATCGAGCTTACTTTGGAGTGAAACTCTGGAATCCAGACTTCATGAAAATTGCAAGCGCCTACGATATACCTGGTATAAAAGTAACACGTAGTGAGGATGTTGTGCCTGCTATACAAAAAGCGAGAGATGCTACTGGTCCATTCCTTATCGACTTCGTAGTTGAACCAGAAGAGAATGTGTATCCTATTATCCCTCCAGGGAAAACACTTAACCATAGTTTGGAAATGCCGCGAGTAAAAATAACAAATAAAAAACAAGGTTAGGTCTTATGGACAAAGATGCAATTGATAAAAAACATATATTAGTTGCCTTGGTGGAAGATAAACCTGGCGTGTTGGCAAGAGTAGCAAGTTTGTTTCGTCGTAGAGGTTATAACATACAAAGTCTTGCTGTAGGTCATAGTGAGGATCCTCAGCTATCTCGTATGACAATTGTTGCCAAAGGCAAACTTATTGAGATAGAGCAGATAAGGAAACAACTAGATAAGCTGATTAACGTAGTACGTGTAGTTGACATAACTGATAAAGACATAGTAGCCAGAGAATTAGCATTAATAAAAGTGAATGCTACCACATCGACAAGGAGCGAGATTATACAAATTGTTGATATATTCAGGGCGAATATTGTTGACGTGTCCATCAATACATTGACAATTGAGGCTACAGGAGATGAAAATAAACTGGAATCCTTACTAGATCTTCTCCGGCGTTTCGGAATTAAAGAAATATCCAGAACTGGTAAGATTGCTATGACTCGTCAACAATCTGTGCAATCAATAAAACAATAAAGATAGAGGAGATATATTCATGGCTAAGATTTATTACGAAAAAGATTCAGACCTGGGACTAATTAGTGGGAAGACGATCGGTATTATTGGTTACGGGAGCCAGGGCCACGCTCATGCACAAAACTTACGAGATAGCGGGTGTAGAGTACTTGTTGCCAGCAAGCCAAATGGCAATGGGTGGAAAGCTGCTAAAAGCGATGGCTTTGAAGTAGCCAGCGTCGCCGAAGTAGCAAAAACAGCTGACATAATAATGATGCTGGCTCCTGATACTCTACAGTCACAGATTTACCATGAATCTATCGAAACATCGATGTGTAGCGGTAAAACATTAATGTTTGCTCATGGATTTAATATTCATTACGCACAGATTATGCCTCATGAAAATATAGATGTAAGCATGATAGCACCGAAATGCCCAGGACATATATTACGGAAAATCTACACCGAAGGATCCGGAGTTCCCTCTCTTGTTGCTATCCATCAAAATGCATCTGGTAAGGCTATGGAGATTGCGTTGGCTTATGCAAAAGGTATTGGTAGCACCAAGGCAGGTGTTTTGGAAACAACATTTAGAGAGGAAACTGAAACGGACCTCTTTGGTGAGCAAACTGTATTATGCGGAGGTGTTGCAGCCCTGGTAAAAACTGGTTTTGAGGTACTGGTAGAAGCTGGGTATCAGCCAGAAAATGCATATTTCGAATGCTTTCATGAACTTAAGCTCATCGTTGACCTCATGTATCAGGGGGGGTTGAACTATATGCGTTACTCCGTAAGCGATACTGCCGAATATGGAGACTATACACGTGGACCGCGAATCATAAATGATTCGGTGAAGCAGGCGATGAAACAAGTATTAACTGAGATTCAGGACGGCACATTCGCCAAAGAATGGATATTAGAAAATAAAGCTGGACGACCTAGCTACAATGCTATGAAACGAAAAGGTGCGGAACATCTAATGGAATCGGTAGGGCAAGAACTAAGGAAAATGATGTCCTAGTAGAATTATGAATAGAATTATAATATTTGATACCACTTTACGGGATGGAGAACAAGCAGCAGGGTCAAGCTTAGATTTTCAGGAGAAACTGGAGATAGCCCGGCAGTTAGAAAAGCTTGGTGTTGACGTAATAGAGGCTGGTTTTCCTATTAGTTCAGCAGGAGAATTTAAGGCTGTACAACTTATTAGCAAGGAAGTACGGCGGCCTGTAATTTGTGCTCTATCTCATGCCAACGGTGAAGCGATAGACAGGGCATGGGAAGCGATTAAAGAGGCTGCTCATCCCCGAATCCATGTCTTTTTATCAGCGTCAGATATTCATCTTATGTATCAACTGAATAAGAGTCGCGAGGAAGTGCTAGAAAAGACGAAGAAAATGGTAGCGCACGCTAAAAGCTATACTGACGATATCGAATTTTCACCCATGGATGCCAGTCGCGCTGACCCGAGCTATCTTCATCATATTATTGAGGTTGCCATTGATGCAGGGGCGACGACAGTGAATATACCTGATACTGTGGGCTATTCAACTCCAACAGAATTTGGCGAATTAATTCAGGGTATTATTGTCAACGTACCTAATATTAACCAGACAATAATCAGTGTTCATTGTCATAATGATTTGGGACTGGCAGTAGCTAATAGCCTCGCTGCGTTATGCAATGGGGCAAGGCAGGTTGAGTGCACAGTCAATGGTATCGGAGAGCGAGCAGGTAACGCTGCCCTGGAAGAAATTGTAATGATTTTGAAGACACGTTACGATTTGCTGCGCTTTACTTCAGATGTTGATTCCACACAGATTTATAAAACAAGCCGTCTTGTTAGTGATCTGATTGGATTCCCAATTCAACCAAATAAGGCTGTTGTTGGAGCTAATGCCTTCAGTCACCAGTCTGGAATTCATCAGGATGGTTTAATTAAAAAGGCAATAACCTACGAAATAATGGACCCTAAGTCGATTGGACTCACCTCGAGCAATATTGTACTGGGAAAATCAAGCGGGAGACATGCATTCAAAGAGAGATTGGCTGAGTTGGGTTATACACTGGCTGAGACAGAACTTAAAAATGCTTTTCAGAGCTTTAAAGAGATAGCCGACAAGAAAAAAGAGGTTACAGATCGAGATATTGAGTCCTTAATAAGGGAAGAGCTTAGAACCACGACTGGAACATATCATCTTGACCATGTGGAGGTGATTTGTGGTGATCATAGTTTACCTACGGCTACAGTAAGACTTATAGGGCCGGATGGAAAATATCTAGCAGATGCTGCTTTGGGTACAGGTCCTGTAGATGCTATCTATAAGGCAATCAATCGTATAGTAGGTATACCCAATAAGCTCACTGAATTTACCATTAAATCGGTAACAGAGGGTATCGATGCTATTGGGGAAGTACTGATAAAAATAGAGAGTGAAGGTGTTTCCTATACTGGTCGTGGTGCTTCAACAGACATAATTGTAGCTACTGCCAAAGCCTATATGAATGCTCTAAATCGATTACTGAGTAAGAAAAATAGTACCAAGGAGAACGCTGTTTGAGTAATATGCTGGAAATGGCACTGCGATTGTTACTGGCAACGGTTTTGGGCGCTGCTATAGGATTTGAACGTGAACGATTTGGAAAAGTAGCCGGTATACGCACACACATATTAATTACTATGGGTGCCGCACTTTACAATATGATCTCTGTTTATGGTTATGAAGGCAGCGCCTTTGACGTATCACGAATTGGTGCTGGGGTAGTAGCGGGAATTGGGTTTATCGGGGCGGGAGTAATATTCCGTGATATTCGTGGTAATGGGGTAGCTGGAATAACAAGCGCGTCATGTATTTGGATTTCCGCAGCAATAGGTTTGGCTGCGGGTGCGGGAATGTACTTACTTTCTATACTTGCTACAGTAATTACTGTGGGTGTGCTACTTCTTCCCAAGACACGTTAAATAGTAAATAATATTTCACAAAGGGAGGCAAATTTAATGGCAACATTGGCCGAAAAAATTCTTGCGTATCACAGCAATAAAAAAGAAGTCAGTCCTGGTGAGTTTGTTAATTGTAGCGTTGATTTAGTTTTGTCCAATGATATAACTGCTCCCCTGGCGATTTACGCTTTCAGGAAACTTGGAGTAGACAGTGTTTTTGACCCTAGTAAAGTAATTATGGTCCCTGATCATTTTTGCCCAAATAAAGACATAAAATCTGCTGAGCAGGCTAAAGTGATGCGCGAGTTCGCAAAAGAAAAAAAGATAGTATACTTCGAAGTCGGGCAAAAAATGGGTATAGAACATGTACTTCTACCCGAACAAGGTTTTGTATTACCTGGTCAAGTCATTGTTGGGGCTGATTCTCATACATGTACCTATGGAGCGCTGGGAGCATTTTCTACAGGAATGGGTTCAACTGACATAGCCGTAGCTATGGCTACAGGCGAAATATGGATGAAAGTACCAACAACAATAAAGTTTACTTATAAGGGTAAGTTACCAAAATGGGTAGGTGGAAAAGACTTAATTCTCTATACCATCGGTGAAATTGGCATAGACGGAGCTCTTTATTCAGCCATGGAATTTACTGGCGAGGCTATTGAAGAACTTCCGATGAGTGGACGATTTACTATGTCTAATATGGCTATTGAAGCTGGCGCGATGGCAGGGTTATTCCATGTGGATGGGAAGACGAAAGAATATATGACAATACATAGTGGTAAAAACTACTCAATATTTCAATCAGATAAAGATGCTGAGTACCTAAAAGAGATTGAATTTGATATTTCAAACCTTGAGCCTCAGGTTGCATTTCCTCATCTCCCCTCCAATACAAAAGCGGTTAGTCAAGTGGGCAATATTAAACTGGACCAGGTGGTGATTGGTAGCTGTACCAACGGACGGTTGGAGGATCTTAGAGTAGCGGCAAAGTTACTAAAAGGTAAAAAAGTGAATCCTAATCTAAGATGTATAATCATTCCTGGCACACAAAAAGTTTACCTGGAAGCGCTAAGAGAAGGATTAATTGAGATTTTTATTGAGGCTGGTGCAGCAGTCAGCACTCCTACCTGTGGACCTTGTCTAGGTGGTTATATGGGTGTTTTGGCTGCTGGTGAACGATGCTTGTCTACCACCAATCGAAATTTTGTTGGTAGAATGGGTAGTCCTGACTCAGAAGTCTATCTTGCAAGCCCAGCGATAGGCGCTGCCAGTGCAATTACCGGAAAAATTAGCGATCCCGAGGAGGTGATATAGTGATATTAAAAGGAAAAGTTCATAAATATGGTGATGACGTAAATACAGATGTGATAATTCCAGCTCGTTATCTGAATGTATCGGACCCTGATGAGTTGGCTGAACATTGTATGGAGGATATTGACTCCACATTTATCACTAATGTTAAGCCGGGAGATATTATTGTTGCTGGAAGCAATTTTGGGTGTGGCTCCTCAAGAGAACATGCTCCCTTGGCAATTAAAGCTTCCGGGGTATCTTGTGTAATCGCTCAAAGCTTTGCGCGTATTTTTTTCCGAAATGCCATTGATATTGGATTGCCTCTTTTGGAATGTAGTGAAGCCGCAAACGAAATACAGGCTGGTGACAAACTGGAGATAGACATAACTAGTGGTAAAATCGATGATACTTCTCAGCATAAAACGTTCTTTGCAAAACCATACCCGGATTTCATGGCACATATAATTAATGCAGGGGGATTGATTAACTACACTAAAAACAATTTAAGGGGTAAGTAATGGATTTCAATATTGCGGTTCTACCTGGTGATGGCATTGGACCTGAGGTTATTGCAGAGTCAGTAAAGTTACTAAAAGCTGTAGCTGAAAAATATAACCATATATTTAAGATGCAGGATGGGATAATAGGTGGTGTCGCTATGGATAACCTGGGCGTTGCGTTGCCAGAAGAGACCCTGGAAATGTGCCGGAACTGTGACGCTGTGTTATTTGGTGCGGTTGGTGGCCCAAAATGGGATAACCCTAAGGCAAAGGTACAAGCAACGGACGGGAT
>CAZZHQ010000053.1:0-15580 GCA_964654015.1 uncultured Dehalococcoidales bacterium | reverse complement strand
AATCGTTGACCGTGATGCCCATGAAGATGAATATGCCCTTGCCGATGGCGATGAAGGCCAATCCCAGCGCCAGTGCTGTAATCAGCGCATGGCGTATCACCACGCTCCTCGCCTTATCCGGCATTCCATGCGTGATAGTCAGCAATATCGGCACCGTGCTGATAGAATCCATGGCTATAAATAGAGGCACGAAGGTGAGGCCGAAATCACGCAGCAAATTTAGAAATGTTTGCAATTATACTCCTCCATGCCCGTGCCCGTGTTATCAAGCCAGTGGCATATATCATGAGCATTACCACCGATATTATAACAAATGAGGTGATCCGGGCGCGGGGTTCTCTTTATGACAAAACAACCAACGTGCGTGAAAAAAGGTTTAACAACTTGACAATATTTATTATTTTGTATATGTTTAGTGCGCAGTAAACAGTGGCATAATAATAGACAACACAGAGAAAATGACGTGCAATGTTGAATATAGATGAGCTAAAACAAAGGCTTTGCGAGGCCAGCTTTATAATTGGCTTTGCAGTGACGCAATCACATTCATCAGTCACAAACCCCGATTTTCTGGTGCAGGGCAACATCGATGGCAGAGCTATAAGCTTAGCCATCTGGGTAAAGGAGCGGCCTCATCTGGCAGAATTACGTTTGGCGGCTGACCAAATAAAACGATCTGCGGGGGCTAAACACATACCAATGATTGCGGCGCATTTCCTGGGGCCAAACCGGCGGGCATTGCTGAGGGAAATGGGGGTTAGCTATATTGATATGTCCGGAAACATCTACGTCAGGGCAAAGGGTATTTTCGTTGAACGTGACGGGAAACCAAATCATCTTAACGGCCAACGGCAAGGATTAAATCCCTATTCGGATAAAGCGTCAATGGTATTGCGCATATTGATGGATGAGCCCATGCGTTCATGGAAGATACGGGAGATTGCCACTTCCGGGGGGATTACTCCTGGATGGGCATCCCGTATAGTAGATAACATGGTTGAGAGAGGACTGGTTGCATACAAGCGGGAAAGCGGGGTATCCCTGCTCAGCGGTATGGATGTATTAAAAGAATGGGCTGATTTTTATGACTGGCATAAAAATAAATTCTACTACTATTACTGCCACACTTATGATTCACAGGAACTGCTGGATAAAGTCAGCGGGTTAAATAACGATAACGTTAAGTTTGCCTTGGGATTCCAGGCAGGAGCCTACCTGGTTTCACCATATTCCACATTTAACCAGGTACACCTCGTGATTGATGGAAATTCCTTCGATATGACTCAGCGCGAAATTGAACTCAAAATGGAATTGGAGCAAAGGAGGGACGGGGCCAATTTGATACTGGTACGGCCTTATTACAAACACTCGGCACTATTCCACGCACGCAAAATCGATAAATGGTGGGTGGCATCGGATATACAGCTATACCTGGACCTGAATAGATATCCGCAGCGCGGCCGCGAGCAGGCAGAAAAACTACTGGGGAAAGTTATCGGACCGAAATTTAATGAGATGCTGAAAGGCAAATATGGAAGTTAGAGAATCTGAACTCCTGTCACTGCTTAGGACGCTGGATACTTTGAAGCCATACCTCGAGGAGATCGTGATAGTGGGCGGATGGGTTCCCTTCCTATATCGAAAGTATGGAAATATGCCAGCACGTCATCCGTCAATCCGGACAACAGATATCGATATCGCTGTTCCACGTCACATCACAGGTAAGGGCCGCCCGACTGTGGATAATCTATTATTAGAGGCAGGTTACACGGCGCAAGTTTTAGGATCATATGGTTCGGCAGTGAAATACGAACTGGCAACTCCGCCCACTGAAATAGAGTTCATAACAGCGGAAATCGGTAAAGCAGGCGAACCATCAATTGTTGTGCAAAGCGGCTTGAGAGCCCAGGCGCTTAGATACGTGCAGATTCTTTTGGAGAATAGCAGGCAAATTGCGATAAATGATTCAATATCTGGCGTTAATGTCAGTTCCTTAATAAGAGTTCCTTCTCCCGCGGCGTTTATTTTTCAGAAAGCGCTCACTTTACCACAACGACACCTAAAAGAAGCTAAAGACCTCTACTATATTTTTGATCTATTAGATTCGAATACAGAAATGCAGAGTCTAATTCCAGCAGAAATCAGATTATTACAGGCGCAATACACATCAAAGTGGTTTCATAGCGCTATCAGGAACCTGGGGAGATATTTTCCAGAATCAGGTGGCGAGGGACCTGCATTGGTGGCAACCCAGTACACAGGCGCCATGAATATTGAGGTTTTCCGAAATTACACCCTGCGAATCTTCCGTGATCTGATCGAACGGCTGAAATAAACCATCACCCCATTTCCGTCTCAATCCCAAATCTCAAACAGCACTACCCCACCCCCATTATTCAACGCATCGATACTAAACATGAGGATGAATCTGTGTGTAAGTTCATTTGCTTTTTGGTTTTGACTATGTTTTGTATTGTGGTTTTGGCTTCGATTCTGTGGATAAAAAGAGGGGTTTGGTAGACCGTACCGGATAAAAGCAAGAACTTTTTCTAAGACCTACAAGTTACCCACCTGATTTGAGAGACCTCATGGTCCCAAAGCATGCTGGCTAAAAGGCAGTAACCGCTTGCCTCCTTTGCGAAAAAGACTATCAGAAAAGCAAGGGAAAGGCAATACAACAATTGATTTTCCAACCAAGTCGATTGCCATACTGCCATGCGGTTTAGGAATCTGGCGTGTATCGTCCAAAGCGTTTTTTACGTTCGATCCAGAACGTTTATATTTTTCAGTAAATTCAGTTTTACACGTCAGATATGGGCAAGTTATTTTTGGTTATAACCAATCCGTTAGCTAAATGTTAGCTGTTTTTACAGCTTTATGCAGAATACAATTTATTAATGACGGCTCTGCCTTTTAAGCAGAAAATAGTGTCAATAAATGCTCTGCGCTTAAAGTTACCCGTATTTCCACTGTGTTTTGCCACACTCGCACTGCATTATTTCCTGGCTCTTTTGATCCGCTCTCCAGATGAATGTCCCACACTCAGTGCACTTGAACTGTTTGAGCGCGACTTCACCTGCTTCGATGAGCTTCTCCACTTCTGGTCTGACGAGGCTTCCTGTGTGTGACCCTCTGTTTGCCCAGCTTACGATTAGTCCGTGTGCTTCCTTCCAGTGCTCAATTGCCTCAGGGTACTTATCCCAAGACCCATTTTCCCTCTTTCTTAACCTAACCTCAGCAGCAGATATTATGTGCTCCAGAAACTCAGTGCATGTGCGGTGATCATTGCGGTCTCCCCTTGCATATGCCATTTGGATTGACAGCTTTTCGGCTGCCAAAGCCAATCCAGTATCCATTATTCGCCGGACGCAGTTTCCTGCCGCCTCGCAATTATCCTTGATCAACGCTCGCGCATCATCAAATGTGTCCTCTGAAGTGGACCACTGCAACCCAAACTCCGGGCCACTCCACGGGCGCAGCACAAGGAATTTCCAGTCTTTCACAGGCAACAGTACTCTCAATTCCTGGAACCATTCACGGTCGTGCGTAAAGACCAAGACCTGTCGCTCCAAGGTGTTGTCCGCTAGCAAGCCGGTCACGTTTCCCCTATGCCAACGATCCAAGCTGGTTATTATGTCATCAAGCATTATGAAGCGCTTAGCGTTCTCCTTTAGACTCGCAAGAGCCAAAAATATGCATAACCCTAGGCTGTTCTTGTGTCCCTCTGATAAGGTCAGCCTCGGCGATGGCTGAGTCATTCCAAAAAACTTCAGCCCCACGTCTATGGACTTATCTGCATCTTGCGGCCAGTACAACTTTATGTCTTCTATCGGTTCATCTGGATGAATCCTGGCCCACAATTTTTGAATGTCCTTGGATGTCTTCTTGATGATGTCTTCAGTCTGGTTTTTAATGACGCCTCTCAGCCCAATCTCGCTTGCTCCAAGCGTCTCTATGATGTCATTCAGTTTGCCAATTTTCTGTTTGAGCCATTCAATCGTGACTATTTTTGCTCCCGCGTCATTCATTGCACCATCATCAAACAGTTCTTGAACTGATGGCGGTGCTGTTTTTAGCGCTCCTTTAACGGCGTTAACAATTATCGGGATTGCCATACCCAGACTCGTCTTCTCGCTCGGTGTATAATCTCCTTCCCATACCTTGCGGTCTATCTCGGCCAACGTGTCAAGTGCTTTCTTCAATTGCTCCTGGTCTTTTTTGCTCAGCCAAACCACCACGCTACTTTCGCCAACATATCCCAGCGTCAGTTTAATTGAATTATGAAGTGCCTCCCTCGCCAGTTTCGCCAAATCATGTTGAGTCCGCATTCCCTTCAGCAAATCGAGTTCTTCCGTTACATGTCGTCTAAATGTTGCCCCTTCTATTTTCCGCCCACATGCAGGGCAGCTAATATCAGCTCCTCCCTCACCAGCAATGTCAATATAATCTCCGGCGCGTTTCAGTATTTCGATGCGCCCTTCCTGAGCAGCATCCATCAACCCAATGACCTTTTGCTCCTCTTTCGTCATCGCGTCCAATTTGTCTTTCAGATTTTCGTCTTCTATTTTCTTTAGCGCCGCGTGCCGCGTTATTTCCGGGGTTAAAGCATCCACCTTCTGTTTCAAAATACTGCTAAGAGCAGCTGTCAGCTCCTCAAGCTTGGGTGGTATCCGCACAACTCCATATTTCTTGGCTATCTTAGTGAGTTTTTCATAGGCCGTTGCCCTATCTTGGCCCGGGAAATACTTGGTTACTTCCTGCACCAGTATTGAAAGCACGCCTTTATTGCGACTAAGCTGGCTGCCCTCCTCAATATAGTTAATCAGCTTCTTCAAATTTTCTGTTGCTTTTTCCAGATGGTCCAGTCCGAGGAGCGGAAGTACCGTAGAATACTTCTCACCCTTTGTCTTTCCTATGAACGCAGCCAGTTCATCCTGCCTAAGAATAACCTGGTCTATCTCCCACTCCTGCATGTTCTGGATTAGCTCCACTGGCGTGCTTTGAAACGACGGTGTCCCATCTCCAGCTATTTTGGCCTTGGCATTGGTCCCATCAGCGAAGACTACTTCAATTGAAGCTTCCTTCCCTGTGGGCATTTTTGTGTTTATGGTCCCCTTCTCCTGTCTGATTCCACTATACTCGTGCATCAGATGCCCTAGTTTACCTTTGGCGATCATATATTCCATCGCATCGGAGAAGCTGGATTTTCCTGCCCCGTTGGCCCCATATACGACCAGGCTCTTATCACTAGTTTCAAGCACAGTGGCTGAGCCGGCCCCTCTGAACCACGATAGACTAATACTTCGAATCTTCATTTGTCTTTGCCCGCCTCTGTCGTGCCTAACAACGCGGTCGCCAACTTCTTTAAGGCACCTGGAGTCTGATGTTGCTCAAAGAAACTCTCATTGGCGGAGTCCAGTAGCAACTTGTGTGCACCTTTATTCTCCTCCATCAGCTTGCCAGCACAAGCCCGTAAAACCGCCGCTGTAACTGTAACGTCCTTTTCCATTAAGCCTCTCCCTTGTCTTATTTCGTGGAACATCACGATTCCATCATCCTGCCTGTTTCTTACTCACAGTGTGATTCCTCCCCTTTTCCGAAAGAGCTCATCGAGCCTCGCGTTCAAGACCTGGGAAGTGGATTCCAGCAGCCGCACGGCAGCTTGCCTGACATGCGCCTTCCTTGGATCGGTGTTTTCCCCATTTGAAGGTACAAGCGACCAACGATAATGATATGGAGAGGTTATATCTCAAGGCGGGCTTCAAGCTCTGACTTAAAGGTCTTATATGTACCCTCCCTGATTGCTTTGAAAAACAGATCGTAACTTTGTGGGGAAACGAACTTGAAATAGTAGCGCTGATCCGACTGCACATGATTGACCCGGTCGAAGTGCTCCGTGGCGTACCTTAATTTGGCCTTGTTTTCAGCTGAAACATCGCCGTCCATCTTGACTTCTATCACAATAATGTCGCTACCGGCCCTGATAAAAAAATCGGGATTAAAACTTCCCTGTTTGGGATGCTCTCCCTTTCGCCATGAGTATTCAATCCTGTAAAAACCAACGTCGAGAGACTTTATCCAGGCATCTATTGATCTGGCCGTCTGCTCGGATGTCAAGCCTCGAATAAACCGGCGTTCAGGATCGTATGAGGCTAAGACAAGATTAAGCGGCGTTTTGAAGTTGTATTTGTTTTCAATCTTTACCAACGCCTTCACTGGAAGATTCTCGTCCTGCTGGAGATCCTTCAGCAAAATTCTATCGACTGCATCGCCCAAGGTCATAGAATAGTCGTCCCAAAAAACCGTGCTGTCGCGACGTAGCGATCCTACACCGACACTGTTCTTGGTCATGTTTTGAGTACTAATTCTGTAAGGTTCATCCGATTTAAGAACTATTCTGGGGAAGGTGCTGCTTCCTCTCCTGATAACACCAAAAGCCTGTATGGTTTTCTGGCGGTTTTCCTCGCTGATCATGCCAGTTGTGTCACTCACTTGTTTCAAGGACCTGCGGATGATGGTGGCAATCCTCTCTTTAGGCCATTCTTTGCTGTAGTTGGTCCCTGCATCCTGGTCAAAACAAAAGATTCGGTTGGAGACGTCATGTACGACTTCGTCGAGGTGATACATTTTGAGGTCAATCAGTGTTTTCTTAACGTCCGCACTACCAGACACAGCCCTCACGTAGGTAGTACTCTTTTCAACGGCATTTTCCTGACTTGAATAGGCGATATACCCTTTCTTAAGCAGGTCAAATTCATCCTCTTTGGGGTACTCGCGGTTCCTTTGTGTTACCTTCTCATAAGGAATCTGCCATAGGTCAAAGTTGTAGTTCTCTTTCATCTCCACGGGGTACGAGTGGATTCGCTTCTCAATTTCAAGTATTTCATCTACCAGGTGCTTGATGCTGCCCGACCACTTATCATGATTGAAGACTGTCACGACAGGTTGAGTGCCGCTATAGACCTCGGGTATTCTCAAACCTCGGCCCAGTACCTGTGCAATTAATAGCTTTGAGTTGAACGCCCGCTCCTCGTGCGGTACAATCTGAAACACATTCTTGACATCCCATCCTTCGGAGAGCATGCTGACGGAAGCAATCCATTCGACTGGGTTGTCCCTATCATCCACTCTCAGCAGGATAGGGATATTGGCCTTGTGTTCATTTGCAGAGGTAACGATTAGAACCTTCTCCGCCACTTGGTCCTTGCTGACCTTTTCCTTCATGGCTAGGAAAGAGACAAGTTTGTCAGTGAGGCGCTTGCAGGCTGCGATGTTATTGGTAACAAGGATAGTAATAGGTTTAACATTTCGATATTTGACGGTCTTGTTCTCGATATGATTATCATATATCTTTTGAAACTTCTCGTCCTCACCGCCTGAAGAATCCTCAGCAACGTAGCGGATGGACTTAATAAACTTTTGCTCAATAGAATCCCTCAGGGAAAAACGATGAATAACGTCCGTAAAATATTCATTCCCGATATAGCAGGTGCCTGAAACGTTAACGATAAAGCGGAAGCCATATCTAGGATCAAGCAGAAATTCCTTCCATTTCTTTAGTGCGGTATCGTAGGGACTCATCAGATGATGTGCCTCATCATTCAAAACCATGGTCCGCTCACCATTCCCGAGAAGGCTGTCCTCAATAGCAGACTTTGTATTAATATACGTGGCATGGATGTTCTCGATGCAAATATCCCCCTTTTGAACGGTATTGGAAGCATTGGTAACGCGTGGGTTGACTATCAGAGAATTCGTGGGCAGCAAATCTTTGAGCGTTCTGTCGGCCGAGAGGCGCCGGAACTTCTCCGTCAGACCCGCTTCGATTGTGTTTGAGGGGCACAGTATAAGTACTTGATCCACGGCAGAGGCGGCCAGAGCAAGGCGGGCAATACCATACATCACATAACTCTTGCCGGTAGCCGTTGCGTGGTCCAAGGAGCAGGAGAGTTGTTCTGGCAGTTGAAGATGACAAAGAAAATCTTCGAGGGATGAATACTTCTCCTGGAGTTTAAGGTTGTTGTGGTAATTCTTTTCCGCTAGTTCGTTAAGGCTGCTATATTCTCCGCCGAACAGGTAGCGTAGCGCTTCTCGGATTGCCTCCTTCTGGTATTCCCTGTCCCCGCAAAGCGCATCAAGGAAAGGCTCGAACTTATTTGGATCGAACTGGCTGGGATCATAGCTGGGAGAAACCTTAAGAACCAGCTCCTTGTTTTGAAAGGTCTGCCGCTCCAGCATGCTTACGTCTTCCTTGTACCGCCGAAGTCAGAGAGCGCCCTGATTTCGCGCTTCTCGTTCCCGAATATATCAACATAAATAACCATGATCTGCCCTTC
The DNA here is from genome assembly GCA_964654015.1 of uncultured Dehalococcoidales bacterium. GTDB lineage: Bacteria > Chloroflexota > Dehalococcoidia > GIF9 > AB-539-J10 > JAUUZT01. Next base: position 7,244 of record CAZZHQ010000053.1, on the reverse strand, counting down.
AACTTTGGATTTGGGGAAGCGTACCTCATAGGCGGACTCTTTCAATGCCTCGGCATAATAGACCTCGTCCAGGTCAAACACATCGCCGTTGAAGTTATAATCAAGCATGACCATAGAAAGAGTCTCAAGGTTCGCAAACTGCAGGGGCTTGCGAGAAAGGACTTTACTCTCGAATTGCTCAATCTTGATCACGCATTCTATTGTTCCCTTTCCCGACTTAGGCACACCTTCCGCTGCCTTAATAGAATATTTGCAATCTACCACCGGGACCTGAATGAAATCGAATCCCACCGCATCCACCGTGGCATTAACATCCGTTTCACTGACCGGCTGTTTGATCTTGCTGAATCCCCTATTATGGATTTCCTCAATGATAGAGTATGGGATGCGCAAGACAAAATACTTGGTCTTGCCCCTCTCAACATAATCTTCAAGAAACATCACAGATGCAGCGGGCGCAATGATGAAAAAACGACTTCCAATCTTGGTGCCCAGATATTTGTGAAGGTCGTCAACAAAACCTCGATCCATCAAAGCGTCTTTATGTTCCTGGTAATTGAACACCATGACGCTGTCTGCCCCCAGGTAACCATCAAGTGCTATATTGGAGATCTCATGCTTCTGGTCGCGGCATTGGAAAAGTCTGAGGGCAAAATCGCGATATTGTTCCCAGGGAAGGGCTTTGATCATCTTGTAGTCATAAAGCCCCGCATTGTAAACAGTGAAGACGCGGTAGGGCGAGGCGTACTTCTTTTTATCGGCCTCCAGGTCCTTGGAAGCAGCGATGTTCAAGAGCCGTTTTTGAACCGTGTAGATGGCCAGCTTCCCACAATCAATTCCGATCCAGCGGCGGCCAAGCTTTTCTGCAACAGCCAGTGTAGTACCCGATCCAGCAAAGCAATCTAGGACAAGATCACCAGGATTTGAGGAAGCCTTGACTACATATTTAAGCAGTGCCTCAGGCTTCTGAGTTGGATACCCAGTTCGTTCTGGGGACGTTGCGCCGATGAATGGGACGTCCCATACATCATCCAATTTTTCATCGGCGTACTCGTCGTAGATAAGTTTACCTTGTTCGTCTCTTACATTTACAATTCGTGCCAACTCTTTATCCCATTTCTTCCGTTTCAGGTATTTCGGCGCCTCCAGCGGGGATGTCAGTGGGTTGTAGACATACCCGGAATTTGAATTCTTGACGTACCAAAGAATTCTTTCGCTGTCGTTTGCAAACGCGCGCATAGCGCGCATCTGATATTTCCTATAGTACCAGACTATTTCATTGCGAAAATTATTTTCAAGCATTAGTTCATCCAGCAGAACTTTCACATAATGGCCTTTTCTGGCGTCGAGATGGACATACATACTCCCGTCGCTAGATAATAGTTCACGTAGGAAAATAAGGCGTTTTCTCAAGAATTCAAGGAATTTAGCCCCAGCAATCTTATCCTGATATGCCTTCTGATCCTGACTACCCCTGAATTCCTGTGTTGACGCGAAAGGCGGATCGATATAGATAAGCCTTACTCCTGGTGTGCCATCCCCGTTCTTGAGCCCGCCTTCTTGTTTCATGCGTAAGAGCGTCTTCAAAACCTGAAGATTGTCGCCAAACACGAGCATGTTGGCCCAGTGGTCGGCGATGTCTCCATTGCGGAAAGTCTTCACCTTCTGCAAGGGCACAGCCATGGTGTCCGCCAGGACGTCCACTTCCCTTTCCTTATCTGCGTATATAAGTTCATATTCCTTTTTTGTGTCAAAGAGGCTGGCCTTATAGTCAGCTGGCAGGGGTTTTCCTTCACGTAGGAGAATGATTATCTTTTCAAGCTCTTGCTTTCCGAGTTTATGCATAGACTCCAACTTCCTTCATACTGGTACGGTAGGGATGTGGCCCCATTATAGAACATTAACAGAAAGTTAGTAATGTTGTGATACGATATAATCTGTTTGTGTATGGAGCAAGAGAGGGAGAGTATTAATGCGGATGGAACGAGAGGGTGTAATACTTACTGTTGACTCGTCAACATAGTGAACATCAGTATGGCAGACCGCGCTTTTTCCACTCTAGACCTACTATCAACAACCAGTTCAGTTGATAAATAGGTTCCTTTCTAATCTCTAAGTTGAACTAGAATTTCATATCTGGCAAGGACTCTATTTTGGGCGACCGATTTTGCGCCCACTAAGGTCCTTCCGTAAACCGTAGACTGCCAGCTCCTGGATATATCCAGAGTACTTCTACTAAAAGTACCGTGTTTGAAGCTATAGTGAAGCCGCGGAGGGCTTGACGACCGCTGATTTATATGATATATTTGTTAATCATGATAAACAATATTAACGAGGTTTGTAAAAAATGGCTGATAAACTGCTGCGGAATGTAAATGAAGACATCTGGCGTGAGGTCAAGTCACAGGCGGCCCTGGAAGGCAAGAGCATGAAGGACTGGGTGGAGGAGGTCATCGCAGACAAGCTGGGCAAAAGGAACCTACTGAAAGAAAAGAAGGATATGAGGAGGAAACAAAATGAAAGAGGGACAACTGGTCATGATAAAGGAATGCCACAAAATACCGGAACTGGTGGGCAAGACAGCCGAGGTCGTCGTAATCAACGGGCTTCAGCTCGGAAGTAAATACCCGATTCACGTTGCTATTGAGGGCTACGAAAACGCTGTGGGATTCAGGGAAGAAGAACTGGCAGTTATTGGTCAGGGCTAAACCGGCCAAGCTGCCAAGCCATTTACAAAGCAGACACATATTTGCCAGGCTCATAACCCGTTGAGATCATTGATAGTGAAAGCTATGGAATTAAGAGGCAGTTTATCTTGGCCTCTGTTAAACAAATGGAAATCGCCGGCAAATCTGTGACGATAAGTTTTAGCGTCACAGAGCTTCCGGCGCGTGGCACACTGCTGGCATCTTGGTGGCATTGCGGCACTACGCTACTCAGCCCTTTACTTTTGAGCTACCTGTGTCAATTTACGCAAAACATGCGCTTATAGGAGTGTGAAATGGTTGGACTAAAATGCCCAGACTGCAGTTGTACCATACCACCCGATGCTACCAAGTGCCCTAACTGCGGGCACAAGTATGACGATGTCATAGCTAAGATACCGGCTAAGAGTACTGGTAACGGAATTACGGTTAGTCGTGTTGGCTATGCGATAAAGTGTGAGGTGCACGGAAAGATTTACATCAAGGCGAGTATTGCCTCAGCGCCGACCAGGTGCCCGTTTTGCTGACCTTCGGGTTATGAGTTAGAGCATCAGCTTAGCGGAAGGGGTTTTTATACCTGTAATAGTACATATGTTCTTATTATAATAGAAGTTGTCCTGAACGTAAATATTGCTAAGGGATGGCGGGTGTTTTTCAATCCGTGATACATTTTGTGATACAAGACCGTGGACATCTGCAACACCTGCAAAATAAACATTATGGCTGAGAACAAAAGGGGGAGACCCAAAAGCAGCATAACCATAATTATGTGATTCACTAATCCAAGTGAAAGGAGTCTATTGCATCATAATTGCCAAAAAGACACAAATCAACAAGCAAATATTCCTATGTAGCTCAGTCCCCAATGGTAATAGGTTCTTCGCAATCATTAACAAAGCGGGCAATCTCCGGTCTGCAGAATGGTAGCCCACTTCTTTTCCTGATCGGTTCTCTGATTTTGGTCAGTTGGCATATCAAAATGATGAGATGTCGTTTTCTCGCAAATATAGATCTGTACTCTCCTAAATTGCGAATCAAGATAGTAACCGTCAAGCTTAATCGCTTTGGACATTTTTCTAACCTCCGTCTCGTTTCCTGTAAACCATGGCCAAAATGTAAAGATAGCAACAGCAAATAAAATGATTTGAATGCCGGTAAATATTGTTACCCCTATCCGAGTTGACGGGATCGGCGACATGAACCAGCTATAGATGTGAGCAATTGATACGATTCCAGATATGAAAGATATAAACAGGATAATTGCAGGCCAGTTAGGATTCTTTTTCTTGAAATCATTCTTGCGCTGAATTCGTAGACTAACAAATAATGGAGCGACAGATATGAGCGCAATAGAGATCAACAACAATGCATTTAACAAGTCCCTGTAACTATTAAGCTCCTTTAAAGCATCGTCAACCACAACACTATTATACCAGCAATTATTTGAGTCGCGCATAGAAAGGCACGTTGTCGTATAAAAGTATTGCAGCCATCAAATAGAAATTCAGGCGTACCCTGAAAACTATCGGCAAGGCGTAACGGAAAAGACGATGGTCTAACGTCTGCAAAATAATTAAACAAGCCGTCAATGGGGAGTGGTAACTGGTCGCTAATTGGCACTTCCCGGCTAACTTATTCGATCAAGGGTAATATCCATAACAGTATTACTGCGTTTTCTGTTAGTCTCAGATACCTGGATGACACCTGTTGAGCAAATGCAGCCTTTATTGAAAATGCATTGGACATGATCCGCAACGCTAGTCTTAATGTACTATTATTCTGGCGCTAATTTCGATGCTCCCTGTAAACTCTGCAGAGTATTTCCTGTTTTTCATCCGGCGCCATTAATCCCAGTGCAGAATGCTATCCACACATAGATCAGAGAACGCCTATAAGGCTTGGCTCCACTCTTATGATGATTGAAACGTCCACTATATCAAATGATATAATGACTTGCAGTGTGACCTAATTATGGCCAAAGTGATGATCAGGATAAGTAACCTAACTAATCTATTAATAAACAGCCTAGTGAGTGTAGAGGTGGTATGTGCAGATGAGTAAAGTACATGATCTTATAAACAAAGAGCGCAAGAAAAGAGGCATATCCCATGTATTTTGGAGTAAAGAGATGGCTCGATTGGCTCAGTCCCAGGCTAAATATTGCGCTAAGGTAGGGCAGCTTGTGCACTCACACAGATATGCTTACCAAGGTGGGGAGAACTTAGCTCAGGGAGGAAGATATTTTAGCCCTAAGTCAATTGTAAATTGTTGGTTAACCAGTAAAGCTGGGCATAGAGAGTATCTCTTGAGCCACAGAGTGACAAAAGCAGGAATAGGAATTGCTACGTCAAGGGGTAAAACTTATGTGGCATGGGCATTTAGCGATAAACCACCCTCCTATCCAGATTGTCCCTACCATAAAAACAAATCGAGGATTAAATCTGCTAAGAATTCGCAGACGAAAAATAAATCACTAATCAATCAATTGTTATCCTGGTTTCATATATAATAGACCCCATCGTCTTACCAAACCTAATATATTTTGATTGAATAAGGAGGCAGGCACGTGGGCAATGCAAGACAATTAATCGTCGTTACAGCCTTACTAGCGTTTACATTATTCAATGCTATTTTGGTTAGTTGCAGTCCGCCCCCGGCACCGCCACCCCCTCCCACCTGTAATATTATTCGTGACCATAACCAAATAAATATCGCTTGCACAAATTTATATAAAGAATCGGACACTTTAATTACGATCGCAGACAATAATAATGATCAAGTTTATAGGGAGACTATCAAATCCGGTTATTCCGGTCTATTAAACCAAACAATTGATATAAGCAAGTTTGAACCAGGTAATTATACCTGCACGGTAAAATGTTTAGATATTAATTTTCTAAAAAGTTTTACTATAAACAATATCGAGGTTGACCCGCAAACTGTTGCTCTTGGAACTCAAACCAATATAAAGATAACGTGTTTCACGCTTCTGCCTCGCAAAATCGTTAATGTTAAGATTGTTCTTTGTCGCAATGCCAGTTGTACCGACAATAGGGTTGTATATGTTGCCGAAGGTGAAAACCAGTTTACCAACAGTGATGGAGAACTTGTTGTAGATGTTCAATCTCTGCCAAAATGGGAAAGCGGTAATTACGTAGTTACCGTTACCGATGGCTTAAAAACACTTACAGGAAATTTTGCAGTCATAGATCCTGGCGTGCCTACCTGTAGAAACCCCAAATTCGAGCAATGCCATGAAATTGGATGCTGTGTTCCTAATTTTAATTTGAAATCCCTTTCAGGATCTGGCAAATGGTTTGATTTATATAGTGAGCTTGGAACTCCAATCTGGATAAATTTCTGGAATACGTCATGTCCCGGCTGTATGGAATATATGAGTATTATCCAAGATATTTCCAAAACCTGGCCCCCTGGCAAGCTTAAGATATTTTCACTGAATTGCGGCGAAGATCCAGTTGTTGTAAATAATTTTTTACGTGATCGAGGGTACACCTTTTTCTTATCAAGCAAAGAGGATTTAAATTTCCCTGTGCTTTTAGATACAAATTCGTTGACGAAGCAGGCCTATCATCCAGGAGGTGATCCCGCGCATTATTTTATCGATAGAGACGGAATCTTGAAAGTGAAAAAGTTTGGCTATCGTTCAATAAGCACAAAAGAGGAGGTTAATGCAATCATTGGACAACTTCCCTGATAGGATTGCCGGCACAATAGGGCGGCCAGTTTATTATCTCAATTGCATCAGTTATGCTGATGTATTAGAATGCGGTGGAAGTAGCAATCGCTGGGTTAGAGGGATATGAACAAACTTATTATAAATGCATTATTTATCACCATTGTTTCCATGGCTTGCCTATCTTGTACCATCTTCACTAATCAAGCTAAATCGCATAACGATAGCGGCGTAGATTACCAAAGTAAGGGACAATATGACATGGCTATTGTTGAGTACAACGAAGCCATTAAACTAGATCCGAAATACGCTATCGCCTATTATAATCTTGGCAGAGTTTACGAAGACAAACGACAGTATGATATGGCTATTGCTGAGTACAACAAAGCGATTGAGCTTAACCCACAATTAGCTGAAGCCTATAACAGTCGTGGGGCTTGTTATATTGAACAGGGTCAATATGACAAGGCTATTGTTGAGTATACTAAAGCAATTGAGATGAATCCTAAATCTTATACAGCGTATAATAATCGTGGTGATGCTTATAATAATAATGGTCAGTCAGACCTTGCCATCGCCGACTTCAACCAAGCGATTAAATTAGACCCACAACAAGCTATTCTATATTTCAACCGTGGTATTGCTTATGCAGATAAAGGACAATACGATATTGAGGTCGGATGTCAATAGTGGACACCAAACCTTTCATGCTGCCAGTGCTCCAGCGTAGAATCTTTGTGCAAAGGCCGCCGGCGACAGGAATCCGAGTCTGGCCTGACGCCGCTGCCGATTGTAGAATATCTCGATGTACTCTGTGATATCTCGAACTGCCTCCTGTCTGGTGC
>CAZZHQ010000052.1:1241-15993 GCA_964654015.1 uncultured Dehalococcoidales bacterium | reverse complement strand
TCAAAGCATCGTGTAAACTGACCCCGTTGATTTCATCGTAGTATCGCTCATTAGATTCTGGAGGCCACGGACCAAATATAGCCGCCATCAGCATTGTCTCATTGTTGATTTCCTTTTTCTTCATGATTTTCACCTCGCCGCCATTCTATCCCCGCTTCATCTGTACGGTCTACAGTGTTATGTCGCTTTTTGCGCTGAAACCGGCTACCGGCTTACTCATTACGCCGCCCCCTGTCGCCTCTTTGATACAGGTAAAGGTATCTTAAGCTACTGCGCTTTATTGGTTATAATGTATCGGGGGTATAGCGGATGAATAACAAAACGTATTTTACCATTGAAATAGCAGCCGTCGTTTTCTTGGTCGTAATCGTGGTTATCCAGGTTATGCTGTTCTTAAATGTTAGCGATCGCATGACAGCCATCGAGCAAAAGCAGGCTATATTGGACCGCCATATGACTATTATCCGGAGCGACGGCGGGTATCCATAGTAATTCAGAAGCTGTATTAACCACTTGTCCTTCCCCCAATTCATCCATTTTCAGCCATTCCGGGCAATAATTGATATTTACCTACTTATACCATTCACTTATTCCAATATTAGACGTTGCGTAGGTTTATATTTTGCCGCTTCTCATAATGTTTGTTTTAGTAATTTTCACCTTTAAGCGCTCTAAGCATCTCCTTATTTTTCAAATGATACGCATCTTGATATTTTTGCTCAAATGACTTAATTTCCGTAGGCCTTTCAGCCATCCAATAATAATAATAATGATCTTTATCACCATCTTTTCCCCTGATCATTCGCAGTATTTTATCATTACTATTATCAATTGCCTCATTTATACAATCTGGCAGATTCTGTTTTAATATTCGACAGTAGCCAGGTTCAATCTTTGGATTGCCCTTTTCATTATCTAAGAACGCGGATACATATGCATTTCCGTAGATCGGGGATTTTGTGATGCCCCCAATTTCTATCCTATCTCGATATATAAATCGTCCGTAAGCGATCGCTGTAGTCAGCATAAGATCGGATTCTACCATGGTCTTATTAATTATTTTTATTGCGGCTAATAACGATTTCAGACAAGATAATTTGCTTGTTTGATGTTCATTTTGTCTTATAAACATTATGCCGCAATCAGACACAAATATACCCTCAACACGGTTCTCGCCATTTTGTGTCATTATTGTTTCATATCCGCATTGATATAGTTTATCTAGAGCTTTTAAAGCTTTCGTTTCATCTTGCATAAGAGACTTAAACCCGGATATATCTATATATGAAACGAAAGTATCCCCATCAAAGGCATTTATCGGCATGTTTAACCTCCCTATAGAGTATGGGGCCCAAATTCTGGTCAAATCAACGCTAACTTGCCTTGATCTTATCATTTATTTGTATTATAAGTTTTCATGTAGCGGAATACCGTAAATGCTAATCCAGGAAAAGGTTAGTATCGCTTATATCTATATGGTTATCGGTATTAAATGATCTATTTGCTCTGCTTGCCCTGCTTGCCTATCCCATTTATTATAGCCCTAAATATTTTGTATATTATGTATATAACGGCAGAAAGTATGGAAGATACCAAGGCCATGAGCATTGTAGGCATTAATATGCTGTTATATGTATATCTATAATACAGATCAGTATACATGGAATAATATGGATTGTGACTTGCATAGAGTATAAAAAGAAGTGGGTAAATGATCGAAAAAGCTATGAAAAATACCTTGTTATTGATCTCTGGTTTTCGTATCAGCATCGTAAAACCATAAAATAGTAATCCGAATAGGAATCCACAGAGAATTGAAGAAATGAAAGTAACACGATCTGACCCTGGTAACGGCAATACACCGAAAGAACACCATAATATGACTTCACTCCAAATGACAGATCTCCCTATGGCTATATTGGACCATATTATGCCACTACTCTTATTCTTTAATGATAATAAAACAATTACACCGATTATGCCTGTAAATAATATCAAAATCCACCAGGGGTTCCGTCCCTTTTCTGATAGCAACCAAGCACCGAAGCCTACATTGGTTGCTACTATCGCTGATAATCCTAATATTATTATTGGTGTAATTGGACTTGATGTGGTGATGGACACACCCGCAAATAATCTGAGTAAAATAACAAATATGAATGGTAATAATGATCCAAATATAACGTAAGTCCAGTTAAGATGCTTTTTAAACCATCCCATCGAATTTCTCCTGCATTGTTGTTATCATCGCCTTTCTATAATCTGCACTATCAGAGGGCGTTCATTTTTCGTTTACTACTATTTACCTCTTTACTCTTAGGCTTCTTACTACAGAAAGCATGCCCTTTCCCATCTTAGCGAACTCTTCGTGAGTCGAACCGCACGTTACTTGCCAAACTGTTTTATCTACTAACATCATCATCATCAGTATACGACTCTTTTCCCCTTGTTCCTCGAGTGCTCCTTCAGCGTCATCAATTCTAACTTTTCTTCCATCGACGGTTGTCTCCATTCTGGAAAATACCCGATAACCTGGGATTGCTTTTGCAACCAGTATTTCTTCTGCCTCTGCCACTTGCTCGTACGTTTTCGTCCCATAAGGTATCGGCTCAACCCCGATGTTTACATTAGGGGAAAATCCCCCCGGTGTCCGCCGGCCAGCAAGGAAAATGAGGGTATATTTATTAAGGGGAATACCCGCGTCATAATTATTAATAAAACTTTTCGTGTCTTTCTCAAGATCCGGTATCAAAGATAGCGCCGTCTCCCAATCAGATGGATAGGAGATACTGAACAGCTGTGCCTCGCTTGTATAGGTGGTATAGCCAGTGGGGATCGTTAGCTCAGGTTCTACCTGCGTGACTTCTGGCGCGGGTGACGGTTGTGTGATATTTGCGCATCCTGCAATTGTTACACATAGCAAAGTAATTAATATAAATATATTTCTCATTATCCACTCCTTGTTGTTGCTACTCCCCAATGTCATACGGCTACTGTCTGTTTCATTTTCAGTGCTCTATGTAGCCTATGTGTATTCGAATATTTCCTTGCTCAGGTCTAACCCATTCTTTACCAATGGATATTGCCGCTATTGTTGTACTTCTCGTTCACCATCCAGTTTCACTGGTTCACTCAAGTTTTTTTCACTCCTAACTCTTTGGCTTTCTTTTTATCAGCTTTGGCTTTGTCGTATTCCCCTCTGGCGTCATAGGCATTCCCGCGGTTACGGTAAGCCTCGGCAAGCTTCGGGTCCAGTTCTATCGCCTCGTTGTAATCACCTATGGCTCTATCGTATTCAACTCTAATAAAATAGACAAGCCCGCGGTTATTGTAAGCATTAGCAAGCTTTGGGTTCAGTTCTATTGCTTTAGTGTAATCAGTGATGGCTTTGTCATATTCCTCTTTATCACAATAGGCAAGCCCACGGTTATTGTAGGCTTCAAAATCATTTGGGTCTACCCCTATCCTTCTAGCGGATTCATCCATACTAATACGATTAGGATCTTTATGACTTAGCAATAGTGGAACCCAACAGAGCGTCCACAAACCAAATAATGACCATGCCCAACTTCTGTTTTTCTTTCGTAACATCCATATATTAATCACAAAAGGAGTAAGCATTAGCCATGTTTTAGCCGCGGTCTCACCAGCAGCGCCTGGATTTCCAGGTAATATTAGCCACCAAAATGCCATATTTATGAAAAGAGATACAATCATGTAGAAAAGCCATGTTAAATGCAGATGTTTATTAAACCAATTCATTTTTGCTGTCCCTCTTCTAAAATACCATTAGTCTCTTTCTTGGCCAATATTATAGGCGTTATTGGAAGCAAAAATAAGGTGAGCCATAACCAATGTAAACTTCTATTTTTCTGCTTTAGTACCCACCGACTAATTAGAATAGTTCCTGTTAGGTAAACAGGCCAAAACCAGACAATTAACACACCCAAATTCCGTGCTTCAAGTTTTTCCTCATCAACTACCAACAAACTTTTTCCTGGGATTAATTCCCCCAGATGCAACATTACGTAGCCATCCCGTTGCTCAGATGTCGATTCAGTCCTATAACTTGGTGTATATACCGTTGTCATCGGTGGTGGTTGCCTAACTATATATACTACATATGAGTAGGCTACCATTAATATCAAGATGTAAACTAATATCCATGTCCAATTCAAATGCCTTTTAAACCAATTCATTATTGTGGCCATAATATTACTTTGGCCACAATACCATGTAGTACGGCGTGTTTATTCCATATATGAACTCTTTACCCTGTAGTGCCATAGATGCACTATGCTCTCTCGCCATGGTTGTTAATTCTTTATTAGCGGATATCACATCATAATTATTGGCACGACGCAGTTTGTTGATGTTGCTCAATAACTGGTCTTCCATTGATTGATTAATTTTACATGTATCCCAATCTATATCTACACTATCGGTCCCTACGGGATAATATTTAAAGTAATAGACTATACTCTCCATATATCTTCTGTCCCATTGGCTCACTTCGCTCTTTCTAATGATAAACGTGGCATATGTTTTGCTGTCATGCTGTATTACTCCTAAACCACATTCGGTGGCGCGTGGATATAACAAAGAAAGACATTTACTTTTATCATCTAACCAATTTACCGCCACCTCCCTCACTACAGGTTCCGTTGCCACTGGATAAGTTTTAGTTGCCGACAACACAGATATTTTATTTATTTCATCTGATGGGAAAGGATTACTATAAACGGCTAAAGCTATTAACCCCATTATGACGGCAATCCAAAATGAGCCTTCTCTCCAAAATTTAGTGATGTGAAAATTAATAATCATTCTTGCCATTTTAAACCAACCTCCATATTCGCCATTTTAGTCTATCTGTAGAAAATCACAATATTAAACTGTATTTAAAGATCGGTTGGACGTGATCCGCATCAATGGTCAGTATTTTTATCCATTAGTCACCCGGCAGCTATACAATCTATCAACTCCTTATATCAAGCGTCCAGTTACAGGCAGTCTATTCCATAAATACGGTACTCATAAATTAACGTATTACCAGCCTTTCAGTTTGAGTGCATATGATTCTATAATAGAATATGGTTTACAGTTTTTGTCCATTTCATCGCGCAAACATGTATGAAACATATTCATTGTGCGCCCACTCAGTCGATTCCGCGTAAATATGTCTCCACGTTTACCTGCCTTATTGCCTATCCGTCTTAATTCTACACCTATTGGCGGTAATCTTTGTGTATCCATGTATGTGAGTATGAAAGGGAAGGGGGGTATGAAAGGTAAGGGGGGTGGATATTGTGCTGGTGCAGAATTGGAATAAATAGAACGGGGTGGGGGTTCTTCCATAAACTGTATTGCCTGAAAAATGTCAGTAACGTTGTCTTTCATAGCTACAGGGATTTCATAACTGCGCGTAAGCTCAGTTAATTGAATCATGCTTTTTGAATCCAGTAAGGCTGGCTTTAATCTGGGCACTATAATATCAATATTTAGACATACAGATATTGCAGATAAACCATATAGCTGTGAATAGTACGATGTTTCCAAATCCATTTTAACCCACGCTATTCGCGGCATAATTAAAAAACTAACATTACCATCCGAATCCAAGCAGGCGGCTACTCGTTCAAACCGGGATTTAAGTGGTATATCAACTGATTCAAATAATATAAGATTCATTGTATTGCACTCTACTAGTCGATGAAATCCAGGTCTAGTCCACGTTCATAGCTGTATTAAATCAGATTCGTTCGGTTGTTTCTTCGCGTGTTTATTACTCAATAGTAATGGCGTAAATCCAATCAGGAGCAAAGTTAACCACAGCCAATATAAACTCCTTCCTTTCTGTTTTAGTACCCATATGCTAATCAAGAATGTTCCAATCAAGTAAATAGGCCAATACCATAAATTAAGCCGCACTTTAATGCCTTCTTCATCAATACCCCGTTCCATTTTTTGAATGGGGATCTCTTTCTTGGTAGGGAAAATCACATCACCATATGTCCCGTCTGCCCGCAAAATGCCCTTACCTTTCATGATTGTATTATCGTAAACAGTTATGTTTTCCGTGGTATATTGCATTTTCATAGGTGGTGGTAACGAATTAACAAAGAGAACACATTGAGCAGCAACTACTAAAGTTAACAAATAAATGAAGAGCCACGTCCAATTCAGGTGCCTCTTGAACCAATTCGTCTTTGCAACTTCACATCTGATAGCCGATGGTTGTGCCTGTTTTGAATCAGATTCGATATGCTTCTTAATAGCCGTTGACTTATTTTTTAACAGTAATGGGATCCAACAAAGTATTCCCGTTATCCCTATTATTAACCAAATATATGGGGAAACCATTAGTAATATATCTTTATCTTTCAATACTGCTTTCAAAATATCGTCAACTATTTGTGGCCACGAAGGACTTCCAACAAACATTAATAGTAACCACCAGAAACTTTGCCCCTTCTTATGCAAAAACCAAAAACTGATAAACCAATACAGACAAACTCCACTGAGCGCAAGGAACAGAGATGATGTCTGCTGATGCCATATTGCGACTGCCGATAATAAATATGCAAAGACCCATGTCCAGTTCAAATGTCTTTCAAACCATTTCATCGTTTCTTCTCAACAATCTTTGTTTCAGCCGCAATTTTAGGTTGTTTTTTCCCCGGGCATTTTATCTGGAGCACGCTTCATGTTTTAAGGTTCAAGGCCAGAGTAACGCTTTGGGGCTAAGGTGAAGTTCTTTTTTACCCGCTTCTTTGAGTGCCGTTAGGCTTGCCTTGAGTTGTTTCTGCTGAGCCACGGTTAGTTTGGAAAGGATGCCCGTTGTGCCTTCCAGTTTCACGATCTGCTTGAGAGTCTTTTCGCCTTTTGCGGTCAGCGTGATGCGGATGCGGTTCTTGCGCTCCATATCCTTGGTTCTCTTGATCAGGCCGTGTGTTTCCATGCGCTTGAGTATGCCGGATATGGAATGTGGCTCGCGCAGGATCATCCTGGTGATTTTGGCCGGTGTTACACCTTCTCCCATGGCGTCCACCAGGAAGAGTATCTCCGCGGCCGTGGCCGACAGGTTCTGGGGAAGAAGCTCCCTTTCCCTGATTTTGACGAAAATATCTGCCACCTGCAGCAGTTGTGTTAATAGTGTGTAATCTTTGTCCGCTTTAATTTGCTGTGCCATATGTTCTACCTCCGCATGATTTCACTTTTGATATTATCGATTAGTGTTCGTTTTCGACTGCAGTCATAAGAGTAAGCCTTAACCGTACGGCTGTCAATGTCCCGCCTGCCCCGGAGCCAGTTTAGACCGCTCTATCCGTTCTCATATTTTGCATACGCCCCGACGAAAACCCGAATAGGTTTTCCACAGAAAACCGGCAGTTGAAATTACGAGGTCGGACATACATATCACAGGTCAGACACGCCACTCTACGTTCAAAAGTGGGGAGGCGACAGGTTGGACATGCTGCTTCCGCACCATAGCCAGTTCACCACTGGATAATTTGAAGAGCTAACTATGATCCTCAGATACTTCTGATAAAAGTACCGGTTTGACATAGCCGAGGTGTTAATTGGTCTATCCAGAAGGTTACGATCTTCAATGCTTCGACAGATCACACAATACAGGCGATTGTTCAAGAAGCACGGCAAAAAAAGTCGGTCAAAATGCGACCCTGACTGATATGGAATCTCCGTTCAGCGGACAGGTCGAAAAAGGAACCTTTTTATAGAGTGAAATTTTAAGGTCGTAGCTAAAATCCGTGTGCTAATTTTTGTTGTTATCGGCCAGGTTTAGCTTGTACTGGTTACGCGGAATGCTTGCCGTTTTCTGATAAAGGTTTATAATTATTGATATGATAGCCCGTGAAGTTGCGGCTGAAATAATGGAAGTTCTTTCTACTTGGCCAAGAAATTAAGCTCAAACATCAATGTGAGGTGGTTGTTGATTGAAAACATACCGTATTTTTATTAGTCATTCATGGACATATGCAGATGCGTATGAGAAGCTTGTAAACCTGCTAGACAAACACTCCACTTTTCATTACATTGACTATTCAATCCCTAAAGATGACCCGGTGCACACATCAGGAACAGATAAGGAACTGTATGAAGCAATTCTTAATAAAATGGGCCCTTGTAATGTGGTCTTGATAATGGCAGGAGTATACGCTACGTATAGCAAATGGATAAACAAAGAGATCCAGGCAGCTAAAGAAGGATTTTCAAGCTCTAAACCATTGATTGGAATTAAACCATGGGCTCAAACAAATGTGTCGTCAGTTGTTTCCGATAACGCCGATATACTTGTTGGCTGGAACAAAGATTCCATAATCGATGCTATAAAAGATCTGACAGATGAAGATTAAAACATCATTCAAGGAGACGGAGCAATGCACCGCCCATTATGTTTTGTGCTGATGCCATTTGGTAAAAAACGTGGTAGCTCACGGGCCGTCATTGATTTCGACGAAGTATATAGCAGTTTGATCGTTCCCGCTATCCAAGCAGCAAATTTGCAACCTCTACGTGCCGACGAGGAACTGGTTGGGGGAATAATTCATAAGCCAATGTTTGAGCGTTTGATATTATGTGAATTTGCGGTAGCGGATTTAACTACTGCAAATGCTAATGTTTTTTATGAGCTGGGTGTTCGACATGGTCTTAGACCATATAGTACGGTCTTGATATTTGCTAAAGGTAGCCGTCTGCCTTTTGACATAAAGCCGCTCAGAGGATTGCCGTACGAATTGAAAGATGGGAAGCCAGATAATATCGCAGAGACCGTAAAATTGCTAACAGAGCGTCTTAAGGAAGCTCGTAAACTTAAAACTGATAGCCCCGTATTTCAGTTAGTTGCTGATTTGAATCCTCCTGATATCAGTAGGTTGAAGACTGATGTTTTTCGCGATATCGTGGAATACTCGGCTAAAATAAAGAATAAGTTGGCGTTGGCAAGGAAACAAGGGGTTGATAAAATAAGGACAATCGAGGCAGAGCTAGGTGATATTAGTAATGTTGAGTCTGGTGTGGTTGTGGATCTATTCTTATCATATCGTGAAATAGAAAGTTGGAAAGACATGATCTCATTATCCCAAAAGATGTCGCCACCTCTCGCTGAGACGGTAATGATTCGCGAGCAGCTAGCATTTGCTTTAAATAGAGCGGGAGAAGATGAACAAGCCCAACGTATCCTTGAAGAGCTACTAAAGGAACGTGGTCCAAGTAGTGAAACATACGGGCTTCTCGGTCGGATCTACAAGGATCGTTGGAAAGCTGCAATGAAAGATGGGGAGGATTTCTTAGCGCAGGGACTATTGGAAAATGCGATCGATGCATACCATCAGGGTTTTGAAGCAGACTGGCGTGATGCATATCCTGGGATTAATGCACTTACACTTATGGAAATTCATGAACCACCGGACGTTCGCATACCACAGCTTATGCCAGTAGTCAGTTACTCCGTAGAAAGAAGAATTTCCCAGGGGACGCCAGACTATTGGGATTATGCTACCCGTATGGAATTGGCAGTTTTAAATTCCGATGAGGAAAATGCAAAGAAATCTTTATCTAACGTATTAGCCTCCATTCGTGCAGTATGGGAACCCAAAACTACAGCCAACAACTTGAGCTTAATAAGAGAAGCACGTGAACGCCGCGGTCAAAACCAGCCTTGGATAAAAGCTATTGAAGCTGCTCTTATTGATAGAGCAAAGAAACTAACCAAGATGATATGAGATTAAATTACATTAGAGGGATAAGAATCAATAATAGAAGATTTGGTGTCGAACTTTTATGATGAACTTTAGCAATGCGGAGTAAATCATGCCGAAGTTAAAATATTATCCAGTATTTATTAGTCATGCATGGGATTATAGTGCGGACTACTATAGACTAGAAAGAATGCTTAACAAGGCAAGATATTTTAAGTGGGGCAATTGCAGTGTCCCGCGCCATGATTCTTTTGATACTAGAACTGATGCTGAGTTGGAGGAAGCTTTAAAGAATCAAATCAGCTCAGCTAAAGTTGTTGTGATCATTTCTGGCATGTATGTGAAACATCATAAGTGGATTCAAAAAGAAATAGATATAGCCTTGGAGATGCATAAACCTATTATGGCTCTTAAGCCTAGAGGATCTCAGAAAATGCCTTTGGAGATTGAGGCAATTGATCCAGACCCCAAAGGATGGTCGACATCTACAGTGGTTAATTCTATCCGTAGTGCTAAACGACCGTCAGAGAGAGCGATTAGCATCGAAACTGCTCAGGATGATAAGGGGAAAATCGCCCCTGATATAACCAAGACAGCTGACAAATTCTGCAGTTTTTCGGAATTATCTTCTATGCTTAGTAGCAATGATAGTGGCGTAGCGGCGCTAATAGCTAGACGAGCCAAGTCAGTCGCAAGAAGAAAAGGAATGAGTGGGTAATTACGGGATTGCTTATATCCACACTCTGAATAGGAATATGCAAGCAGTAAAGACATTTATTAATAATCATCTTCAATCAATAGGACGAGATGATGTAATATTTTCTTTATACACTATTGCAAATGAAATTGGTGTCCTAATTAAGCACCTTGATGATGGAACGTTTCAATCCTACGCCGAGGAATTGCATATTGATCCTCCTTCTTCCGTAATAAGCGCATTTAGTTGTCCTGATTTTATTTGGTCCATATTACGCAAGAAATGCCCTAAAATATCCACCTACCCTCTAGGAGAAATAACTGAGAGATCCTTTAAAAGTACTTTTGGCCGAATTCTCAACATATCTGCCCATTTTTCTGATATTTATCAGCCGTATACTTTTGACTCTCTGCAAAGACAATTGAAAGATGTATTTTCGGCGGTCAGTCTGGACAATATAGATAAAATCTTCCTTTCTTACTGGTTTTTCAATTTAGCCATTACGAATCTGCGATCCAGGCGCAGGTGGATGGAGCAAGATTACGGGTTCGCCTACCATTTTTCTGATAGCGGGCAATTTGTGTCCTTTGCGGATCATATTTCTCTTCGAAAAAGACTATATGCTATTTGCTCTACTATTGCTGGCGAAATGCTACCCTTCTTGACGCATTCGAGTAGCGATGGCTTTTCGGGCTATGATGAGAGAATCGCCAATGCGCTGAAGGAAGTACTAGGACTTGATTTACGAGAAATAGATCATCGGCCGACGTCATCGAAGCCCAAGATAAATGTCGCGGTCGACATAACCGGATCCGAGATCAAGCATTCATTCGACGTTGATGATGATCTAATAAACATAGTACTGCGGGGTGAAAATCGGAACGCTCAATTTGACTTGGGACAGATTGAATTATTAGTTGGGCACCCGATACATTCCATGGTTAAGGATTTTTTCGAAATTGGTTTTGTAGTCTATTTGGCCGATCTATTCATTACTAGGGAAGTAAATCTTGGAAGATACTTGTCCTTTGGTATGTCAGTTAGGCACCCCGAGAAATGGAATGAAGTACATCAACAACTTGAGAGTGTCATATCGTTGCTGGGACGAGACAAAATTGTATTCCACTTCACGCAGAGCACGGAACCCGGAGATACGACGCCCCTTGCAATTACTAGCAGCGAAAACAAGTGCTGCTGCTTGTTGTCAGGCGGTCTCGATAGCGCTGTTGGGGCAATCTGGTCACTGCAGAATGGTTATACACCTATTTTCGTTAGTCATGCTTCCGGCTCTCTGTTATCAAGTATACAGAAACAAGTAATGTCCTCAATAAACAATATAACTAGAGTAAATTCACGTCACACGATTATTCCGTGGAAAAATTCTAGGAATCAAAAAAAGAAAAGAATGCTGGGCGAACCTTTAGATAATTCTCCGATGTATAAATTTTTAAGGTCATTCTATTACCTATGCCTTGCGTCAGGGATTGCACTTGAGACAAAGAGCAACAAGGTTTTTGTCTTTGAGAACGGACCAGTCGCACTTAATCCTCTTCTGTCTGAAGCTCATTTAAACACAAGGACCGTACATCCCACGTTTATTGAGGAGTTTCGTTCGTTGATAACTTCAGTATTCGGCACTGAGATGAGCATTGAAAACCCATTTTTCTACAAGACAAAGGTAGAAGTTCTGAATGTTCTTCGAGGTGAACAATTGGCCAGCATAATACCAAATACAAATTCGTGCGTTCACTATGCACGTGTTCCGGCCGACGCAAATCAATGGTTTGATATTCCCAAGTCGCAAGTTCGACACGACGGACTATGCCTCCCGTGTATATTACGGCGGATAGCGACGAACTCCAGTATACCCGAAGACAAAGGTCGATATTTAGTGAACATATTTGATTTACTCGATAGCGAAATTAACAGTCGCCTGCCAGATCATGCAAGTGATACACTTATCACCATCGCAGACTTGCTTAGATTTAGTCAATACATAGGGGAGCTTGATGATTGGGAACTACTTTGCACCTTTCCGGATTTATCTGTAAGCGATAACGCCATATTTTCCGACGAATTGTCATCCATGATAAAGCGATATAGCAAAGAGGTTATCACGTGTTTTAGCGATCAGTTCGTGAATAGAACCAGGACGGTTTTTAGCTCAGCGCTGCATCCATGAAAAGACCACCAGACCCGAATATGCTTGTCAGCAAATGAGGAATTGTGAAAGCACTTAGTATAAGGCAACCATGGGCTTGGTTAATTGCAGCTGGCCACAAAGACATAGAGAATAGAACTTGGGCGACCAGCCTCAGAGGCAGAGTATATATTCACGCCGGCAGGACAATTGATAGTGATTATTTGTGCGACATCGCTTCGGGCCTTACCGACATTGATCAGGACCTTCGACGTAAAATGCTTGATATGAATGGTTGGGTGGTTGGCGCCATTATTGGAGAAGTAGATATAGTAGATTGCGTAGTCCGTTCCGCATCTCCTTGGTTTGCAGGCCCATTTGGCTTCGTGCTTAGTAACTCACTACTTTATGATATACCAATACCATTCAAAGGAAGGTTAGGTTTATTTGAAGTTAAGTTGACTAACACGAGTGGAAATATCCAGAAAGTACTTTGGAAAGCTGGTAATTAATTGACATTACCCCGCATTTAGCAGCACCGGAATTTAGAATCCAGCATGTATGTGTTCCTCACCGCTTTTTGGTACCAGTTGTAATGCAGAATTATTGACTGGCCGTGATTCAGATGAAGTCATTACAGAATTTTAGAAGCGATCTCACTGAGACATGGTAAGCTTAAGCCGTTACTTATTGGCAGCAATTATAGCTCGGATAATCGATGTTTTACGCAATAGCCCACGTCTACTTGCCGTCTATATGTTGCTTCAAATTATTTATTGCCAGAGCGTATAACTTGGTCTTTCCGCTACCGTCATCGACAGGTCCAATTATTATTCCCATTAACTTGCCCTGCTGATCTATCAGGGCGCCGCCTATTTGGCTGTCGCTATAGACAATATCCGTGTGAATAAGCCCGGTCTCTAAGATTTTGGTTACGCGGCCAGCCATTTTTGTAGCTGTTTCAGTCCCTTGTTTGAAATGTGATACTGCCAGCACCTCGTCGCCTTCTTTTGTTGCGCCCGAGTCCCCGATTGATATGCCACGTACTGCTGAAGGGATGTCTTCCAGGTTCAAGATGGCGGCATTATTGTCTTTATCTCTGCTTTGCAATTGCGCGGGCATATCTGCACCTATTCCCCAACTTATAATCGCCATATTCCTATTACCCATTAACTTGTAGCTGGTTAATATCAGGTTTTTGTTCTCGATAAGTACTCCGCTCCCTACGAGATCACCGGCTTTCACTTGAACTATGGCTGTTTTTACCTGGGCAAATATGTTATCCCAGCCAGTGGGTGCCACTGTCGTATTATCTGACGATGCTGGAGCCTGAGCCGTGGTGGTCACATTATCCGAGGGTTTTGCCGGTGAGGTGACGTTGTCGGTAGCCGGTGGCTGAGTTAAGGATGCATTATCGGTGGCTGTTGGCCGTCCCGTCACATTATCGCTGGCAAATATCCACATATTGTTGAATTTACACCACGCCAGGCCACCGCCTATCAATAGAATTACTACTATTGCGGCACCGATAGTTACCCATGCCCATATGGGTAAACTTTTTGACATCCCTGACCCAGAACGCGCGGTAATCTGTGAAGAAGATTTGGCCAATATTAGGGGTTGCAGGGCATTTATATTTTGGTTGTTTTTTTCAATAATTTCCTTAAGGTTCTTCTCGCGTTTCTTAAATTGGCTGCTGGAAAGCTCGCCGGTGCTCAGACGCAGGCGTAGCTCCTCGAGGTTAACCTGTGCAGCCGAGAGCCTTTCCTGCGCACCCTGCAATTGAACTCTTAAACCGTTCTTGATTGAGGCGATCTGTGACACCACACCAGTCATCTTCCTCTCGTATTCGGATTTAAGCAGGTCGAATTGCTGCGGCGTTACGGAACCCCGCGCCTTGAGTCGGTCAAGATTATCAAGGAGGTTCTGAGTGCTCTCTTTTTGTTGAAACGCACCTACCAACGCTTTTAATTCAATTGACATATGCACATCCTCTGAATGAAAGCTCAAGGCACTTGTAGCCTGATATGATAACTATCATTCATTTTCCTATAACGCTTTCGATAAAAGGTTTAGCTGTTTCAACCGACACTGCAAAACCCATACCCTCTGCCTCTTTTACAATGTAAGTTGGGATACCTACCATTTGACCGGACCTGTTAATCAGCAGGCCACCGCTATTTCCTTTATTGA
>CAZZHQ010000052.1:0-1141 GCA_964654015.1 uncultured Dehalococcoidales bacterium | reverse complement strand
CCTACCATTTGACCGGACCTGTTAATCAGCAGGCCACCGCTATTTCCTTTATTGAATGCCGCATCGGTCTGAATATAGTTGATGCCATCTTCATTTCTAAGCGCGGAGACTATCCCCTTGGTTACCGAAGGTGATCCCCATCGAAAATTTGGATAGCCAATGGCTACGATTTCCTCAGTTTGTTTTAATGCACTGGAATCACCTAATTCTATCGCCCGCAGTGTTTTGCCGGCAGCATTTATTTTAATAATCGCCAGATCAGAGTCCTTATCTCTTTTTAAGACGGTAGCCGGATATCTCGTATCATTTTCTTCAATGGTCCCTTTTTCGCACAAATAGACAAATATTTTGCTTTCAACATTATCCTTGTCATCAGTTACAACGTGATAATTGGTAAGTATATATCCCCTCTCGTCGACTATCGTGCCAGAACCAGCAGTGTAGCTATAATATCCAGGCATATAAATGAATACGACGCTGGGTTTTATCTTCTCGATAAGGGAAGGCCAATCTGTAGAAAGAGTGGACGATGTAGGTGTAGGGGGTGTTTGAGCAGCAGGTGTCTTATTCTCTGCAACGATTGTAACCGGCGAGGATGTTGGCCAAAAGATAATTGCCGCAAAGATCCCGATTAAGAGAAGCGGCACGGCGATTGCCAGCGCTAATCTCCATCGTGACTCCATAAAGACTCTTATTGCAGGTTTAGAAAGCAATGTCTGATCGGCTTGAGCCGCCGTTTTTGCATCTACGAAACGTTGCAGGATACTAATGTCTTCACGAAGTTTATTTTGAGTCTTGCTTGAACGTTCCTCGATTTTTCTAAAATCTGAGGATGATAAGTTGCCTATATTAAAGGCCGCCCTGGTTGACTCCAGTTCTGTTTTTGATGAATTGAGCTGCTGTTTAAGTATCTGAAGGTGGTTATTAATAACATTTTTAATTTGGGCGATACGGGAAACCGACTCCGCCATTCTTCGCTGATAATCGATTTTGAGGAGGTCATACTTCTGCGGGGATAGCTGACTGGATGTGCTTAACCTTTCAAGGTTTTCTAATAAACCCTGCACCTCATCCTTGGCTATAAATGCATCGTGAAGTTCCTGTGCATGAAGGGCTGTCTCCCTATTCATAATTCTATTGA
>CAZZHQ010000051.1:0-16062 GCA_964654015.1 uncultured Dehalococcoidales bacterium | reverse complement strand
CCCGTATCTAACCGCTAAGTTGGGAGCCAGGTGAAAAGAGGCTGGGGTCTGCCCACCGATGTGAGAAGGAGCTATAGAAAATTCAGCCGGAGTCGTTGACTAAAAGAATATAGTATGTTGTGCAGTTTTGAAGGGGCCGCAAACCACTGAGAAACAACCGGTCATTGGCTACTGCATAACTATTACAGTATCAGTGCTACTTTTAGGTATTAATTCCATATATATTGAATTCATCAACATAATGAAAAAATCAGGGTGCCGGTTGACCTAGTGTCCGCATTGTTCAGTTAAAAATCCGACAGTCCATATAGAATATGGACATGTTAAACGAGACAGTTATCACTTTATGCGGGGAACTATATGAGCAAGGATTACCCAAGTCGCATATTGCCAAAAAGTTAGAAATGAATCGGGAAACGATTCATATTTGGATTAGAGGGATAGAAAAATACGGACTCCTTGGGTTTCTCGACAGATACCGGCAGGCGAAGAAAGGTGAGAGAGCGAAAAGGAAGGCTAACCCGATAGTCAAGAGATGGATTTGGGGGATACGTGAAAGGGAATATGATTGTTGCGGACAAAAGATTCAATATTTCCTTAACTTGGAGCATAATATTCATCTTTCTGTCCCCAAAATCTACAAGATACTAGCTGAGAAGTATGTTATCCGTCCCAAGTGGCAAAAAAACAAGGTAAGAGGTGCCGTACCCAAGGCATTCATGCCGCGAGAGGTGATTCAGATGGATACCATTAACTTTGGCGAGCTCTACGCCTTTACTGCGATAGATATTTTCACCAGGGAAGCCGACATACTCATCGCCACTGAATTAACGGCTGATTTTGGGCGTCGGTTCTTGTATCAGAGTATGAGACGGCGGTTTGGCGGTCATGTTAAGCTATTACAAACAGACGGAGGGCTTGAGTTCAAAGCGGAATTTAAGAGTAATGCGCAGTTATTCTGTGAGCGACATCGTATCGCAAGACCTTACCGCAAGAATGAGCAAGCATATATCGAAAGCTTCAACCGTACCGTAAGAAAGGAATGCCTGAGGTGGACAAAGTATCGAATAACGCAATTATCAGAATGCCAGGATATGGCAGAAGTCTTTCTGAAGCGTTATCATTATCACAGACCACATATGGGGAAAGGAATGATACCACCATTATCTAACAAGGAGAGAGACTGTCGGATATTAAAGTAGAATTAAGCGACCTCTTGACAGGATACTAAATACTTACTATGCTTGTTCACTAGGGAGGTGGAAATAAATGAATAACAGAGAAAAAGTGTTGGAGCGCAATAGTCAGGAATTGGACAAGGTAACCAAAAGATTAAGTAAGCTTGTCAATGACACCGGAGCAGCTTTTGAGGTAATAGGAAGAGAAGCAAAACTTGAAAATAGTGATGCACCTTGTGTACTCTGCCCCCCCGAACTTAAAAGCTAGTTTTCTTAGAGAATAGAAGGGGCTACCAATTTAAACGTGGGTGAAGCTAACGGTTGTTCATTTCTTGAGTCTGATAATATCTAATAGTAGATATTTATGATGAAGATATAATAGAGTGCTAAATCTGGATTATCTTTTGACTACTAGATTAATTCTCTCGCTCATTAAAGACGCAGGAAATATTATTGACGGGTGTTTACTCATTCTTCATCTATCACCTGAAGTTAACTGTGGCGGACAAATGGTCTCCGGACGCTATCCTGAACTTTAGTGGAGAATAACACGTAGGTAGACGGTTACTATTCTTGTATAGTTCGATAGGTTCCTTTTTTATGAATCAGCAGAATTTACTCACAAAGTTTCCACTAACCAGCGACAGATTGCGTTTAAGAAAAGAAAGTCACTGTGTACTGATAGTAGACCGCGTATACGGCTTATTTTGGGAAATACCTCCTAATCAGGCAGTCATTATCACATTATTTAATGGTTCTTTCACCGTAGCAAAAATAGGGGAAATAATTTCCTCTATTTATTCGGTTCCTAGAGATCAAGCCGTTAAGGCAGTATGTGACACTATCACATTACTTAGTAATCGTAAGTTGGTTAGCCTCCAACGTAATAGTGTACCAAATAACTTTTTGGGGGATCCAGAAAAATTCATTTTTGCTTCAGAGAAACCTACTGTCCCCACATTTTATAAGAGTCCTGTTATGATTGAGTTTATAGTTACAAATTTCTGTAATTTCCGATGCACTTACTGTTATATGAACTCACCACATGTTAGTGAATCGAATGAGCAAATGGACTTCGGGCTTTTTAAGGAGATTGCCCAACAGTCCAGAGATTTAGAAGTTAAGAAGGCTGTTCTGAGTGGCGGTGAACCATTGATGTGTAAAGAGATTAGTAAAATGGTGGAGTTATTGTCCTCTTATGATATTTTCCCATATATTAGCACCAACGGTTCTTTAATAACCAATAATTTAGTAGATAAACTCTGTTCTCTTGGTATAACCTTTATTCACGTTAGTTTTGACTCGCATAATCCATTGACAGTTGATGCCCTTACAGGTAAGAAAGGCACATTTGAAACAGTAAGAAAGAATTTGCAATTGATGGTGAATAAGGGGATGAACATCCTTATCAAGTCAGTAATGACAAAAAAGAATTACAGAGAAGTGGAAAAACTGATTGACTTTTGCTACCAATTAGGAGTGCTTGAACTGCAAATTGCTCCTTGTATACCTAGTGTGCGTGGTAGAAATACCCTACCTTCACTTATCCTCAATAACAATGAGTGTCTATTTTTAAAAAAGATTGTAACAAGGAAAAAAGAAGAATATAAATCTCGTTTTAAAATTTCCTATGATGATTCCTTAAAGAAATGGGCAGAGGTAAAACCAGAAACATACTGCGGCGGAGGCCTTAGCGGTTTAATGATTTTCCCGGATGGGAGAGTAGGCGTTTGTGAAATGATTTCTACCGAAGAGAAATTTATTTTGGGCAATCTTAAGGAGAACTCTTTATCTGAAATTTGGAACTCTGAGAAGGCCAAATTAATCAGAAATATTCCTGAACATCTATTATCTGAAAGCTGTAAAAAATGTCAGTATCGAACTACATGCAGGACAGGTTGCTTTAACTTGTCTAAAGTGATTTACGGGGACTACTTTGCTCCAGATCCGCGCTGTCCAGTGGTGGCCCAATCTTTAACGTGAAAGGCACTGTCTGGGCAATACAAAGCGGAACAGTTTATTTACCTCTCGTTGGTGTTAGTACATTAATAGTTCGATTAAAACATTAGATAAACCATTCCCTATGATAGCCGCAATGATACGCATTAACAATTCATTGATGGACTGTGTGATCCACCCAAGTAGTTGTACCACTCATTAAGTTACATTTAGCTAGTATTGAGGTGTACCCCGTCTTAGGGTCAATCATAAAGTGAGGGAAGCCGAGATCTACGTCAACCAGGGGGGCTCTGTCCCTGAAGCCAGCAGAAAGGTTATCAAATAAATCACAAGAGAATTGAGAGGATATGAAGGAAGGAGTACAATCAACTTCGACCACATAGTTCCCTGGGCTCTAGACCTCCCACTCCTGTAACTGCTTTGTCACTAACTTAATGAATAGTACAATTACCAGAGACAGGTCACTGGAATAACTGCGCAATGATGAAGATTATCCGTGATATTACTATAACTATCCTGATAGCATTGGCAATGTTTATCGGCCTGCGATATACCATTGAAGGTTATACAGTCAATTACGCCTCCATGACTCCAAGTATTAATGATGGCGATTGGCTAATAGTTACCAAAGCCAGTTATTTCTTCTCAGATCCCGAGCGTGGTGACGTTATTGTTTTCCAGCCACCTGAAAAAGTTCATTCCGATGATCCTTTTATCAAGCGCGTAATAGGACTACCGGGAGAAACCATCGAGATTAAAGACGGAAAGACAATTATTAACGGGATTCCTCTGGAAGAGGAGTATTTGAGAGAAAATCCAACATATACAATGGGAAAGAAATACATTCCAATGAGGGAATATTTTCTACTTGGGGACAATCGGAACAATTCAAATGATTCGCATTCCTGGGGGGCAGTGCCGCGTGATAACGTGATTGGTAAGGCAGTCATCACTTACTGGCCAATAGATGAGTGGGGTATAACAAAGCATTACAGCTATCCCGAACTGGATTGAGCTTCTTAATTGCTAAACAACAAGCAACAGCATTCAGGAGGTGCAATCAGAAATACAATGAAGACCTGCCTGTTTTCCTTAAGAAAGCCATTGAACTCTGACCCGCTCCCCGAAAACTGATCCAGAAGAAGTGAGAGTTTTGTGGGGATAATCTAACTTAATAAGTAGTATAACTATCAGGGGAAGGTCATAGAGGTGCGCGTGTCAAGACAAAAATTTCAATTTAATATAGGTGAATTCGAATTTAGCATCCGTGAGCTCGCTGGCTCTATGGGTGACTTCGGCACGTTGTTCCCTCTAGCTATAGGCTACTTTGCCGTCAACGGCTTGAACCCAACAGGACTCCTGGTAATGATGGGGCTGGCTAATATTGTTACGGGCATCATTTACAAGTTACCCATGCCACTTCAACCCATGAAGGTAATAGCTGTAATGGCCATAGCACAGAAGTGGCCTGCTTCACGTATCTATGCTTCAGGCGTGGCTACTGGTATTATCTGGTTACTCCTGTCTTTAAGTGGGACGGTACAGAAACTGGCAACCATCACGCCAAGGAGCGTTATACGTGGAATTCAGGTGGCATTAGGTATAATGCTAGCCATCGAAGGCTTTAAGCTGGTCTCAACAGGTTGGATGCTTGGTGTGGTTTCCGTCCTCATTGTGATATTTCTCCGAAAAAACAAGTATGCCCCTGCTGCTATCGTTCTGATGATTCTAGGAATTGTGGTGATGGCATTCAAGGGTGAACTCTCAGGAATTGTACAACCTGGCTTTGACCTTCCTTCTTTGACGCCGTTCGAACCAGTGGAAATGTGGCATGGCCTTGTTATGGCTGGTTTCTCTCAACTGCCCTTGACCGCAACAAATGCAGTAATCGCTACATCTGTGCTCCTGAAAGACTACTTCCCTCACAGACCAGTATCCGAAAAAAAACTGGCCCTCAACATGGGAATCATGAACACTATTCTACCTTTCTTTGGAGGAATGCCCATGTGCCATGGCGCTGGAGGCCTGGCTGGGCAATATTATTTTGGGGCGAGAACGGGCGGTACCAATATTATGGAAGGCGTTATCGAAGTATTATTGGGTATATTTTTAGCTGGTTCCATCGCAACACTATTTGCTATGTTTCCAGAGAGTATAATTGGCGCGATGCTGCTTTTAGTTGGGATTCAATTGACACGTTTCGCCAGGGATATTAATTTGAATGAGCTGCCGATAATGGGCGTGGTCGTTGTTCTGGCCTTGCTTACCAATATGGCAGTTGGCTTTGTGGTAGCTATGGGATTATTCCACGCTATACGTAGATGGGGAAAGGATAACAGGTATATAAATTGGATAATAAGCTCTCAGTAACTGATAATATTTTCGCAAGATATTTCTTTACGAAGGTAATCTATTCCCTGAAAACTAGCCCGGAAGAAGTGAGAGTTTTGTGGGATAATCTAACTTAACGAGTGGTACAACTACTGGGGACGGAGCACACAACTACCATAGCACCAACCTGATAAATGGTATAATCACTAGAGGCACGTAAAGGTTGCTCTATAGTAATAAGACATAAATAATCGTTCAGATAACGCATAGGGACTCTAATTTATATCAGGAGAGAAAGAAGATGATTAAAGGCATGCACCACTTTAGCTTTACGGTAAGCAACATGGAGGAATCAGTTCATTTTTTCTGTGACATACTGGGGTTAAAAGCAAATCTTGCCTGGGAGATGAAAGGTGATCCTATAGAAAAAATCGTACAAATGCCCGGCACCTGGCTCAAGTTATGTAATGTGATAACGCCGGACAACAATACCATCGAGCTTATAGAGTACGTGTCACCTAAAGGGAAAACTATAGACTTAAGCACATGTAACACAGGAGTAGCTCATCTGGGTTTTCAAGTTGATAATATCCAGGAGACATATGAAGAGCTAATGCGAAAAGGTCTCAAATTCGAACAGGGACCAATTCCAATACCATCAGAACCTGGAGAATCACTGGCTGTCCTTGGTTACATTAAAGGTCCTGACAACATTACTATGGAATTTATCGGACCACTGAAATAGTCTATGTGTCGCATACTATGCGGATATTTCTCTACTTACCATAAGTTAATACTAAAATGATTTGAGATTGCCTCAGGTTAGTATTACCATTATGACCCAGCGATAAGAAATCGTAACACTCATTGAGTGAATACCAAAATAACCCTCCTGTATAATTCAGGTACAACACAAAATAGTAGCGAGGAGGATTGAATGACAACGAAGCAAGAATCATGGCTAGAGTTGACGCAAGAGGACCCGATAGAGCCTGATATGCTCATTTGCGACCCACACCACCACTTCTGGGGTCTTCCCCGTGGACACTACTTCCTTAATGAGTTGCTTGCGGACATGAGTGGAGGCCACAACATTATTAATACGGTGTTTGTAGAGTGCAGGGCAATGTATCGAAAAGATGGTCCCCAGGAGATGCAACCCATAGGTGAGACGGAGTTCGTACAGGGTATAGCCGCCCAGAGTGCGAGTGGGCAATATGGACCAACCAACGTCGCCGCTGGAATTGTGGGTTTTGCTGATCTCACTTTGGGTACCGCAGTGGCGCCAGTACTAGAAGCACACGTAGCAGCCAGTAGAAACCGCTTCCGCGGGATTCGATACACTTCACCCTGGCACGAAAACAGCGATATTGTAACGCTCAGAAACCGTCCGAGAGGGCTATTACTGGATTCAAAGTTTCGAGAAGGCTTTGCCTGCTTACAGAAGTACAACCTGAGTTTTGATTCCTGGCTATACCATACACAACTTATGGAGCTGGTAGATCTGGCGAGAGCTTTCCCCAAGATTCCTATCATTTTAGACCACATCGGAACTCCCCTTGGTATTAGCCCTTATGCTGGAAAGCGTGAGGATGTGTTTCAGGAATGGAAGTACAGTATTACTGAGTTAGCAAGCTGTCCTAATGTAGTCGTGAAACTGGGTGGGCTTGGTATGGAGATGTGTGGTTTCGGCTGGCATAAACAATCCACCCCACCGAGTTCATCTGAACTGGCTGAGGCTATGGCTCACTATTATCTCTGGTGTATTGAGCAGTTTGGGGCAGCCCGTTGTATGTTTGAGAGTAACTTCCCGGTCGACAAGATGTCATATTCGTATACCGTTATCTGGAATGCCTTTAAGCGTATTTCCAAAGGTTTCTCGCCTGAGGACCGAGGGTTCCTATTCCACGACACCGCTGCGAGGGTGTACCGGCTAGTAAATAATTAACTTTCTACTTTCATGTCGCTAGTTTGTTAAGAAGGAGGGTAACTATGGCTAACGAGGAGGATACTATTATCAATACAACGGTGGGCAAATCAAGTTCCGATACTTCGGGTTCGCCTGTAGCTGCCATAAGAATGGACCCTCAGCAGTCGTATATGGGTGTTCCGAAACTACTTCAGTCATTTATTAATGAGGCAGATACCCTGGCATGGGAAAAGATAAAAGAAAAGATAGACTATACCTATGACAACTTGGTGCTGCTTTTAGAAGAGCTCAATAAGGAAACACATATGAATAGGCAGCTTCAAGACTGGCTCAAGGAAGGCAAAAAACTGCTTTTCAAACCTAACCTGGTAAATCCAGTTTGCATTGACCCGGTAAATCACAGTGAGGCTTTGGGATATACTGCGTGTACTGGCTGGCCTTTTATTGCTGCTTTGATGCGCTGTTTTCATGACAAGCTCGATATCTCTTACCACAAGATGAGTCTAGGAGAAGCAGGTACAGGCATCTCTCAAACCGCTGCCTTCTATAGTCGCCAATACGCGGATGGAGGGAAAATCAGCACTGAAGCCATTATTGAAGGTAAGTGTGGAAGTTTTTATGGCGGATGGGGATTCTATTTTGTAAGGAAATATCTTGCCGAAAACCACCCGTCATCTCATCAGGATGACCCTATGAAAGGTTATGATGAAAGCATAGCTGGCAGGTATATCCCTCCGGGTAAGGCAGAAAATAGATTAATGGTCTATGACCTTAATCGAGTCAGCGATATAAAGGCAAAACGCCGGGACGTAAACGTTGCAGACGGGGTAAACTTCAAGAACATAACACTGCATAAGGCAATCACCGGCGGTAACTCAGATAATCCCGGTGATATTGAAGAGTACCCTGGATGCATTCTCATTAATGTACCGCGGTTAAAAGTGCATTCTCAAACCTTATTTACGAACGCCATTAAGAATATGGGGATTGGACTCTATCCCATGGAGCTAGCCTTAGATGAAAGTGCTACCAGCACTGATTGGAAGTATAGTTATCCACCGAAATATCCACCGATGATTAAGTGTGAGATTCCTCACATGCCCTGGGTGCCTCAGCTGAATGAGAACAGTTTGCCACTCAGAAATAACGATGGAGAATATATCGTTACCAGAACGTACGGCTTAACAGGCACTATAGTGGATATGGTCAAGGCATTGGTCAATCTGCAGGTCCCTGAAATTCATATCGTCGATGCTGTCTTCATTGTGAATAAGGACCATACTGGCACAGGAGTAAGTGAGCAGATTTCTGAAGGGCTTGCATTTGCAGCACTTGATGTAGTGGCACTCGACCATCTTTGTGCTCGATATATGTTTAATAATATTCCTGTTGCAGAAGCGAGAAGACTGCAGAAGGAACATGGATTGCATACAGATTTTATCCAGAAAGTACCGGTGCCCCAGGCCACTGACAAGGACATTGTCACTGCGGAGGGATATGATGAGCCACTATCTCGTTATGGGTTGTTTCAGTATGCAGAAAAAAGAGGGCTGGGACAGCAAGACTACTACGCTGTTGGCTGGGATGCCATCAATGAAGCTCCGATTGTCTCACTGCAAGGTCATCTGGGGTTCATAATTGACAGTGAATTTAAAGAGATTATTACCAGTAAGCTATACTACGCTGTTGCTAAACCTCTCTGGGACCTCCAGAATACAGTTCTCAGCTACGCAAGGTCGAACGACTCCCTTACCGGGTCCTCATACTATTCTCAATTACTCGATACCTATGATGAAAACAACGATGGCATAATAGATTATGACGAATGGAGTAAAAAGGGGTTCTGGCTTCCGTTACAACGCCTGCTTGCATGGGGAAGGTATCTTTACACAGCGGAGGAGTATGGTCTATTACATGGTGACTTCTTTGCCACTTCTCGCCGTCTGAAGTACAGTAACGAAAACTGGAATCCGGAACGACACGACTTCTTGAAGGAATACTTAATGTCTTGCGTCCCGGAATTAGCCTATCAGATGTCGAAGGTCAGGGAAGAGTCAACTGACCCTCTTTTCACGGGGATGACATGGGGTAACGGTAAATGGCCCAGTTGGCAATTCGCCAGCCATATTTCCGCAGTTAATGCAATCTATAAATCACAGACTCCAGAGGGAATAGCAAATAATTCCCTCTATGGTCTGGCTCTGCAGTATGCTGATAAAAAGAATAATAAAGGTAATTACACAGGTGATACCGGAATACACAGCCAACCCGATGTGGCCAGGAACTACATATTATCTATTAAAAATGGAGCACCACGGCTGGACTTTGTTCTCTATGTGCCTGAAGGGTTTGGAAAGTTGAATAACACCAGTGTCCCCAACGTCATTGAGACAGATGATTCTCATTTGCTCTTCACGGCTCATTTTAATAATGATAAGGAGACCTGGTAATGAGCAATAGAATGCTAATATCGAACAGGAAATTAATAACATGCGCTTATTAAAATATTTAAACTCCGCCTCATACTGGATACTTGGGACAGTAATGATAGTAATTGGTTTCGGGATAATCATACTGGCTCTTGTTAATACCCCTTTACAGCTGCAAATCGCATTGGGGCTTATAGGACTGGGATTTATCTCCCTGGGGCTGGTACAGGTAAAACACAGTCAGGACGATGATAGAGATGATAAGAGATTTAACCAGGTAATTGTTAAACTCGATGAAATACAACAGGAACTGCATAAGGATAAACACGCAGAAAGAGTAAGTACCTCTATTGCCGATATCATAAGTTCCGGTTTAAAGTACTATGCCGACCAAAAACCCAAACCCCCAAAGGACGAGTAACAATTGTTTCCGGGGAGATGATTATTACAACCCTTTAATATCTTCCTAAAAAATCCTTTCAGTTACATCAATACTGGATTTATTTCCGTCATATGGATGCTGCTTGAGTACTTCTTCATTCAGTTCAAATCCCAGTCCCGGTTTTGTAGGAGGTATAATATAGCCGTCCTGCCACTGAATGGGTTCTTTAAGAATCTCAGCATGGAAACCACTAAATGTCTCTATACTTTCTTGAATTAAGAAGTTGGGACTACATGTATCAATCTGTATGTTGGCAGCAGCCTCAATAGGACCGCAATACAGATGCGGTGCGATTTGAGCGTAATAAGCCTCGGCCATCCCTGCAATCTTCTTGGCTTCAAGTATTCCCCCGACACGTCCCAGGGCCATCTGTAGAATTTGTGCCGCCTGCTTCTCAAGCAATTCTCTAAACTCGTATTTTGTTGATAGCCGTTCCCCTGTGGCAATAGGAATACTGGTAGACCGGCTTACCCTGGCCATCTCATCTCTGTTCTCAGGAGGAACCGGTTCCTCAAACCACAATGGGTCATACTTTTCCAGTCTTTTAGCTAACCTGATAGCACTGGAGGTGGTCATCTGCCCGTGCGTACCAACAAGGATGTCACACTTATCACCAACTGCCTCCCGTACATTCTTTATAACAGCCTCGGCATTCGCAAGTGTTTCCAGCGAAAGCTGTAACGGAGCATGCCTGATTGTAGGGCCAACAGGGTCGAGCTTTATCGCGGTAAACCCTTTTTTAACGTACTCCGCCGCCTTTTCTCCTGCCAGGATAGGGTCAGTATGCGTACTTTTATGAGTAGGATCTGAGGAAGATGGGTATAAATACGTATAACTCCTGAGCTTCTCATGATACTTTCCACCAAGCAGGTTATATACAGGTTGTTCTAAAGCTTTCCCGATAATATCCCAACACGCCATTTCAAAGGCGCTGATGATACCCATCTTGGTGAGGTCCGGATGCTGGTCGTACCCGCTCGCATAGATTGTCCGCCATAAGGTTTCAATCTTAAATGGGTCAGAATCAATTACATATCGCTCCCCTGTAGACTCAATTAGTTTTCTCATAGCATGTGGACTAAAAGGCGCATCATAAACTTCACCAACACCCTCAATTCCATTGTCTGTAACCAGTTTAAGAAACACCCAGTTTAGTCCTCCGCGATGAGGTGGTGGATTCCCTACTATATATGTGTTCATGTTTACTATTTTCATTTATTGCACCTCCCAATTAATCAATGTTATAACGCCACAAATACATAAGTCAACGATTGCTATTGCCTCTGGAAACCTTATAGTAATTGACGCTATAATGGTCGATGAAAATTACAGGCAGCAGGTGGAAGGAATCATTGTTCAATTCCGGTATATCAAGACATCGATATGACAGAGCACTGGCATAGTCTCAGCCCGGAGGAGACACTGTCAGCTCTCAGTTCCAATCGCTCCGGGCTTAGCATGGAAGAGGCTGCCGAACGTTTGCAACAGTACGGCCCTAACGAGCTTAAGGTAAAGAGGAAAACCCCTCCGGTAATAGCATTTTTCAGGCAATTCCTCAGCCCTCTAATATACGTACTCATGGCCGCAGCCATAATTTCCGTTATTGCCGAGCACTTCATTGATGCTTGGGTGATAATGGGAGTGCTCGTGGCTAACGCGGTTATCGGTTTCCTGCAGGAGACCCGCGCCGAGAAAGCCATGGAGGCACTGCTCCAGATGGCAGCCCCCAGGACAAAGGTAAGACGGGATGGAAGTGTAAAGCAGATTCAGGCCAGGGAGACAGTTCCTGGCGACATATTCCTGCTTGAAGCCGGAGATAAGGTGCCGGCTGACGCTAGACTTCTGGAGTCATCCAATCTAAAGATAAATGAAGCCGCGTTGACCGGCGAATCTATGCCAGCCGACAAGCATGCTAAATCCCTCACCGAAACCACCTCTGTAGCCGACAGAAAGAACATGGTCTTCATGGGCACAATTGTTACCTATGGCAGGGCAACGGCAATAACGGTACAAACCGGCATGTCAACCGAAATAGGCAAGATAGCGACCGCCATTCAGGAGATAAAGCCGGATAAAACCCCTCTTCAAAAGAGTATTGATAAACTAAGCAAGTACATCCTCCTCTTTGTACTCGGGATTGTTGCCATCCTGATTGCGGTCGGTTTGGTCTGGGGAATGCACTGGTTGGATATATTCATGCTGGCGGTGGCAGCCTCCGTTTCAGCCATACCTGAGGGGCTGCCGGCTGTCGTTACGGTAGTTCTGGCTATCGGTATGCAGAATATGGCCCGTCGCAATGCCATCATTCGTAAGCTGGCTGCGGTGGAAACCCTCGGCTCAGCCACAGTAATCTGCTCGGATAAGACGGGGACCCTGACTTTGAACGAGATGACCGTACGACGTCTTTTCATCGCCGATAAACTTGTTGAGGTAACCGGTGAAGGCTACAGCCCGCAAGGTGAATTTCGACAGAATGGGCAACCGCTGAATCCTGATAACAATAAAAGTCTGAAACTGCAGCTGCGGATAGGGGCCCTGTGTAACGATGCCCTGCTGACCCGCGAAGAAGATTCTTACGGTATATATGGAGACCCGACTGAAGGCGCCCTGGTAGTACTTGCCGCCAAGGCAGGGATGGATAAAGAAAAGCTGGAGAAGGATTTTCCACGTCTGGACGAAATACCTTTCCAGAGCGAAAAACAGTACATGGCTACCCTCCATCCTCAAGACGGCGCTGGCAGGGTGGTATACCTTAAGGGGTCAGTGGAACGCGTCCTGTCTTTCAGCAAATATATGCTGACTGAAGATGGAGTTGCTCCACTAGCTGACGAGGTTGCTCAGGCTATTCTGCAAGCAAACAACGAAATGGCAGGACAGGCAATGAGGGTTATCGCTACTGCGTATGTCGAGATGCCTGCCGAGGCCGAAGAGCTTAAAGAGGAATATTTTGAGCGAAACCTGGTCTTCGTGGGTCTTGCGGGAATGGCCGATCCGCCTCGCGAGGAAGCGAAAGAAGCAATAAAGTCATGCAAGCAAGCCGGTATCAAGGTAGTGATGATTACCGGCGACAACAAGATTACGGCTGAATCGGTTGCTCGTCAGCTAAACCTGCCACCTGGAAAAGCCGTAATTGGTACCGAACTCCAGCAGATGAGTGATGAAGAACTCGCGCATAGTATAGAATACATTTCGGTTTTTGCCCGTATTGAGCCCCTGCACAAGCTCAGAATAGTCAATGCCTTCAAGAGTCTTGGGCATATTGTGGCTATGACCGGCGATGGGGTCAACGATGCTCCCGCACTGAAATCAGCAAATATTGGCATCGCGATGGGCATCACCGGTACGGGCGTTGCCAAGGAAGCCAGCGATATGGTGCTGACTGACGATAATTTTGCCACAGTGGTCTCGGCGGTGGACGAAGGCAGGGCAATCTTCAATCGACTGCGCAATGTCGTTTTCTTCCTGCTGAGCACTAACTTTGGTGAACTACTGGCTTTGATACTCTGCGTAGGATTCATCGGCAAAGCACCGTTGCTGCCGCTACAGATTATCTGGGTAAATCTGGTAACAGACACGGCGACTGGTATTCCCCTGGGGCTTGAGCCCAAATTTGGTGATGAACTCAAACAACCGCCGCGGCATCCCAGGGTCGGCCTGCTGTTTCCGGGTCTACTCCTTCGTATCACTTTCATGGCAACGCTGATGGGTGTCGGTATATTCCTTATCTTCAACTGGGCCCAGTCAAGGATGAGTCTTGATGAAGCACGTACGGTGGCTTTCTGTACAATGGTTACCTTTGAATGGTTCCGATCCTTTAGCGCGCGATCAGATGAGCACACCGTACGCACACTTGGATTACTGCGCAATCGCTGGTTGGTCATCTCCATTTCAATTGCTGTCTTGTTGCAACTGGCAGTTGTCTATCTTCCGTTCATGCAGGTTGCCTTGAGCACAGTACCTATAGGCATTAACCAGTGGGGCATTGCTGTTCTTGCCGGCGGAAGCCTTTATGTCGTTGAAGAATTGCGCAAGACCTTCTTCCCCAAACTTTTCAGCCAGGGAAAGTGGAAGCCACTAAGATAGGTATTACTATTGACCCTGAGACGGGGTACACCTCAACTGTCCAAGTATTGAAAATCAAAGGAGGATAATAATGGAAAGGAAAGAGCCTGTTGCCAGTCAAGAAGAATACAATAAGTACGTTACCCGCTACACTGATGTTCCCGCTATAGAGTTGGCTCCCAGTATTGAAACTCGCATTATATCTACTGAAAAGAGTACTCTAAGTTTTGTTAGTGCGAAACCGAATGCCCCACTTCCTACTCATCGTCACGAAAATGAACAAATAGTGATAGTCACGGACGGTGCAATCGATTTTGTAATTGAGGGTAAACAATATCACGTTGAGAAAGGAGATATTATCGTCTTGCCTTCGAATACAGAACATGGAGCATATTTTTCAGATAAGGGAGCTCGTGCTATTGATGTCTTTTCTCCACCCAGGCAGGACTTCGTGGCAAAGCTGGAAGAGGTGAAAAAGCGCCAGGGAAAGTAGTAGCCATTACGCAGAGCACGGAAACAATACTGAGGCTGAGTTAAGACAAACGATAATCGATGCAACCTAGGACAATGACCATGTCATTGGGTAATGGCATCCAATAATGATATTGCAGCATAGTCCAGCAGAACGTAACCGAGCGGAAAACTCGGACAAATGGATATGTTTATCCACTAACAGTAGCGAGAATTCCTGAACCTATAATCACTAATAATAAACCTAATACTTTCATCAGTGTAATTGAGTCGCCCATGAAGAATCCTATTAAAGCTGCAATTGCGATACTTCCACCAATAATGATTGGGCCGGCAACTGAAACAACAAGTCCAGAACCATAAGCTTTCAAAGCAAAATAATCAACAGCTAAGGCACATACTCCTGCAAGGGCTACGAATAAGATTCCTTTAGGATTTGTGAATAATGTGGTTGATTTGATTTTTGGAAGTAAAATAGTAAATCCCAAAATTGCAGCGGTAAAAGCGACAATTATTGCACCGAATAGATAATCTATTTTGTCTGCGGCTTGCTGCTGAAAGACCGTCCAAACACCAAAAGCAATCGCGGCAATTATTGCGAAAATGATTCCTGGATTCATAATAATATTAAATAATTGATAAATTAATTGAATGAGAGTGCTTAATGAAGGCAACGTTCCATCTTCCCTCTCCCAAGCCTCAATACTTCAAGGGCTCCTTCACACTTTCCTCTTCTCTCTTCATTTCGTTTATTACCATTAGTCTCTATTTCTCCCCTTTGTTCTATATCACCATCTTCTTTATAAGGTGATATATTTTCTGAACTTTTAAATGGTTGCGATATCGTAGAAAATTCAAAAAAGGTCTTTAAAGGTCTTGACAATTCATAAAATTAATATTAGCATGGTTGTGTTCGTTGGGTTTCTGTTATTGTCTACTGTAGTTAGTCAGACAAAGGTGGGAGGTTCTGATAGCGGTGATTGAACAAATCGGGGATATCAGAAATATGGGTTGCCGGATGGGGGCTTGTCTGTGACTTCTGCTGCTTTTCACTTTTCTACCTCCTTCATCCTTGATCCCTTTAATGGGGGGGATGCCAGTATATTCTTCTCCCCCCTCATTAGAGGCAGAATCTTTCCCCATTGCTTAGAAAACAACCCTGCATATATACATAGGGGGATCTATGCCCAGTAGCGCTGTGATCCTGCAAAAGTTAGGGCCCTCTCCATCTGATGTGCTTCAGAAACCGGGGGTGCCTGA
>CAZZHQ010000050.1:0-16191 GCA_964654015.1 uncultured Dehalococcoidales bacterium | reverse complement strand
GGACCCAATCTTAATATCACCCCTATCCTGTCCTAACAATGGGGTCCACCTCACTGGGGTGTTTTTACATACTTGGATATCACGGAGAGCAATCTTAAAACAACGATGCCAAGCACTCTATGAGGAACTAAGAAGCAATAGTTCATACCTAAACAAAACAATAGTATTAAATGAGGAAAAGTATAGTTCTCCATACTTCTTCTTAGTAAATAGTTATATTAGTGCAAGAGATTGTGGGATAACAGATAAGTTATCAGAACAGAGCAAATCTATAATTGAAAACTGCTATGCAATGTTGCAGTTTTTAAATAACTATAGATTAAGTCTTATGACTAGAGAATCTTTAACAATAAGATCTATACCACGTAATGAAATTGAAGACGAAGTTATTGTAGCTATAAATGAAATACTTCCATTAATAGAGGAACAGTGTATAAAGATATATGCTTGGCCTTGGGAGTCCATTAATCATAAAGTGGGGGAAGCCATAAAACATTTTTTAAGGTTGAATATAGAACATCAGGAGGGAGGAAAGAATATAATGATTAAAAATTGGCAATCATTCCCTATACAAGCAAGTTGCATATTATCCATAATACTTCTTATTCTTTCATTGTTTTTTGAAAGTATCGTAGGACCTTTGGGAATAATGCTAATAGTAATAGCTATTGCATTTGCTCTCTATACTGTAGTAGCTCTATTCGTATCAAAGCTAGCTAAATGGCAATTACCAATCACTTGTGCAGTTTTAATATTCATAGGTGGTTATATAATAATTCTGTCTAGATTTGAAACAGTGTTGGATATAATAGATTGGAACCCTAGTATGCTTGGATTGGGTATTGCGGTAATTGCGTTTGCCTTTGCCTTCGCCTCTCAAAAAACTTTAAAGAATATAGAGGAAACAGTAAATAAAATAAATATTAAACCCGAAGATTTGGTTACTGTTATTGAAGAGGTAGAAACTGATGTTGTAGCTGGAAGCAAGGAATCAGCTCAACAAAGGTTAGATGAAGATACTAAAATGGTAGGTTATCAAAGAGGCCAGCTGCATCAAAATAAAGATGGTAAATGGGGAATACACTGGGAATTATCAGTTTCTGAGTCTATTAAATTGAGTGATAAATAAGAAGTTTCACATAAAAAATATAGAATAAAGTAGCCGTTTTTGCTAGTGATTCTATCGTAGTGCGCCCTTTCCCCTTCACCTTAAATTTGTTAGAGAAATCCCTTGTTATTATAATCGTTTTTCAGCAAAAAATGGGAATCTAGTAGATATCCTATATAAGGCTGTTGCTTTTATTTCCTCTTACACGACGCCTGGATAATCAAATCCATACATTTCATTTGAGATTCTAAGTGGTTGATCTGGATACGATACGTCGTCTGTCCATTGGCTAATTCTCTGACAAGAGGGGCAATTCCACGATTTTAAAAGAGTATGCAAATAATACTCCACTTGACAGGTATTATGACCACATGTCACGGAGATAGCTTCAGGTAGCTTATGGTGGTATTTTCGTTCGTTATAACCTTCAAGTATGTACCTAAGATACTGGATGTGATTTGGATCATCGGGATCGTATACAACGTAATCAGTTAGAAATGGTACAGGGAAGAAGACAGGGTTTTGAGACGATTCAAAAACCCACACATCCATTTCTCCAGATCCAGTTCTCTTGTTTGAATGAGCAGCTAAGCCAATTTCGTAGGATATCCAATTGGAGGTGTACAAGTTGCGAGTAATGTTTGGCCCTTTGATAATGAAAATAGCCTCACAGTCTTTTAATTTATCCCTGATATACTTCCAAGGTGGTGTAATTAACTCTTCCCATTCTACATATAAT
Organism: uncultured Dehalococcoidales bacterium; assembly: GCA_964654015.1. GTDB lineage: Bacteria > Chloroflexota > Dehalococcoidia > GIF9 > AB-539-J10 > JAUUZT01. Next base: position 14,344 of record CAZZHQ010000050.1, on the reverse strand, counting down.
AATGATGTTTCGACCATGCTAGCAGCCTTGTCGAAAAAGGTAGGTATAGCTGTGTCATACCGACTGTGAGTAACAAATATGCTTGGCATCTACTATAGAGTATGTTATTTGTTTCGTTCTATCAATAGCATTTGATCTATTCTTTATTATCATATCAATTTTCTGTGTAGCATATTTAATCGAAATTTAGTTAGAACTCTATGACAATGTACTAATATTTTTCAGTCAATGATTATGTCGATATTCCAATAGTATCTATATTTGTTATTGATCAACAACGAATTTTTACTACTTAAATCTTTAGTGCGTACTTTCCCTTTCACTTTTAATTTCGTTATAGAATCCCCTTGTTATCATAAGGACTTTTTAATCAAAAACAACAGATTAAAAAGATACCCTATCCCCTTAATCTATCCACCGGACTATATTTCTTATGGCTTTCAATAGCATCATAGCATCATAGCATCCCACTGCTTGACAATATCTATTAGTCATCATTAAAGTAGTATGCCCTAATAATCTCTGTGGCAGGAGGATATTAGTCTGCATTAGCGAAAGCCCTTGTTCGTCTACAGCATGGGGATACGCTTGTGAATTCTGATTAGTGCCCTGATCGACTGGAGAGGAAGGAGACATACTGGTGGCAGCGACTGGATTTGAACCAGTGACCAAAGGCTTATGAGTCCTTTGCTCTACCGCTGAGCTACGCTGCCTATGGTGAAATTTATCATAGCAACAAGTTGTGGTCAAACCAGCTATTAAAATATGTTAGCATCGAAGGAAATACTCTATTGTTGAAGTGTAATGGCTGTTAGGCTGGTCCTCCCGGGCATTATCCAGGGTGCTTATTCTTGACACTGGCTCGTAAAAAACCTTAGAATCAGTAACTTAATTATGGGAAATCTATATGAAGAACTGCAATGGCGAGGTGTCCTGTATGCTGCGACAGAGGGAACACAAGAAGTCCTTGTCAGCAAGAAAGTAGTTGGCTATATTGGCTTTGATCCCTCAGCCGCCAGTCTTCATGTAGGTTCTCTGCTGCCAATAATGACACTGGTTCATATGCAACGCCATGGGCATACCCCCATAGCAGTGCTTGGTGGAGGCACCGGACTTATCGGGGACCCAAGCGGAAAAACACAGGAACGCCCCTTACTTGGCAAGGACAAAATTGAGGAAAATATCCAGGGAATTAGAAAACAGTTAAGCAAGTTTCTGGATTTTGATGCCAAAAATAATCCAGCTATTCTGGTCAATAATGCTGACTGGCTTGCTTCTATTAGCATGCTGGATTTCTTACGTGATATTGGAAAATATTTCACCGTAAACTACATGCTGGCCAAGGAATCGGTGGAGAGCCGCCTGGAAGGGGGGATGTCTTTTACAGAGTTTAATTATATGCTTTTACAGGCTTATGACTTCCTCACTTTATACAAACGATATAGATGTGTCCTTCAGATGGGAGGAAGCGACCAATGGGGAAATATCACCAGTGGTATTGACTTGATTCGTCGACTGCTTCGAGGTAAGGCCTACGGGCTGGTAACGCCGTTGCTCCAGACATCTTCCGGACTAAAATTTGGCAAGACAGGTAGCGGAACTGTTTGGCTTGATCCGAATTTAAGTTCGCCATATCATTTCTACCAGTTCTGGCTGAATACCGGTGATAAAGAAGTCATATCTTATTTGAAATATTTTACACTTCTTTCTGAAGCGGAGATTGAAGGAATTGCCGATATGCTGACCAGGTCGCCTGAAAAGAGAGAAGCTCAGAAGATATTGGCATCTGAGATTACGCGAATGGTACACGGGGAAGAGGAACTGGCAAAGGCGGAACGTGCAACCGCTGCGCTATTTGGCAGGGAAATAGAGGATTTATCTGCTCAGGATGTCCTTGATATATTTTCTGATACTCCATCTACTAATTTGTCAGCAGCTCAATTTGATGAAGAAGGCATACTTCTGTCAAATCTGGTACAGGAATGTGGTCTTGTGTCTTCCAAGGGTGCGGCGAGACGCCTGATTAAAGAGGGTGGTCTCTATGTCAATAATCGCCGGGTAACGGATGAATATTATAAATTGTCACTTGATGAGAGTATTGACAGGCAGTTCTTCGTACTGCGCAAGGGAGCCAAGAAATATCACCTGTTAAGGGTAGTACCAGAATAGCTGGTTTTATGCTCAGCCATAGTGAATTTACCCGGAGCCTTTCAACTTACCTGCTGTTTGATTAGTTTAAAGGCTAATGTGTCCACCAGTCCTAAATCAGTCAATCTTAGCTCGGGAATTACCGGCAGGGCGAGGAAGGATAGTATAGAGAATGGTGCTGGTACGGAAGAGCCAATACTGGCAGCAGCCTGTGCTAATTTTTCTAATTGCTGAATGACCGTTTCTACCGGTTCAGGCGAGAGCAATCCCGCGACAGGTAATGGCAGGGAGGAAAGTATATTACCGTCGGCACAAACGACCAGTCCTCCGTGAAGCCTCTCTATTTCTTTTATTGCTGATAAAATGTCGTGGTCATTGGTTCCCACAGCAATTATGTTGTGAGAATCGTGCGCTACAGATGATGCCAGAGCTCCTTTCTTTAAACCAAAGCCTTTAACCAATCCTACGCCGATGTTACCGCTGGCTTTGTGCCTTTCCACTACCACAAGCTTTAAGAGGTCTCTTTGTAGGTCGGGGACAATCATGCCTTCTTCTAATCTTACCCGCTCAAGTTTATTTTTCGTGATTATTTGTCCGGGAACAATCTCGATGACAGGATATGTCTCTCCCGTACCGGGTAATTTCAATTCGTCCAAAGTGAAGGGCTTAATGTGAATCGTATCTTCCAGTCCGGATTTTATAGCAGGCAATGTAAAAAGAGGGCTACCGTGCCTTGCAACCGGACGCCCTTTATAGAAAACCATGTCTATTTCCAATTTATTGAGGTCAATAATAGTGATAAGATTGGCAAGGTAGCCCGGTGCGATTGCTCCTCTGTCGTGAAGTCGAAAATACTCAGCCGTATTGATTGTTGCCATCTGAATTGCCCTGATTGGCTCCAATCCTTTGCTGATAGCTTTTCTTAGCACCGCATCTACGTCCCCTTCGTTGAGAAGGTCCTGGCAGCTACGATCATCTACAACAAAAAAGCATCTCTTGTATGTATTATCTGTAACAAGTGGCAGGAGAGCATCCAAGTTTTTTTCTGATGACCCTTCCCTAATCATCAGATACATGCCTTTCTGCAGTTTCTCCTGTCCTTCCTTAAGTGAGATTGATTCATGATCAGAGAGAATACCGCTTGCCATATAGGCGTTGAGCTCCTTGCCAGTCAGGCCGGGAGCATGGCCATCGATAACCCTCCCTTTAAAACTGGCAATCTTAGCTAAAACGTCATCAGAGCAATTTAGCACGCCCGGGAAGTTCATCATTTCCCCCAATCCGAGTACATTGCTTTCCTGAAGTAGTTCCTTTATTTCCGCCATGTTGATTCTGGCACCTGAGGTTTCCAAATTGGTGGCGGGGACGCAGGACGGTATCATAAAAAACATGTCGACTGGCAAATCATGTATGCTATCGAGGGCGAACTTGATGCCTGTCAGTCCACAGACGTTGGCTATCTCATGTAAATCGCTTATGACAGTTGAAATACCTTTGGGGATTATTGTATTGGCGTATATGGCCGGGTGTAGCATGGAACTCTCAATGTGTGTGTGCCCATCGATTAGACCGGGGGCAAGGTAATTTCCGCCTAAATCAACAATTTCTCTTCCTTCTTCATAGTTTCCCACTCCGGCAATCCTGTCGCCGCATATAGCTACATTACTAAACTCAATACTGCCGATGAATGTGTTTACTATACGAGCGTTTTTGATAATTAAATCAGCAGGAGCCTCTCCTTTCGCTACAGAGATGAGCTTCTTTAGGTCCATTACTTATTCCTCCACAGAGTATATTTCAGGCAAGCAGCGGTATTTCTCATCGAGGTCAAGCCCATATCCGACAACAAATTTGTTTGGCAGGGTGAATCCAAGATAATCAATAGATACGGGAACCTGATGTCGGGAAGGTTTTTCTGTAAGGGCACAAAGTTTTAAAGAGGCAGGTTTCTTCTTTTTAAGATGATCGAGCAGGAAAGAAATAGTGAGGCCCGTATCTACAATATCTTCAATTACCAGGACATCTCTGCCGGTAATCGACTTCTGCAGGTCTTGGGTCACTGTGACTTTGCCGGAGCTTTCTTCATCTGAGTGATAGCTTGCAAGTTGGATGAAATCTGTTTCTACATCCAGCTTAAGCTGACGGACCAGGTCCGCCAGGAAAATAAATGAACCTTTGAGAACACAAATAAGTAAAGGCTGTTTTTTTTGATAGTCTCTCGTTATTTCGGAGGCTATCCTGGCTACAGCTTCAGCGATTTGCTCTGTATTAACTATGACTTTTAATTGGCAATTGCCTGGCTGTTTCACTAATTAAGTATTTTACGCTTTTTTCGAAATTTTTGTCTTAATTATTAACATTTCAAGCTATGAAAATTTGACAATTGCTGTTAATAATGCTAGATTGTTTACCGTCCTGAGTAATCGGACTGGGAGCTGGGGAAAACATATGGGCATTGATGAAGCGGAAGCTGGAATGCGTTAGGATTCAGGTTCGAAGCGCGAAGTAAGCGGAAGTGGCAATGACCAGGAAGGGATCTTCGGATATAGCGAGGTTACTCAGGGCTTTTTTATGCCGGTATTTTATTGCTATGGGGCATATCATTTACTGGAATTCCATTTCTGATTAACTCAGGCCGTAGAACACCGACAAAGGGCAAATTCCGGTATTCACCTTTGTAATCCAACCCATATCCAACTACAAATTTATCAGGTACTTCAAAGCCTATGTAATCGAGAGGTATGTCCACTAATCGCCGAGTTCTTTTATCGAATAACGTGCAGACACGTAAGCTGGCTGGATTACGAGCTCGGAGGTAATTCAACACATAATTTAGCGTCATACCTGAATCTACAATATCCTCAACCAGTAAAACGTGGCGACCAGTTATGCTTCCGTCCAGGTCTTTCGTTATTTTAACAACTTGTTCATTACCACCATAGTGCGAAATAGCCATAATATCCAGGGTAAGTGGTATAGAGACATGCTGCATCAGGTCAGATATGAAGCAGATGACTCCTTTTGGAATGCCAACCATGACCAATTGCTGACCGGCATAATCATTGGAGATTCGTTTAGCCAGAGTTCTTATCCTGCGTTGAAGTTGGCTGCGGCTATAAAGGATTTGGTCAACTCCCTCTGTCTTGGTTTCTATGATGGGGTTGTAACCGTGACTCGCTAACAGGTTAGCGATATCGTTTTTTGTGAGTAGTTTGATGTTTATATTTGGGTATAATTCCTTGATCTTACGCAACTTGCGATTTTTTGTTGTCATCAAGCTCTGCTTTAATGTTGTGAGTTCTATATATATATTAAGCTCCGGCAAGTAGAAGTCGGGGGTGAACATTTCGGTTACTCTATCATTATCCCAGTTGAGTGGAAACGATCGGGGTTCATAAAGCCACTCTACACAATAGAAGTCAAGTATATTGGCAAATTCCTCTTCACTGGGGTGAGCAAACTCAGCCGGCCTCAATGTTGATGCGGTTAACTTAGCTGGAGGAAACGATATCAACTCCTTTTCATCTGGCTTGCTACTATTTACCAGCAATTGTTTAAGTCTATGCTTTTCCAGGAGCATAGCGCTCATGTTGGTTACACTAACCAGGAATCTACGGTCTTCCTCAGAGAAGTCATGAGGCTCGTGGGTGTAGACCCTGATTTCTCCAATGATTTCCCCTTTATCCTCAATAGGAGCGCCAAGTATAGAGCATACTCTTTGTGCTTCTGCTATCTGGTTATGCTGAACTCTTTCATCGTTGGTAGCGTCGGGCACGAATACTACTTTTCGCTCCATGATTTCGGGAAGGCTCTTGTGTGCGTCGAGCAGGCCTTTTCTAAGGTAAAAATCGCTAAGCCCGAACGCTCCTATGGTGCTTAGATATCTTTTTCCTGAATCTAAAAATAAAATACGACAACCACCTGCTCCCAGCACTTTAGCTGTAGTTTTAGCTATGGAATTGCAGATTATTCGTAAACTAAGCTCTGAATTGCTAACATTGGCTATGTGACTTAATGCTGAGTAATAGCCATTTCCATTGTTATATAATCTTTTTTCCATCAGCTTAGCCACATTTGGTGAAACCGCAGTTAGGGCAAATGTCGCATCCTTCCTGGTGAATCAAATTCCCTCCACATTCAGGGCACTGTCCCAGGTTACTTTTACTCGCCTTAACGGAAGATACTGGGGCTTTATTTCTTGTATCTTCTGTATATTTTTGTAGTACGCTGGCAATTGCATCAGCACATGATAAGACGGCATGACCTTGCTCCCAGGCGATGGAGGGGCAACGTATGCCATGCAGATGTCTTACTATGGAGTCTAACTCTATTCCAGAGCGCAGTGATGATGATATGAGTCGGCTAATAGCTTCAAGTTGAGCGGCAGCACATCCGCCCGATTTTCCCAGGGTTGTGAATACTTCCGCTATGCCGTGTTCATCGAAATTCACCGTTACGTAGAGGGAACCACACCCGGTGCTTACCCTTTCAGTTATCCCTCTAGTTATCTTTGGTCTTTTTCTTTGCGATAGCCTGTCATGGGATTTATCCTTTTCTACTTCTTTTTTACCTGTGGTCAGAACCTGGCCGTCTCGACTTTGGTCTCTGTAAATGGTTATTCCCTTCAGTTTCTCGTGATAGGCGAGTAGATACACATTGGCTATATCTTCAGGAGTCGCCTCCAGGGGAAAATTCACTGTCTTTGATACGGCGCTATCAGTGAACTTTTGGAAGGCCGCTTGCATTCGAACATGCCACTCAGGAGCAATATCATGAGCAGAAATGAAAACTCTCTTTATTTCCTCTGGAATACTTGATACATCCTTCACTTTCTTCCCCGAGGCCAGCTCCCTCATCAGCTCAATGGAAAAGAAATCTCTCGCTTTAGCGACCTGTTCAAAGTAAGGATTTACCTCTACTAATTCTTCACCATCGAGGATATGACGTATATAGCTTAGGGCAAATATTGGCTCGATGCCGCTGGAACAGTTAGCAATAATGCTTAGGCTACCAGTGGGGGCAATTGTGGTTCTGGAAGCATTTCGAAAATGCGGGCCGCCAGGGACATCGTAAATACTCCCTTTGAAGGCGGGGAAAGTGCCCCTGGATTTAGCCAGTTCCATTGAAGCTTTGTCAGCCTGCTCGGATATGAAATGCATGGTCTCCTCAGCCAAACTGAGTGCCTGTTCACTGTTATATGGGATGCCAAGTTGTATCAGCATATCGGCAAATCCCATTATCCCCAGCCCTATCTTTCTGGTTTGTTTTGATTTTTCGGCTATCTGAGGCAAAGGGAACTGGTTAACATCAATGACGTTGTCCAGGAAATGAACTGCTAGCTCAACTACTCGGGACAGCTTGTCATAATCAATCTTCACCTGGCCATTTTGGCTGCTCAGCATCTTCGCCAAATTTATAGAGCCCAGGTTACACGATTCAAAAGGCAGCAACGGTTGTTCTCCACAGGGATTGGTACTCTCTATTTTGCCTAAACCGGGAGTGGGATTAAATCTGTTTATTTCATCTATGAATATGACCCCTGGGTCGCCAGTGTGCCAGGACATATTGACGATTTTGTTGAATACCTCACGTGCATTGAGTTTACCGCTTCTCTCGCCAGTCCTGGGATTCACTAAATCATAATCGCCTTTCTTTTCTACTGCCTGCATGAACTCATCAGTTATGGCAACGGAAAGGTTAAAGTTAGTGAATAGATCGGTATTATCCTTTGCGCTGATGAATTTCAGGATATCCGGGTGGTCAACGCTAAGAATTGCCATGTTAGCTCCACGGCGCATGCCCCCCTGTTTTACTACGTCCGTAGCGGTATCAAAAACACGCATGAAAGATATAGGACCGCTAGCAACCCCACCAGTGGAACCAACCCTGTCCATTTCAGGTCTCAGTCGGGAAAAAGAGAATCCTGTTCCCCCACCACTCTTGTGGATTAATGCGGTATATCCCACCGCCTCAAATATTGATTCCATGGTATCTTCTATCGGTAAAACAAAGCATGCTGATAATTGCCCCAATTCGCGACTGGCATTCATTAAAGTGGGAGAGTTGGGCAGGAATTCCAGGTTAACCATCAACTGGTAAAACGTCTCCGCTAGGGCGGCAGTATTTGATTCAGGATCGTAAAGCTGTTCGGCTGAGGCTATGTGCTCAGCCACACGTTTGAACATTTCCTGTGGTATTTCGTTGATTTCCCCTTTCTCGTTTTTAACCAGGTATCTCTTTTCCAGTACTCTTATGGCGTTATCACTTAGTTCGATCCCTGATACAACTGTACTGCTTGATTGAGGGGAGAAATCATCTGCAGATAGAACGTCACTAATTATTGCCTGGAGCCTGGCGGAAGATACAGGATGTTCCTGCCGTGCTGGAACAAATTCCTCCATGCCTGGCAGAGGTTTTACCGATTGCAGACGTTGCATAACCTGCTCGGCGAAGCCCTCCAGGATAACCCTGTCTGTTATTCCCATAGATTCGGCTGCAGCAAAAACAGCTTGAGTCACTTTATCAGCATCAGTGGATTCGATATGTTTTGTTCCTTTTCGAGGACTGCTCAATGTCAGTTTTCTCCTGTAATTGAAGGGAGGGAATCTGTCTTTGCTGAACGATGCTGAGATGACTGACCTGCTATTGAGAGGGATGCTTCCCCTTGTGCTAATGTGTCAACAACTTCTTTAAGCGTGTCGATGTCTGAAAATTCTCGATATATACTGGCAAAGCGGATATATGCTATGTGGTCCAGATGTTTCAGCCTTTGCATAACTAAATCGCCGATCAGAGAGCTGGTAGTTTCAGTCTTACCCGCGTGGTAAAGCTCGGCTTCGATGGTATCGATTACCTTTTCAATTGCGCCTATTGGCAAGGGCCGCTTTTCACAAGCCTTAAGAATTCCGGAGGAAAGCTTATCTCGATTATATTTTTCACGGCGGCCATCCTTTTTAACCACGAAAATGCCGCCTAAATCTACACGCTCATATGTAGTGAAACGGGCACCACAGCTCAGACACTGTCTTCGACGCCTTATGCCATCACCGATATGCCGCGAATCTACTACACGTGAATCTGCTTCACCACAATATGAACACTTCATGGCCACCCTAAAACTTGTGTTTATTTATGACGATACTACAAGATGTAGTAAAAGTCAAAAACATAATGACCAGGAGAATATATAGTGATCCTGCGTCGCCTTATTCAATTCTCAAGGTATTTAATAAATCTTAAACTTAATTATTTTACCCAATTATGCTGTTATCTTAGAACCTAGTTGTTTTTGGTTGCAGTGGCTGAGAAGTAAGCCTCATACCTTCTTTGCCGACCTCATCCATTAAGCTGCTGGACTGACGATGGGTACGTCGTAGGAATGAAGGAACATCCAATGCTTCACCCCCGCCTGTTATTAGACGGCGAAGCTCCTCACGGCTAACTACCTGGCCTCGCTGACCACCAAAACCTGTGGCGATAACAGTAATCTTAATTTCACTGTCTGGCATTTCCGGATCGTTGACAACACCAAAGATGATATTGGCACTCGGGTCGACTGCCTGACTAATGACTTCGGCTGCTTCATTGCACTCGAAAAGGGTCAGGCTGGGACCACCGGTGATGTTAAAGACAATACCGGTAGATCCTTTTATAGAGACATCCAGCAATGGGCTTGCCAATGCAGCTCTGGCCGCTTCGGCAGCACGGTTTTGTCCGCTTCCTATTCCAACAGACATCCATGCTGGACCAGCGTCCTTCATTACAGACTTGATGTCTGCAAAATCGAGGTTAATCAACCCGGGAACAGTGACAACCTCTGAGATAGATTGAACTCCCAACATCAAAGCATCGTCCGCCTTTTTGAAAGCGCTATCAACACTTGTTTTGGCATCGCATAGATGCAACAGACGATCATTGGGGATGATGATGAGGGTATCTACTTTAGAAGTAAGATTAAGTATGCCTTCCTCAGCTACCTGTGTACGATGTCCACCTTCGAAAGTGAAGGGTTTGGTAACAACTCCAATGGTGAGAGCACCTGTGGCCTTGGCAATCTCAGCTACTACGGGAATGCCACCGGTGCCGGTGCCACCTCCCATACCTGCATTTATGAATACCATGTCAGACCCTTCGACGAGCTCCTCAATTATTTGGCGACTTTCCTCGGCTGCCTTCTTACCCATATCGTGATGGCCTCCTACACCGAGTCCCCTGGTCAGTTTTTCTCCTAATTGGATGCGAGTAGGCGCATCGGATAACGCTAGTGCTTGGGCGTCAGTATTCATAGCTATGAAATCAACACCGGTAACTCCCTGATGAACCATGCGATTGATAGCATTACATCCGCCCCCACCAATACCTATAGCTTTGATTTTCGCTGGAATTGGAGAAGAAATCGATTTTGCCATGTTATTACCTCCTTTCTAAAATTACAAGATGCCTTATTTCATTATCTCTTAGATATGGAACAATTTCCTCATCAAATTGCTAAGTCCCCCAAAAACGCCACCTCTTTTTACTTTCCATGCTGACTTTTCCCTATTATTTGATTGCCATAAGATTAAACCTACAGTAGTGGCGTAGGCAGTATCGTTGAGGATATCAGTGATGCCATGGATTCCTGCACTTAAAGGACGTCCCCTTCTTACTGGAATCCCCAGCTTGGCTTTTCCTAACTCATCGAGCCCTTCTAAATTAGCCGTGCCACCGGTTAATACCAGACCATAGGGTGCAAGGGTTCGACAGTCTGTGGATGGTAACTCTAGAAGTATGAGTTCAAATAACTCCTCCATACGGGAGCGCACGATGTCACAAAGGTCACGATAGGAAGCGCTATGGCCATTTTCTATCCCTGATACAGTAGCTTCCTTGTTGATATCCATTCCCGGAGTTACATTCCCGTATGCCTTTTTCATTCGCTCAGCTATGTTAAAAGGCAGACCTAAACCTATGGCGATGTCGCTGGTGATTTGATAGCCAGCCACAGGAATGATTGCGGTGTGGAAGATGTTCCCCTGCCTGAATACAGCTATATCGGTGGTTCCTCCACCGATGTCAACCATGACTACCCCGCCTTCTCTCTCTTGTTGGGTTAACACGGCCTCGCTGCTGGCTAGAGGTTCCAGAATTAAATCATCAACCTCTATTCCAGCACTACGTATGCATTTAACCAGGTTTTGCACTGAGGATACTGATGCGGTGATTATATGAGTTTCCACATCCAGCCTGTTGCCGTGCATTCCCACTGGTTCTTTTACTCTCTCTTCACCATCCAGAGTATAGAAGCGAGGAATGGCATGGAGAAGTCTCTTTCCTTCAGGAACAGGTAAATTACGGGCAGCAGACAATACTCTCTTGAGGTCACGAGAGCGAACCAGTCGGTCATTGCGAGGAATGGCTACAACTCCGTGGTTGTTAACACTGCTGACATGTCTGCCGGTAACTCCCACATAAGCGGAATCAATCCTTACACCACTGATTGTTTGGGCTTCTTTAATTGAACTGGCAATAGACGCCTTGGCTTCATCCATATTGACTACAATGCCTTTATGTAAGCCATGACTGGGAACAACCCCAACCCCCAGAACTTCAATGCTGCCTTGTGGATTTATGTCAGCCACGATAGTAGCTATTTTGGTTGTGCCTACATCAATAGCTGAAACAATTTTGTGTACCATTTCCAACCTCCTTATAGATTATTATTTTTCGTCCTGGCTAAGTCGCTCAGCCACTCTCATTTTCCCACTACGACTACGTGGGTTATCTTCTATTTCCAACGAACTGGGTTTGATTACCTTTTTTGATATTAACTTTAAGCTGGCAGTATGTCCGCAGCGGCACACTATTGCCTCAGGAGGACATATACAATCAGTGGCTTCAAGTTTCATGAATTGCTTAACAATCCGGTCTTCCAGTGAGTGATAGCTAATGACAACTAATCTACCCTTAAAACGGAGAAGTTTAATAACCTGGTCCAAGGCTATTTTCAGATTCTCAAGTTCATGATTGACGGCGATGCGAAGTGCCATGAAAGTCTTGGTAGCGGGGTTGATCTTACCTTGCCTGTATCCAATAGCTTGTCTTACCAGCCGGGCAAGTTCAGAAGTGGTATTAATTGGACGGTTATCTATTATCAGGCTGGCTATTCGACGGCAGTGCCTTTCCTCCCCGTATTGCTTGATAACGCGAACAAGCTCTTGTTCTGAGTATGTATTAACGATTTCTGCAGCTGTTGGCCCCTGCACTTGTGTAAATCTCATGTCGAGTGGAGCTTCATTCTGAAAACTGAAACCGCGTTGAGCTGAATTTAGTTGCCAGGACGAAACACCAAGGTCAAATAGAATTCCATCTACTGGCTGGAAATTGTTCTTGCAGCAGATGGCCTCGAGATTACTGAAATTGTCGTTTATAAGGGTTACTGCTTGCCCATAGCTGCTCAGTTTTTCTCGAGTGATATTAAGAATTTCAGGATCAGCGTCAATACCCAGAAGCTTTCCTCCGGGTAAAATGTTCCCCAAGATGGCTTCTGCATGTCCTCCCAAGCCTATTGTACAGTCTATGTACGACCCAGTAGCATGGACTTGCAATCCTTCCATAACCTCTTTGGTTAAAACAGGAATATGACTGGGTACCGGTACAGCTGTGCTTGCCATTACGCCTCCGAGCTTTCTATCATCTGGGATACCTGTTCATTAGATTTCTGCTTTTCAGCTTCCCACAATTCAGAATCCCATAGTTCAACGGAATTGTTCACTCCTACAACAATTACCCCATCCTTGATTTCAGCATACTCACGTAAGGTTGGAGGCAATATTACTCTCCCCTGTTTATCAAAAGAGACACTGAAGGCAGAGCCAAAAATTGAACGATTTATTCTTCTTGAACTGGCAGGCCCCATTGCCTTAGAGGATAAGCTCTCAGCCACTTTTGTCCATTCGGCCAGAGAGTAAGCAACAATACATTTTTCGACTCCTCTGCTTAATACCACGGTATCCCTCATGTCACGTCTGAATTTTGGAGGCAGGGGAGCCCTTCCTTTTTCGTCAACTTTATAACTATACTCTCCAAAGAACATATATATTCCCTACTTTTTAGTACTATATTCCCTTATTCCCCACTTTTCACCACAACCATGTTATACAATAAAAGCTATTGCAAAATTTGTCAAGTATTTTTGGCCTTTACGCAAAATTTTCCTGATAATCTTAAATATGATAAGATTACATTTAGGAAAATAGTCCTGGGAACTGCCCGATGCGTATTGATATTTTTTGTCTCTTTCCTGAAATACTAAGTTCTCCCTTAAATCAGAGCATTATTAAGCGAGCAATAGAGCGTGGTATGGTCAATATCACAACGCATAATATTCGGGACTACGCTAAGGATAAACATCACACGGTAGATGATTATTCTTATGGAGCAGGACCTGGAATGGTGCTTAAACCTGAACCTGTATTCGAGGCGGTACAGACAGTAAAGGAGCAGACCAATGCTCAGGAAGTTCCTGTTGTTTTGCTTACTCCGCAAGGTCGACTTCTTAATCAGCAGGTGCTTAAGGAACTAGCCAGCCATCATCATTTTATGATAATCTGTGGTCACTATGAAGGTTTAGATGAGAGGATCAGGGAGCATCTGGCTACTGACGAGATTAGTATTGGCGATTATGTACTCAGTGCTGGTGAGATTGCTGCTACGGTGTTGGTTGATGGGGTAGTGAGGCTTATACCAGGAGTGCTCGGATCGCAGATGTCGGCAAGCAGTGACTCGCATTATGATGGACTCCTGGAGTATCCTCAATATACTAGACCACAAGAGTACAAAGGTTGGTCAGTACCACCAGTTTTGTTGTCGGGAAACCACAGTGAAATAGCACGCTGGAGACGGCGACAGTCCATCTTGCGGACGGTGCGGCGACGGCCTGACCTATTAAGTAAATTAACCGTTACGGACGAGGAGAAAAAATGGATATCAGAAGAGTTGCTGAACCTAGAGTAAACGCACAAATCCCTGAAATATCACCGGGTGATATTGTCAAGGTTGGACTGAGGACTATTGAAGGTGATAAGGAACGTATCCAGCACTTTCAGGGTATAGTACTTGGGATCAAAAAAGGGGTTGATGGTGGAAACTTTACGGTGAGGAGAGTATTTTTAGGAATTGGGGTGGTAGTATTAGTATTGGGTAGTGGACAGGTAAG
>CAZZHQ010000049.1:0-16229 GCA_964654015.1 uncultured Dehalococcoidales bacterium | reverse complement strand
GAACGGATTTTGGGGGCCCTGTATGCGCCATACAATCAATAGATTTGGGTATCGCTGTAGGCTCCGCGGCCAAGATGGCTATGGAAATGAATGCTGACAACCGTATTATGTATACTATCGGTGCGGCAGCAATGAGGTTGAAGCTTATGGATTCTGACATTGTCATGGGTATTCCCATATCTCTCTCCGGAAAGAGTCCATTCTTTGATAGGAAAGCTTAGCATTGTTTATTGACTGGCCAAGATACAAGAATAATTGACACACAGTATTAGCAACTTAGGAAAAGGAGTAATCTATGTTTTACAGCAACCAACTTTCTGTCAGGGAAAGCGGCAAGGCAGTAGCTTTCCTTGTCTCCCTGCTCCCATCTGAATCAAAACGATTGATTGCAAAGGCAGTGGCAGTATTACCAGAGATAAAGCAAGCCATGGAGAGTGGATTGGTGGTTATCGCCCGTGGAAGCACAAATGCATTTGTGGCAGAGGAAATCATGGGCATCTCCATAGAGAAGAAGGCTGATGAATACTGTCGTGGCTTTATCGTTGACGGTGAGCTGCATGCCAACAGGAAGCGACATACGGAACGTAGTATTGGCTATGATTTTGTATTGCGACAGGGCAGGCTGGAAGAGGTAGACTTCCAGGAAGTACTGAAGGATTTCACCGAGGATGATGTGTTCATAAAAGGGGCTAACGCTGTTGATAGTGATGGTGAGGCCGGGGTTCTGGCAGCAGGCGCCGCGGCTGGTACCATAGGTAAAGCCATGCCATCAGTCAGCGCTACTGCTGCTCATTTCATTGTGCCGGTGGGATTGGAGAAACTGATTCCATCAGTGGCTAAAGCCTCTAGAAGCTGTGGTGTCTTCCATTTCAAATACAGCACTGGCCTTCCCTGTGCTCTTGTTCCCATAATAAACGCCGAAGTGGTCACCGAGATTCAGGCCTTCGAGGTCCTGGCTGGGGTCGGTGCCACACATGTTGCCTCAGGAGGAATTGGAGGCTCTGAAGGGACGGTGGTGCTCTCCCTGGAGGGAAGCGAGACTGCTATCGAGAAGGCTTTTGAGCTTGTCAGAGCAATAAAGGGCGAATCAGCAATAGACCGTCCATCGGGGAAGACGCCGCTTGCTGCCAGCCTGGACTATGATCCGATAGCCCTGCGTAATAGCCTTTACTGAGTACACTTACCAACCATTCCACCGGGGGTTATAGCCATAACGGATTGAGCCAGGAGAGATTCAACCTGTGAGATTAAGCTTTCTTTATCAGTCTTTGCCAGTCCCTGGTTACGGTGATCTGTATTTCTTCTATATCCTCAGTGGCCAGGTGGGAGAATCTCTTCTGTAGATTGATGTATTGCCTAACTGGTAGTAGTTTTGAGTGAGGGACGGGTCTGTTTATGGTGGTTTTAAGGCCATCACTGATTTCATAGAGCGGAAATACCCCACTCAGAACAGCTTGTCGCCCCAGTTCCACAGTCAGGTTGCTAGGGAATCCCCATCCGGGGGAGCAGGGACAAAGCAGGTCGATGTATTTCAAGCCTCCCTTGATACGTTTGGCTTTCTTAATTTTTCTTTCCAGGTCTATAGGATAGGATATGCAGGCGGTGGCGGCATAAGGAATTCGATGTGCTGCCATTATTTCTATAAGGTTCTTCTTGCTCTGGGCTTTGGGCCTGGGTATCGGAGTGGTGGTGGTCCATGCTCCCCAGGGGGTTGCCCCCGACCTCTGTATGCCAGTGTTCATGTAAGCCTCATTGTTGAGACAGATGTATAAAATATCATCTCCCCTTTCAGCAGCACCGGACAGGGAGGCGAGACCTATATCATAGGTACTGCCGTCACCGGCACACACCAGCACATTCGTTCCTTCGATACCCATGCTTTCCAGTGCTTTGCTTATGCCAGCGGCGGTTGAGGCAGCAGCTTCGAAATTACAGTGCACAGATGGTACTTTGTATGCGGTATGCGGCCATATTCCACCGATTACACTGCTGCACCCTGCAGGGATAACACAGTAAGTTTTTTCTCCCATAGCCCGTAATACATGCCTCCATGCTATTGCTTCTCCGCAGCCAGCGCAGGCTGAATGCCCCCAATACAAGAATTCATCTTTGGGGAATTGCTTTGTTGTTTCGGTATCCTGGGAGTGGTTTCCCTTCGGTTCAGGTTTCTCGATTTCCCGTGGAAGCCAGAACACAGTTCTTTCCGGACTCTTGTGCTCAATCGTATGTTTCAGTGCTTCCGAGATGGTGTCAACGGTGACATCTACTCCACCCAGCCCTGCTACAAAGCCAAATATCTGTGGTTTTTCCACGAGTGGATAAAGGGCTGATTTCAGCTCCTGGAAGAAAATGCCTTCGCTTCCAAGGGAGAGGTTACGGTCGATTACCGCCACTTTTTCCACCCCTTTCAAAGCTTCTCGTATTTCCTCGGTGGGGAAAGGGCGAAATAATCGGAGTTTTAACAGTCCGATGTCCTTGAATGAAGGGTCTTTTATTAGCAGATGGCGGGCGGTGCCGGTGATAGTACCAGTGGTTACCAGTACGGTTGAGGGATTATTCCAGTGAAATTTTTCAATCAGTCCATAGCTACGGTCAAAGGCGTTTCCGTATGCTATGTCAACCTCTTTAACCACGTCTACTGCCTTTTCCATTGCCTTTTGGGCATCAATTTTCATATGAAAAAAGTCTCGAGGAAGAGTGAGTCCACCAAATGTCTGTGGATTCTTGATATCAAGCACCTGTATTGGCTTTAGTGGAGGCAAGAAATTGTCAACCATGGCCTGTTCTGGGACTTCGACTGGCTCGCTGGAATGAGAGAGAGTAAAACCCTCCGTCACCACCATTACCGGCAGGCGTATACGGGGGTCCTCTGCAATTTTATAAGCCATTATTACTGTATCCAGGGTTTCTTGTACGTTTTCCGTATAAAGTTGCAGCCAGCCAGTATCTCGTTGAGAGAGGCTATCAAGTTGATCTGCCCATATATTCCAGGGGAGCCCTATTGTTCGATTGGTATTCACAAAGACGATTGGTCTTCTCATGGATGATGCGCAGTGCAGCATCTCATGCATCAGCGCTGTCCCATGCGAGGCAGAGGAGGTAAAAACCCTTGCCCCTGCATAGCTGGCGCCAATACAGGCAGCCATTGCGGAGTGTTCCGATTCAACCGGGATATATTGTGCATCCAAAGCCCCGCTTGCACAGTATTCAGACAGTAATTCAGAAATCCGTGTAGCAGGAGTAATTTCATATTCAGGCAAGACCTGAGGGCGGGAGAGCAGCGCTGCCCTGGCAGCGGCCTCATTACCGTTCATTAACTCTTTCTGTGACATTTTATAGTTCCTTTCCAGTGGGTTTTTCTACTAATCAGCCTGGCCTGTATTCCATCTCCATTGTAATAGCTTTTTTGGGGCAAACCTCGACGCAAATACCGCAACCTTTACAGTATTCATAGAGATTCTTATAATACCCATCGGTGTCCAATTCAATAGAAGTCTCTGGGCAAAAAGTCCAGCATAAACCGCACTTATTGCATCTGGTTCTATTTATCACTGGCCTCTCAGTCCTCCAGTCCCCTGTTTCATTGTATAAAGTGTTCAGGTAGCTGAGAGCGACGTATGGTTCATGTTCTTCCATCTTCATTACTCCTGCGCCGCTACTTTGTCATAGGCCTCTCGGGCGCTTGCTGCATTTTTCTCGTCTGCCTGGAATTTGTCCCTGATAACGATATCTATCAGTTCAAAGGGAAGTCCCAGCACCCTGGCTACTACCCCTATCATCGTGGTATTGACAATCGGGGCGCTTAAAGACCCTATTCTATGTCTCATGGCGATTCTGGTGGCATCTATGGTGGTTATTTTAAATGAGCCAAGCCCTTGAAATTCCATGGCTGACTTTGGACTATTGATAATTAATTGTCCCCCTGGTTTAAGTCCAGAGATGACATTTTTCATCCCCACTGTGCTGTCCATTACCACCACTATGTCAGGCTCATAGATTTGCTGTTTCAAATAAATTATTCCGTCATCGATTCGCAGGAATGCTCTTACTGGCGAGCCTCTTCTCTCTCCGCCAAACTCTGGGAAGTAGCTTACATATTTGCCTTCATCAAGCAGCGCCTTGGCAAGCAACGCCCCTCCGAGAACTGTTCCCTGCCCTCCTCTTCCGTGAATACGCATCTCAATCATTAAATATTCATCACTCCTGTTTTCTCTACTATTGCACTCACTGGTAGTACGATATCATTTTATTACGATGCAAAGGGTATCCTGATACCAGGGAACCAGAGGCAATTATAACAGGGTGCTCCCACATCGCCAACGGCCGATGGAAGCGAGATGTTATTACAGTTTGTAGACCAGAGAGTTAACATTCATGCCTGCACCTATGGAAGCGAATACTACGATATCACCTGATTGCCACTTATGGTCTTCGAGTTTTCCCTTGAGCCACAGGTCGAGTAACGTAGGCAATGTCGCTACCGAACTGTTTCCCAACCAGGAAATAGTCATGGGCATAATATTAGATGGCACTTTCTTCTGTCCACACATCTTATATATATTTTTCAAAATTGCCCTGTCCATTTTCTCATTTGCCTGGTGGATGAGAATCTTCTTAACATCGCTTAGCACTACTCCTGCTTTGTTCAGGCTATCCATTACTACCTTTGGTACAGAGTTCAAGGCATACTCGTACACCTTGTGCCCATCCATCTTGAGGAACAGGTTTTTACCGTTATATTCGTGGTTGTAAGATTTGTCCATGCGCAGCAGATAGGCGTGAGCAAAGGTATCGGAAATGGTAGAGTGTGCCATTATTCCAGCAGAGGAATGGTTTGTAGTGCCTTCAAGAATGGTGGCACCCGCACCATCTGAGTAGAGCATACTGTCCCTATCGTGGTTGTCCAGTACCCGGGAAAGGGTCTCAGCGCCAATCACCATGGCTCGTTTTGCATCACCAGACTTGAGATAATAGTCAGCCTGTATCATGCCCTGCAACCAACCGGGGCAGCCAAAAGGGAGGTCATAGGGTATCGTCAGGGGGTTTTTTATTCCCAGTTTCTGTTTGATTCTTGAGGCAAGACTGGGAACAATACCTCCCTGGCGTGCATGCAACCGCGTGTCCCCGAAGTTATGGGCCACAATTATATAGTCGAGACTCTCTTTGTCGACTTTTGAGGAATTGAATGCATCCTCTGCCGCATACGTCGCGATATCAGAAGTAACCAGGTCGTAGGGAGCATACCTCCTTTCAGTGATTCCGGTTATTTTTTTAAAATTCTTGATGATTTCCGCGTTTGTTTTCTCAATAGCATTACCGTCGTTATCGAGAAATTCGTTGTTGAGAAAATCGTCATTGGTAACTCTTATACTGGGTATATAGCAACCTGTTCCGATGATAACTGAACGAATATTCTTATTCAAGATGGCATAAGTTTATCGTAGCAGGAAGGTCTGTGCAAATACGTGTATGCCGTAGTAGCCAAAATAGCTTATAGCTCCCTGTCCTTCCGTGAGTATATTTAATTGGGATGCACAGCTATGAGAAACTATCAAAGATGCCAGGCTAATATGAAATATAATGGCTTATTCAGCCTGTGGCTCAGCGAGCCATCCAACCGCCATCGACGTTCACTATGGTGCCATGGAGGTAATCAGACGCCGCAGAGGCAAGAAAGACAGTGGTCCCCTTAAGGTCGTCGGGAACACCCCATCTGCCTACTGGTAGACGGTCGAGGACGGTTTTGTTACGCACCGGGTCGCCCTGCAACGGTGCCGTATTCCTTGTCTCAATATAGCCGGGAGCGATGGCGTTAACGTTCACACCATGAACAGCCCATTCATTCGCCAGTGCCTTGGTGAGTTGACCTATACCCCCTTTGCTGGCTGCGTAGCTGGGCACGGTGATTCCACCAGAGTAGGTCAACATTGAGGCGGTGAAGATTATTTTTCCCGAGCCACGGGCTACCATATCTCTGCCGAACTCGCGACTGAGGATGAAGTGAGAGCTGAGGTTAACCTCGATTATGGTGTTCCAGTAATCGTCGGGATATTCCACCGCCGGGCTTCGTAGTACTGTACCCGCATTGCTTATCAGGATGTCTATGGGAGGATTGTCAGCTTTAACCTGACTGATGAAGCGTTTGGTAGCATCCCTGTCACCGAAGTCACACTGGTACCCACGGAAACTGCGCCCCAGCGCTGTGACCTCCTTCTCAATATCGCTGCCAGACTTCTCAAGTGTTAGACTGGCTCCTATAATGTCAGCACCAGCCTCGGCTAGTGCCATAGTCATGGCCTTTCCAATCCCGCGCTTGCAGCCTGTAACCAGGGCCAATTTTCCCTCCAGGCTGAATTTGTCCAGTATGCCCATCGTTTTCCTCCTCCTATTATCCTGGGATTCTACTGCTACCCGATAACCGGTGGGTGTTATTATCGGTTATGGCTCATCAGTGTCGCCAGTTTGATTGCCTCTACCAGGCTCTTCGGGTCGGCAATGCCTTTGCCCGCCTTGCCGAAGTTGGTGCCATGGTCAACGGATGTTCTGATGATTGGTAACCCCAGCGTGACATTGACCCCATCTAGTATGCCCAGCATCTTGATGGCAATATGTCCCTGGTCGTGATACATGGCGACATTGGCATCAAACTGCCCCTGCGAGGCCCGGTAGAATACTGAGTCCGGAGGATATGGGCCCGTTACATTAATTCCCTCTTTACTTGTCTGCTCGATGGCAGGGGAGATTATCCTTTCTTCCTCATCTCCAAACAGTCCGTGCTCGCCGGCGTGTGGGTTCAATCCCGCCACGGCGATGCGTGGTCTGGCAATGCCCATCTGCCGTGTAGCACTATCTGTGAGACGGATTACAGTGGCAATACGTTTGGTAGAGATAATCTCGGTAGCCTTTCGCAGTGAAACATGCGTGGTCGCATGTGATATGCGTAGTTTGGGAGAGGTGAGCATCATGGCTACATCAGTTGCCTTGCACTTCTCGGCTAGTATCTCGGTGTGTCCATCATAGTGATAGCCTCCCATGTTCAGAGATTCCTTGTTTATGGCGGAGGTGACCATGGCGTCTACTTCCTTTGCCAGAGCAAGGTCTATTGCCATTGCGATATACTCAAAGGCGGCCTTACCTGTCATGGCGCTTATCGTCGCGTATTTCAGATTCGCGAGCTCTATATTTTTCAGGTCTATGACATCGAGGATACCGTTTTCAAATTTTGCCTCGTCCAGCGTTCGTATACTGCGTATTTCGCCGGATGCTCCGGTCAGCCTGAGAGCGACTCGCATGGTGGCGGCATCTCCGATTACTACCGGACGACATATGTCTCTCGCTTCTGGTTCTGCCATTGTCTTTGTAATTATCTCCGCTCCTGAGCCAGCGGCGTCGCCCATGGTGATAGCCAGTAAAGGCTTCTGTTGATTCATAATAAATACCCCCTCTCAAGATATGATACGGCTTTTATTATAGCATCTTCGCTTCCGAAGCCTCCAGCCTTGGTGACCACCCTGGTATAATTGCCGCGGCTGTCGCTGAATTTACCGGCAGGTACACCCGTCTCCACTTCACCCTGGACCTGTATGGCTCCTATACGAAGCCGACGGCATAGCTCCAGGGCAGTATCGCCCCCACAGAGAAACAGCCCTGCTATATCCTGGATGCTTAATATATCCGCTACCAGTTCTGCCAGCATTCCGGCTACCGCCCGGTTTAATGCAGGCACGTATTGGGAGAAAGTAGAGGTGACGGCTACGGTCTTTCCTTGTCTGAGCAAGGCTCTGGCTTCCAGCAAGGTATGGTCCATTTCGGTAGCGTTTGTTTCGCTATCGGTGGGTAATCCGATTTTCAGCTCCAGTATTGGGACGCCCAGTTCGTTCTGCGCCTTGCGGAGCTGTGTAGCACTCACCTGGTGTCGGCTGCCGACTACCAGTAGCGCAGCTCCTTCAGGTCTGGAGGATACCTTCAATGACCTGGCTTTAGCCTTCTTATCAGGGAGATTGCACAGCTCACGAGCCAGTCCTGCCGAACCGCAAAGCAGCCAGTTTCTCTCTGCCATGGCTGAGGCACAGGCTATGGTATGCAGGTGGGATTGTTCAACAGCGTCACAGACCAGGACCCTTTCTGAGCGGTTGGCGAACTCGTGATAGAGGGATTCGGCACCGGCGTTGATACTTTTCAGTGATACCGTGCCTATAGGGTGATTGATAGATTGCCCCAGCATACGTGGTACATAGGATTCAGTTACCGGGCATATCGGGTCATTGGCGAACTCTGTTTTCGATACAGGTGTGTTGTTCACCAGCAGCATGCCGTCTACCGTGGTTCTTCCCACCGCAGGAAAGGCAGGAGCGACTATTACTTTCTCGCTGGCCAGGCTATCCATCATAGCCATCAGCTCGATACTTATATTGCCTCTCAGCGTGGAGTCTATCTTCTTGTAGACTATGTCATCCTTCAACCCTGATGCCAGTTCTTTTACTTTTTTTAATGCTGTGTCAGGATCGTCACCACGACTGTCGGTGCTGAATACTATCACTTCCGCTACCCGTGATGGATTCTGGTCCATCACCACCATGGTGTTTAATCCCCTGGTGGCGAAATAACCGCTACTGTCCATAGCACCGGTCAGGTCGTCAGCGATTATGCTTAACCGTTTTTCTTTCATTTCCTTCCAGTGGCTTCTTCACTGATGGTTTCACAGAAATCCATGACGCGTTGCAGACTTTGCCTGGCTTGCTCTGAGTCAGTGCCATGTGAATTTTGATCGAGCCATCTCTCCCGTTCTGGAATCCAGCTTTGCTGAAGATGGAGCATTTCCTTAGCGAAGTTCGGCTCGCTGGTCTGGCTTACGAAATAGCTGATAACACCGAGCATCCCATATTTCATGTTTAGTTCCGGATTATTTTGTTCTGCGATAAGCTGCTGGTATAGCTGCTGTTTGCGCCGTTGCCTCTTTTCCCCCATCTCGCGCGCCAATTTGGTGAACAGTCCATTGGCGAAGCTTTGTTTGAGGTTGATCCATGGCTCAATACTGGCAATGTAGCGTGCTATGTTAAAGCTTCCGTTCTGGAGATGCCTCAGGGCGTGAATGTGAATATTACGAAAGAAAGCAACATAGCCTAGGTTAGCATCCATGGTATCTGCGTCGTAGATGATCTGGTGTTCCATTTTGCCATAGACATGATCATATTCCTCTGGAGTCAGCCTCAGTGGCTTTATATGAGCGGCGATGATTGAACATACGTTATCCACGAAGTCCGGCTCTAACCCGTATCCCTCCAGTATTTTCCTGGCTATGAACGCCCCTGAGATATGATGCATGGAGCCATAGAGATTATTGCTATCGTAGAGTTTGGTGACGATATTGCTGCGGGCAGGCATCAGCACCTCATTTTTCCAGAAGCCATTTTCATCAAGTATCCTTTTGCCATCACCATCCGTATATATTTCTCCGTCATAGGGCTTGGTGATGTCATGAAGGGTTGCGGCAAGAGAAAGTGCAAGCTGGTTAGCGCCCTCACGCTTGCCAAGTTCGAGGCATATGGCATGCACCCTCTGGGTGTGGTTAGACAGGTAGTGTTTCCAGCGAAAGCCAACGCGGCCCTCATCCCAGAGCCCAAAGGTTTCCAGTGCCAGTTCGTTCAGTTTGGTCTGAATTTTTTGATAATCGGTGCTTTTATTAGCCATCTGGCCTCCCCTATTTACCAGAATTGATAGTATAGCACCTGTGGATAGCCCACTGCTTTTTCCTTGTCGTTTCTGTCCCTATTTTGTCATACCCGCGGGAGCAGGTATCCACCATCAGGCTCAATTCAGGATGGTAAGTTCACTTCGTTCGCAATAACAAACATGGCAGGAAGGCGAATTGATTCAGATAAGCTAACATGCTAAGCTGATAGCAGCAGCCATGAGCTATAAAATCAATACCACAAAGCTCGATGACCTTGTGTCTTCATGGGATAATTTACAGCATCTGAGGTGGAACTGCCTTTTTGCTTTGCCATTTTGGTTGAGGACATGGTGGCAGCACTTTGGCGCAGGTGCTGAATCATACATTTCAATCGTCCATGAAGATAAAAACGTAATTGGCATTGCCCCTCTATTAATAGAGGACGGAGTAGCTCGTTTTATGGGCAGTCCTGATGTATGTGATTACCTGGATTTTGTGGTAACCCCGAAGAGGGATAAGGACTTCTTTAATGTACTACTCGATGAGCTGGGACGAAGAAGCGTAAGATGCCTGGACCTGCACTGTTTGAGGCCGGATTCCACGGTGATACAGGAACTTATTCCCGTAGCAAGAGAACGTGGTTACCGGGTTAGTATTGAGCAGGAAGCCGTTTCCCTGGAGATTGAGTTACCTCAAAGTTGGAAAGGTTATCTAGCCATACTTAACTCCAAGCAGCGACATGAGCTGAAGCGTAAATGGCGCAGGTTACTGGAATACGGAGAGCTGGACTATCGTATACTTGATTACGGAAAGGCGATTGAAGGAGTTATCGACCACTTCCTGGAGATGTTTCGTAATAGCAGAGAGGATAAATGGGAGTTCATGACCGATTATATGGAAGCCTTCTTCCGTCGGATGACATGGAATATGGCCGCGGCAGGGTTGTTGAAGGTTGGAGTCCTTGAGCTGGATGGAAAAGATGTGGCTATGGTTATGTATTTCAACTACCGAGGTGCGGTGTATCTATATAACAGTAGTTATGACTCCAACTATAGTTCATTGAGTGTAGGATTGCTTTCCAAGATGTATTGTCTCAAGGACAGCATTATGAAGGAAAAAAGAATGTTTGATTTCATGAAAGGCTCTGATTTGTATAAATATCGACTGGGGGGAAAAGAGGTTTCCATATCACGTTGTCAGATAGAGCTAGGTTAAAAGGGAATAGAACAGCTATATTACCGGGAGAGGGAAAATTAGCGTACTAAAAGAAAAATTGAACATAGCCATGCTTAGTGTCCATAGCTGCCCGATGGGAAAGATTGGGAGCAAGGACACTGGTGGCATGAGTATTTATATCCGTGAACTTTCTGCTGAGCTGGAAAAACAGGGACATCAGGTGGACGTGTTCACCCGTGCACATGATCCAATGGATAGCGAAATAATAGAGGTAGGGCAGGGTGTTAGACTAATTCATCTCCGTGCAGGAGAGGTAAAAGACATACATAAAACGATGGTTTATTCCTATCTGGATGATTTTGCCTCTAACCTGGAAGACTTTCGCCGGAGCTGTGGCCTGCGTTATGATTTGATACACAGTCACTACTGGTTGTCGGGATGTGTAGGAAGGCTCATGAAAGAGTTATGGCAGGTGCCTCACATGATGATGTTTCACACCCTTGGCGCTGTTAAGAATGCCGCCAGTATGGAAGGGGTTGAGCCTGATATACGCATAAAGAGGGAGCGGGGAATGGTCCAGGCCTGTGACCGCATCATCGCCGCCACCGAACAGGAACGAACTGATTTAATTAACTATTATCATGCCCCACCGGGCAGGATTGCCGTGGTCCCATGTGGTGTCAACCTGGAACTGTTTCGCAGCATGGATAAGGAACTGGCGCGGTGCTACCTGGGACTGGACGAGCGGCGAACAATCCTGTTTGTGGGCAGAATCGAGGCACTTAAGGGAATAGATGACCTGCTCAGGGCAATGTCATGTTTACAGGATTATAGAGGGATTCGCCTGGTGGTGGTAGGCGGGGATGAACAGAGCCAACCTGAACTGGCTGGATTGCGAAATCTCGCGTACAGCCTGGGTATCGGAGATTCGGTTGACTTCATTGGCATGGTTGACCAGCAGGAGTTGCCTTACTATTACAATGCTGCTGATGTCTGTGTGATTCCCTCGTATTATGAGAGTTTTGGGCTGGTAGCGCTGGAATCGCTGGCATGCGGAACACCGATAGTAGCCACCCGGGTTGGCATTATCGAATCATTGTTTGAACATCATAATGCTGGATATATGGTAGATGACCATGAACCATCCCACCTTGCTGAAGGTATCATTAATGTCCTGTCGACTACAGGTCTTCGTTCAAAGACTGCTGAGGAGTCTCGGGCCGTGGTTGCCGGCTTTAGTTGGATGGATGTTGCCAGGGATATAGACGATCAATACCAGGTGATGCTGGGTTGCAGGGAGGCGTTGCCCTGCTAGGCGAGCCTTCTCTCATACCACAGCCTGGTAGAGATATCTCTGAATCCAAAGGAGCTATACAGGTTGCAGGCGTCGGCGTTTTCACTGTCCGCAGTGAGGGTTACTAAGTCTGCTCCTTTCTCTTTTAGATAGTGAAGCCCCGTAGACAGCAACATTTTTCCTGCTCCTTGCCCCCGATATTCTGAAGCTACCCCGAGCATGTGTATCAGACTGCTTTGACTGGCTGCTGAAGGAATTCCTTTTTCCGCTTGTGGTACAGTCCAGCAATAGCCGATTATCTGGTTTTCTTTGACCGCCAGAATTATATCGGAGGGGTTGCCTGCCTGCAGTTTGAGGCTATAAACGATGTCCTCCACGGTGTTGGGATTAAAGCCCCACGTATCAAGGAAAGCCCGATTCTGTAGCTCGACCAGGGCTTGCTCCTCACCGCGTTGTAGATGACGACAGGTGAACTCTGTCTCTGGAACGTCAGGCAGTGGCGTATCAGCGAAGTTCAAGCCGAACTCAATGAAATGACGAACAAAGGTAAAGCCCAGTTCCTGAAATAGTCCTTTTGCGGCGATGTTATCACTGGCTATGTTTAAATGAACTATCTGTATTCCTGTTTCTGCTGCATAGTGCGTGGCATGGTTGAACAACGCAGTGGCGATGCCCTTTCTGCGCTCATCTGGGCACACCATACAATCGAGGACCATTCGCCCGATCTCTGCCTCCCTGCTGACATCAAGGTAAGCAATGACTTTCCCGTCCACTATAGCCAGGAACAAGTCCTGTGTTGGATTATAATGTGGCCTGTGTAATCGCATGGTAATCGTCAGCGGCAAGGTATGGGAAGGTACCAGCTCCAGTTTTCTGGCTTCGTCATGAAAGCGGACGTAGCTCTCGAAATCGTCTGGACGATAGTTCCTGATATGGCAAGCGTGACTGTTCATTGCTGTTCCGGCTATCATCGAGGCTAAATTGTAACAGGCGGGTTGATGCTATACAATTGGCGTGTATTCCTCTACTAATTCTGGGAGGTTTGTACATGATAAGTAAAACAGCTCAGGTGCTGGTTATAACGCCACATCCTGATGATGCCGAGTTTGGGGTCGCCGGAACCGTACTGCACTGGGTCAGGGAAGGGAAAGATGTGGTATATGTAGTATGTACCACGGGTGACAAGGGTACCAGCGATACAAGTATCAGCCCGAAGGACCTGATTGTAACGAGGGAACAAGAACAGCAGGAGGCGGCTGACCTGCTGGGTGTGAGGGAAGTGGTATTTCTGCGTTATCCTGACCAGGGATTGGAGGACACTCCAGGGTTCAGGAAGGACCTGGTTCGCGTTATAAGGACGTATCGGCCTCAAACCGTAGTCACAGCCGATCCCTACCGTCGCTATATCTGGCATCGTGACCATCGCATCACCGGGCGCGTGGTTCTGGATGCGATTTTTCCCTTTGCTCGTGATCATCTATCCTATCCCGATTTACTGGAGGAGGGACTTGCCCCTCATAAAGTTGAGGAGATATTACTCTGGGGCTCGGAGGAGCCTAACTGCTGTTTTGATATCAGTGATACTGTGGAGTTGAAACTGGCGGCACTACGTTGCCACCGTAGCCAGATGAAGGAAATTCCCTCGGAACTGGACCTAGAGGCACGGTTGAAAGAGCGTTACAGGGCGATGGCAGAGCGATATGACTTCGAATTTGGGGAGGCATTTCACCGGGTGCAGATGCTGCACTAAGACTGATTCCCAAACACGAACCTGTTATGCAGAAAGCCAGAGCACGTTGCCGTGGAGTTCAGGAGCGTGTTGTCGGGAGGAGAAAACGGCAAAATCTTCCTTTACCTGCTTCACTGTGCCGGAGTCGCCGTGCCCCGGATATATTTCGGTATCATCGGGTAGTGTCAGAATTTCCCTCTTGATGGATTCGACGATTTGCCTGAAATGGGCTGGTGAACTGGTTTTTCCTGGGCCGCCGGGGAAGATACTATCCCCTGCCAGCAGATAGCGACCGGTTAGAAAGCATATGCTACCCGGGGTATGACCCGGGGTATGCAACACCTTTAGCGTTATCTTGCCGAAGGACAGCTCGTCGCCATGTCGCAGCAGCAGTTCCGGAGTTGATGCCAGGTTACCAGCTTCGGAGGGGTGGATAGCAGTGGGAATAGCCAGTGCGGAGCGAAGTTCAGATAGAGCCCCTATGTGGTCGGCATGGGTATGGGTCAGCAGGATATAGCGGGGAGTGCTCCTTTCCAGATGCTGCAATATCATCCCGGGTTTGGCAGGCGCATCTATTAGCACACTGTCCCCGGTTGATTTACATAACAAGATGTAGGCGTTGGCTGCAAAAGGCGACGGTTCCAGCCGTTCTATCTGAATGTCGTCGTCTTCTATTATGATTGTCATTGCTTGACTCCTGCGTTAACCAGTCTGCGAAGTTTATGGCTATTACTTGCTGTTAGACCCATCCCATCAGCAGAGCTACTCCCACAAAGAGCATGAGAATTCCTGCTACCAGGTGTAACTTGGTGATATGCCTGTTCTTCCATTCCTCGACATCCTTCACTCCTTTCAGGCCCAGGTAGACTATTCCCACTATTACCAGCATGGGAACAACGAATATCAGGTTATAGAGCAACAGGACAGGGATATTAGCCATCATGTCGAATACGGAGAGAATGCCTGCTGCTATGACATAGGGACCGATGGTGCAGGGAAGCAGGAAAAGGGTGACGAATAAGCCTGTAATAAAGGCCCCCCTGGGTGATGTTACCCTGGCAATCAGAGCTTGCATCCTGGGCCTCAGCATCAAGGGCATCTCGGTTCCAATCCCACCTGGCTTGTATTTGATGGAGTCCCTGATGTTAAGTATGCCGAAGATAATGGCTACCACTGCCAGTACCTTGAACAACCACATTTTAACCATGTTTAAAGCTTGTATCAATTGGAAGAACTTGATGAATATCAGCCCGTAGACGAAATACATGGCGAAGATTGCAGCGATAAACATTAATCCAGCAAGTAGTACACTTCGCCTGTTGCCAGGATTGTACGTCAGTATGGCAGTGAGCAGCAGTATTAATACTGCGAAGGCACAGGGGTTAACTGCGTCTACCAGTGCCAGGGAAATAATCTTGGCCAGGGTTACATTGTGATTGATTGCCTCCGGAGGCGAATCCATTATTGCTGGAGGGTCAATTCCGTTTACTGCCGGGCCGATTCCCATTCGGTCTCCGTTCCACTGGAAGACCCAATCGCCAACCAGGATAGCGTTATCGAAGTCGACGTCTTTACCCGAAAGCCCCACAACCTGCGGCTCTATAGGAGTATAATCTTTCCCTTTCAAAACAGCTGGCAGGTCTTCTTCAAGGATTAAGTTCTTTAGAAGGTCGCTATCCCCCTCAGGTCCCATTTTCACGGCTATTTTATTCTGGTGCCATATCTTCGGATAGCCGGGCAGGGAGAGCAGGTCTAGTTCCTGGAAGTCAAGGGAGCTACCGTCGATAAGTGCTACCGGGCTATAGTCCATATCGTCCAGGCTGCCCCTCAGGTTTTTCAATATCGAGATGTCATTGCTGAGATACTGCTCCTTGTTGAAGATTATCTGGGGCACATCGAATCCAGAGTCGTATACACGTGAATATTCCTCGAATAAAGGGGCATTCTGCTCCAGATCGTAGATTTCATATTCCAGGATAATCAAGTTGGGATATTCGCCTGGCAGTTCCTCTAATACCATGGGGTCTGTCCTGGCGCAGTGCCGGCAGCCGATGCCAGTGAAATAGACTCCAGATATGTAATCCTCCAGGGTGTCCTGGGCGAAGGATTGGGAGGGCAGGCTAAAAACGGTAGCGAGGAGACAGATAACTAAAATCAGCCCCGTATATGGGGGCAGCTTCCTTGTCATTTCTTCAATTTCTCCTCTGGAATTTTAACAGTATCTATTATATACGAGGGGGAAATGTTTTGTATATGATTTTAATATTGCGTGTCAAAACTCTTTAGAAATGTCCTCTCTTTTAACTCATTAGAAATGTCCTCTGCTGAGCTCATACAGGTAATGCCTGGGTACGTGG
>CAZZHQ010000048.1:0-16879 GCA_964654015.1 uncultured Dehalococcoidales bacterium | reverse complement strand
TGGGGGAGGCAGAGGCATGACGGAAGAGGGAATGAACTGCAAGAATATATGTGAGCTCTTAACTGCCTACCTTGATGGCGAGCTCATAGTTGAAGAGAGGGCTTATATCGAGGCACACCTGCACGGCTGCCCGCAGTGTCGTGCTGAATTAGAAGATCTATCAGCTACACAGTCCAGTTTGCGCGGTGTGCTGAAGGTCAGGGCTGAAGAAGTCTCTCCATCGGAGCAAGTGTGGAAAAAGGTACAGGCACGGTTGGAGAAAAAGGGTAGCTGGCTTGGTGGCTTGCATAGACTACTGACAGGCAAGACATGGCAGGCAGCCTCGGTTGCAGCAACGGTTATTATAATAGCTGTAGTAGCTGTTATCTGGCAGTTTGGAGGAGTCGGCCAGGCACCGCCGGAAGTACCCATGCCTGTACCTGCTCCGGCACCAGCACCAACACCAACTCATGCTCCAGGGCCGATGATATTCATAGAGGCTGATGCGAGTATAGATAAGGATTCTTACTTGCCTGGTGAGGATATAGTAATCGAGCTTTCCTTTGAAAATGTCATGGACGAGCCTTTCCAACTCGAGCCTTTTCCTCCGGTCATTGAAATAATGCGCCCGAGACCTTCTGAGCCGGTTCGCTCATTCTCGGCAGGAACAGGCAGCAAATCACTGGAGCCGAGTGAAGTAGCCAATTATACTTTAACCTGGGATCAGCGTGATGACCAGGGGCAACAGGTGGATTATGGTTATTATCATCTCAAACTTGGAGATGTTCGATTAGAAGACCACTCAACGTCACTTGAATTCCGCAGATTAGTTCAAGTGCTAATTCTGCCTGCTGAGGGTGTAATGGAGAAGGACATCGAGGTAAATGAATCCCGGACGATAAATGGTATTACCTTCACCTTGGAGAAGATAGAGCTGACTGCCTCGGGTGCGAAGTTCTATGCTTTTAATGTCCCACCGGAATACAATCCACCACAAGGGCCCGGGCTGGCAGCACCTCAGTTTATGTCACTTCACGCTTATGCTGAGTATAGTCTCGATGGAGGTTCCATCAGGGACGTGGGTTGGTCAGGGATTCGCTTTCTCGACGAGGGAATGAAGCATAGCTGGGACCATCCGGACCTGAGTCCAATACCTAAGGGCAGCAAGGAATTGACTTTCATAATAACCGGGCTCGGTGGTGATAACTGGAGAGGGCCCTGGGAGTTCAAGATACTGCTGGAGTAGCGGAGGAGGTTATTGAGATGAAAAAGCCATTCATATTGCTGTTATTGGTTTTGATGCTATTGATGTCTTTCGGTTGTTCTGGCCCCATTCACACTAATCCACAGGAAACCATAAACACAAGAGTTGGTAAAGGATTTACGATAGGCTTGCACGTTGTCAAACGGCTTGGCGCAAGCTGGCAAGTAAGCTATGATGAAGAGATACTTACTCTTGAACGTGAGAAGTATATTGATGATGATTCGAAGAGTCCTGGCCTTAGTGGAACACAATATTTCTCGTTCGAGGCGGCAACGACAGGCGAATCACAGGTAGAATTCAGCTTAAAGCACGGAACGACTGGTCCCGTTAGCGAACAGAAAGTATTTGATGTCGATATAAAGTAGGCTCATACCTGCGAAAGGAGGTCATCAAAAATGAAAAACACCATCTTGATTTTGCTTGTTGCTGTCCTGGTCCTGGCAGGTGCATGCAAGAGTACAGAAAATGAAGAGGGCACGCAAGCGGCTACACCAGCCTCAACTCCTGGAGCGGAAATAAAAGTGGAGCCTGCACTAGGCAGTTACCTCAGCAATTCACACGATGATTTACACGATGATTTATCGGGAGTTATTCTCAAGGACGTTCAAATTAAAACCGATACTTGCGATAAAGAGTATTTTTCACCTCGGTGCCTGCCCCACATAGTAAAAATAGGAGATTCTTGTTTGGTAGTTAGAGGTCACATTCAAAATCAGGACAAAGAGAAATTTGAAATAGCCATGTATGCTGAAGGCTACAATGAGACAGGAGAGCAGGTAGCCTGGACACTTGATACTGCCCATATTGCTGGCCAGATCGGATTGCACCTGGAGTATGAGGAAACCGGTGAATTCACATTGCATTTGAATTTATCCGAGGATATAAGCACCATTCGGATTTATGCAAATAACTATAGCGTTACCCCACCATAAAAGGGAGGCAGTAATGATATATCTGCTTTATTTGTAATCTGGGCTTCTGATCGTTCATGGCATACCCGGAGACAGTATATCACTCAACAATCACCATGAAGGCAGCACCAGTGATGAATGGGTGCTGCGTGCGGAGGCTGAGATACATAGGTAACACTGATGGTATGGTTAGTAATTATACTGACTTACCCTGAGGAGTTACTATGATGAAAAACCAGCAGCACAGTCCGACCGATGGTAGTGAATTTGATTCCGGCAGGACTGCTTATTGACAATGTACAACTACCTGTTACGGTAGGCGTGGGCGCTGAGGCATACCCGGTTAACCCATTATCAAGGATAGTGCCATTGTTTGCCATAGGAGCCGCTATCATAGCTGGCACAATAATGCTGTGGCGAAAGAGGGTTAAAATCGACTGCTAGCTCCCCTTGAATAGCCATAAT
Organism: uncultured Dehalococcoidales bacterium; assembly: GCA_964654015.1. Lineage (GTDB taxonomy): Bacteria > Chloroflexota > Dehalococcoidia > GIF9 > AB-539-J10 > JAUUZT01. The sequence goes on along the minus strand of CAZZHQ010000048.1, from coordinate 14,260 downwards.
ACCGTTTTAAATTCTTATATAAAAAAGAAAAGCGCACCGGCCCTGTCTAGAGCCAGTGCGCTTTTTTATCATCAGTTTATCTAAGTAAATACCCTCTACACGGTGTACTTCTGTACAACAGCTGGGTCCAGTTCAAGTCCCAGTCCTGGTTTGTCGGGATAAGGCGACCACATGCCGTTCACAGGCTCAGGGAACTCTGTATAGTAGAACCTGTCCGTCTTTTCCGCCATGCCGATATACTCTACCACCTTCAAATTCGGCGTAGCACAGGCAAGGTGCAGGTGTACCAGTTGTACTGCATGCGGCGCCACCGGCACGTTAAAGGCATGTGCCATGTGGGCAACCTTCATCCACTCGGTGACACCTCCGACTCTCCCCACATCAGGTTGAACGATGTCGACAGCGCCCCGGGTCAACAGTTCCTTGAAGCCATACTTTGTATACTCGTGCTCACCGGTTGCCACAGGAATATCAGTTACCTGAGAAACCTTTATCAATCCCTCTATGTCATCCGCCAGCACCGGCTCCTCGAACCACCGTACACCATAGTCCTCAAAATAACGTGACATCTCTATCGCCTGCTTGGCATAATAGCCGTTGTTGGCATCCACATATATCTCTACCTCATCGCCAACTGCCTCTCTCACTGCGTCGAGCCGGTCGATATCCTCGTTCTCCGACGAACCAAAGTCTTTGGCTACTTTTATTTTAACACGGGGGATGCCACGCTCCACGTAGCCGGTCATCTCCTCGACCAGTTCATCTTCAGAAAGATTGGTCCAGCCACCGGAGCCATATATGGGAACAGTATCGGTATATTGTCCCAGCAGGCGGTATAACGGTAATCCCAGCGCCTTGGCTTTTAGGTCCCACAGGGCTATGTCTATTCCTGAAATAGCGCAGAATGCCACCCCTTTGCGACCGTAGCCACGGACCAGCCAGAACATCCTGTTCCATATTTGTTCTATATTAAACGGGTCCTGTCCAATCAGTGCCTTTTTTAATTCCTTCTCGATTATTACCCTTGTCGCGTGTGCAGCCGTACCCGAACCTCCCGGGGCAAAGCCCTCTATCCCTTCATCCGTCTGGATATGAATAAACAGGCTGTCTTTCCCTTTCGCTCCCGGCGGCGGGGCGAATATGGTTGCGTCCTGGAAGATAAAAGCATCGGGACAATGAATCATCGTGGTTTTTACATCTGTGATTTTCATCTACTCCTCCTTGCCAGTAATTTAGCTTTCCCTAATCATAGCGCACCCATCCGAAAAACAATAGAGTTAAGTTTTTCGAAAGAAAACAGGATGAAATGATGGTGAAGATGCTCCCTATAGATAGGGGGGCCACCACCATCCTTTCTTAACCGAGTGCCTTAGCTTCCCCGGGCACGGCTTGACCTTCAACCTCGCTATAGATTCTTCGTTAAGTACTATACCAAAGCTATCCTGCAAATCCAGCAGTCAGCCAGCACACATAATAGACTTCCTAAAAAACTTTAAATAAGAGTACAATGTATTGATTCATTTGTGGAGTATTAGTGAAAAATTGGCCAGCGGCTATGCAGTTGTTAATTGTCGGCTTTTATGTAGCCTTCAGTATGCTGATACCGACAGTAATAGGACTCTGGCTGGACAATAGAGCTGCCCGTGAATTCCCCTTACTCACACTTATTGGACTTGGCCTCGGTACAGTAGTAATGGCTTTTGGGGTTTTTCATATGTTAAAGCCATTCTTACAGGAGGCGAAAAGAGAAGGAAAACAAGATCAACTTCATGGTACTTCAAGAATATTAATGAAATTGACCTCTGATAAAAAGAACAAAGGTTCGAAAGTAGTATAATGACGAATAGGAAATACCTGGGGCTCTCATCAAAGGTACTTATCATGCTGGGGCTTGCACTTCTGGTTTTAGCAGTGGTCAGTTTTATAGGTGGAAGTGTTGGATCGCAGATAATGGGCGGAGAACCACTAAGCATCTTTAATATTCCTAAACCTCATCCTGAGTTGCCACCACAGAAACCTTTTCCTAACCTTATAATAACAAATACCATGATCGCTTCATGGATAAGTATTCTAGGGTTGCTGGGGCTATTCCTCGTTGCCAGTCGCAAAATGACCATTATTCCCCATGGCCTTCAAAACTTTGTAGAATTTATCTATGAAACGGCAGAGAACTTAGCTGCAGGATTGGCTGGAAAAAAATGGGGGAAGGTATTCCTTCCTGTTTGCTTGACCATATTTCTCTTTGTGCTGGCTAATTCCTGGATCAGTCTTATACCTGGTTTTGAATCCATAACAATAAATGCTATGCCCTTGTTCCGCAATGCCAATACAGATATTAATGTTCCTCTGATGCTGGCGCTCATTTCAGGTATTGCTATCGAGTACTGGAGCTTTAAGGCAAAGGGTGCCAGGTACATAATAAAATTCTTTAATTTTATTCCACTGGGACAGGGTTTCTCCCAGTTATTGGGTGGAAAATATAAAGCTGGATTCGGCGGCATTTTTAACGGTATTGTAGCTATATTTGTTGGGCTGCTAGAAATTATAAGCGAATTTGTTCGTATAGTCAGTTTTACTTTCCGACTCTTTGGAAATATGATAGCAGGAGTAATACTAATCTCAGCAATAATATTTATCGTTCCCTGGGTAATACCTTCTGTGTTTTATGGTCTGGAAACGTTAGTCGGTTTTGTCCAGGCTTTGATATTTGCCGCGTTGACTCTGGGATTTGCCAGTGCAGCCGTCAGGGATAGTATTGAATGAACTAAAGTGAAGCGATAACATGAAAGGAGATGAAAATGGATATTACAGTAGCAGCTAAATATATAGCCGTAGGGCTCGCCGCTGGTCTAGGAGCGATTGGTCCTGCAATAGGTATTGGCTTGATTGGAAAGGGAGCAATGGATGCCTTAGGACGTAATCCTGAAGCAAGAGCGGCAATAACGACAAACTTGATTTTGAGTATTGCCTTTGCTGAAGCTATTGCCATTTACGTTCTTGTTATCTGCATTCTACTTATTTTTGTAGCGTGATAATTGCTGCGAGGAAGAATATACTGTGGTAAGTCTAGGACTGGATTTAGCTACCTTTGTAGGACAACTAATAAGCTTTCTCATTTTGCTAGGATTGCTCACTCTTTTTGGCTACAAACCAGTGCGCAAAATGCTTGATGAACGTTCTCAACGGATAAAGGAGAGTATTGAGAGGGCTGAGGCTACAAAGAAAGAATATGAGCAGGCCGAGGCTGCTGTTCAGGAACAGCTCGAAGAGGCGCGTAAAAAGAGTCAGAATATTATCGCTCAGGCAGAACAACTCGGCGATAAAATAAAAAAGGAAGCACGAAAAGCAGCCAGAAAGGAAGCTGAAGCTATCTATACCCAATCCCAGCTTGAGCTGGAAAAAGAGCGAGATAAAGCCATTAGTGAGCTTCGCCAGGAATTCGTTGACACAGTTATTCTGGCTACTGAGAAAGTAATAAGTGAGACATTGGATAAAGAGAAGCACCGTAATCTTATCGAGAAGATACTGGAAGATAATTCCGTTTTCAGGAAAAGCTAAAGGATGCCCCGAATACAAGCTAAAATATATGCTCAGGCCATGTTGAAGCTGGCTCTGGAAAAGGGAGGATTAGCAGAAGCCAGTGATATTTCATATTCCTATGACAGCTTACTGGAATCATATAATGATATTGAACATGCCGAAGTAGTCACTGCCTTACCCTTGAATGAAAAGGATAAAGAGAAGCTTTCTCTCCAGCTTAAAGAAATGAGGGGATGCCAGGTCATAATCGATGCTCATACTGACCCTACTATAATTGGAGGTATTAAAATTAAGATTGGAAATATGCTGATTGATGCAAGTATACGCCATAAGCTGGAATCCTTGAGGAGAAGCCTGTTAAAGGACATACAATAGTAATTTCGCAGGAGTACAAGTGACGACCAAAGATTACATTTCCATAATCAAGGAACAAATTGAGAATCTTATCACTTCGGTTGCTACGTACAACGTAGGTATAGTGCTGGAAGTAAGTGATGGTATTGCTCGAATTCAAGGACTGAGCGCCGTGGGATATAACGAATTACTGCAATTCCCTAACGATGTTCAAGGACTCGCGCTAAATTTGGAAGAAGATAACGTTGGCGCCATTATCCTGGGTGACTACACTCTTATCAAAGAAGGAGATGAAGTACAGGCAACAGGTAGAGTGATAGAGGTTCCTGTTGGTGAAGCCCTTATAGGGAGAGTGGTTGATTCTCTTGGGAACCCTCGAGATGGAAAAGGACCAATCAGGACGAAAAAGAATCGACCGATAGAGAGAGTAGCTCCCAATGTCGCACAAAGAGCACCTGTGGATACACCACTCATGACTGGAATTAAAGCAATCGATAGTATGATACCTATTGGATATGGACAGCGTGAACTTATTATTGGAGACCGATTCACCGGGAAAACAGCTATCGCTATTGATACTATAATTGCTCAGAAAGATAGTAACCTGACCTGTATTTATGTAGCTATTGGACAAAGAACATCCAAGGTAGCTCAAGTGGTAGCCACTTTAGAAAAGTATGATGCTATGTCACATACCATTGTATTAGCTGCCGATGCCTCTGATCCAGCATCATTACAGTATATTGCTCCTTATGCAGGCTGTGCCATGGCTGAGGAGTTCATGGAGCAAGGCAGAAACGCCTTGATTGTCTATGATGACCTCTTTCGGCATGCCTGGGCCTATCGCCAGTTATCCCTGTTGTTGCGCCGCCCCCCGGGAAGAGAGGCTTACCCCGGAGACATTTTCTACTTACATAGTCGGCTCCTGGAAAGAGCAGCAAAGCTTTCTCCTGAATATGGTGGTGGCTCGCTAACAGCCTTGCCTATTATTGAAACGCAAATGGAGGATATGTCAGCTTATATACCTACAAATATTATCTCAATCACAGATGGACAGATATACCTGGAACCTGGATTATTTAACGCTGGTATCCGTCCGGCAGTGAACGCGGGATTGTCGGTATCCCGAGTTGGTGGTTATGCACAAGGAAAGGCCATGCGACGTGTTGCCGGCAGGCTAAGGTTGGAATTATCCCAGTTTCGCGAGCTTGAATCTTTTGCTAAATTTGGCACCGAGGAGCTCGATATATCCGCAAAAAATAAGCTGGAACGTGGAAACCGTATTGTTGAAATTTTAAAACAACCGCAATACTCACCCATGTCTATGGGGAAACAGGTGCTGATTCTTTATGCGGTAACCAATGGATACCTTGATGATATCCCTGTTGAAGAGGTTGTAGATTACGAGAAAATTTTTCACGATTTTATGAATATCAATCATCCTGAACTGGAACAAAAAATCAATAAAGAGAAAGAAATAACCCCGGACATGGAAGAACCGTTAAGGGCGGCTATGAAAGAACTGAAAACGGCTATTTCTTAATTGAGTGACTATGGCTAGTAACCAAAATATTAGTCGACATATTGCTATTGCTGAAGACACTTCCAAAATCTGTAAGGCAATGGAAATGATAGCGACTGTTAAAATGAGGCGGGCTCAAGACCAAGCTATTGTAGGTCGTCCTTATGTCGACAAAATAAGCCAGGTGATTTCTGATTTAGCAATGCAACGACAGTTTCAGAGCAAACGATTCCCCTTACTCGCCAGAAGAGATGTTAAGAAAATAACTCTAGTCCATATCAGTACTGATCGTGGACTCTGCGGTGATTTAAACGACAAGCTCAATCGTTTACTGGTTGATTTTCTTCTAAAGCAAACGGTACCGGTTAATCTGATTACTGTTGGACGAAAAAGCAAGTCTTTTATATCTCGTATTAATCAGGAGGTACGCACTGAATTTATTGGCATCAGCAATAACCACTCTCTATTAGATATTCATCCTATAACACGTATCGTAATAGATGATTACTCACAAGCTAAAGTTGATTTGATATACCTCTCCTATAATAAATTAGTCAATACCAGTATCCAGCAACCTGTAATAGAAAGGTTACTCCCAATTGAATTGCCTGAAGTTCAATCAGGATATGGAACAGAAGAGTATATCTGGGAACCGGATGCTGCTACTGTATTAGAAGAGTTACTACCACGCTATATAGAAATACGGCTATTCCACGCTATCCTTGAACTTGTTGCCAGTGAACAGTCTGCGCGAATGGTAGCTATGCGCAATGCCAGTGATAATGCAACAGAGATGATTAATGATTTAACACTTACTATGAACAGAAAAAGACAGGAAACTATAACCAACGAGCTTTGTGACATTACGCGGCTGACCTGATACCTTTAATTAGAATAGAGAAAAAATGGCAAAGGGAAAAGTAGTTCAAATTATGGGCACTGTAATTGACATGGAGTTTCCTCCAGGTGAATTACCTGCGATAAATAATGGCATTACTATTTCTCAAAAAGGTATTAAAATAATTGTTGAAGCCCAACAACATATTGGAAATAACAGGGTTCGTGGGATTGCGCTCACTCCAACTGAAGGATTGTCAAGAGGGTCTGAAGCAATTGATATGGAAGAACAATTAAGCGTGCCGGTTGGCAAAGAAACCCTGGGAAGACTTTTTAACGTTTTTGGTGAGCCTCTTGATGAGCTGGGAGAAATAGTAACAAAACTGAGATACCCCATTCATCGACTGCCTCCCCCTCTTGAAGAACAGAAAGTGTTTCCTCAGATGCTGGAGACAGGACTTAAAGTAATAGATCTTATAAGCCCTTTTAGCAGAGGAGGTACTGCAGGAGCATATGGGGGTGCTGGTGTGGGCAAGACCGTTATTATTATGGAGCTTATCCGTAATATTGCCGTTGAACACAGCGGATTTTCTGTTTTTGTTGGGATAGGGGAACGGTCGAGGGAAGGTAGTGATTTATGGCTGGAATTAAAAAGGACTGGAGTTTTAGCTAAGACCGTCCTCCTTTTCGGGCAAATGAATGAGCCTCCTGGTGTGCGTGCCAGGGTTGGGCTCGCCGGGGTATCTATTGCAGAATATTTCCGTGATATTGAAGGACAGGATGTCCTTTTGTTTATCGACAATATATACCGCCATGTCCTGGCTAATATGGAGCTGTCTGCGCTTTTAGGTCGTATGCCGTCGGCCGTAGGCTATCAACCAACCTTGAGTGCTGATGTGAGCGAACTTGAAGAGAGAATCGCCAGCACAAATAAAGGTGCAATTACCTCATTTCAAGCTGTTTATGTTCCAGCTGATGACTATACCGACCCTGGTGTCGTAGCCACTTATAACCACCTTGACGCTACTATTGCCTTAGATCGTTCAATTGCCGAGCTTGGTATCTATCCTGCTGTCGACCCCCTCACTTCAACGTCGAGGATACTGGACCCGGCTATTGTGGGAGAAGAACATTATAAAGTTGCTCGTGGAGTACAGGCAACATTAGAGAGATACAAAGAGCTTCAAGACATTATTGCCATCCTGGGTATGGCTGAACTGAGCAATGATGATAAGCTCATTGTACATCGAGCTCGATGTATCCAGAGATTTTGCTCACAGCCATTCCATGTCGCTGAGCATTTCACTGGTATTCCAGGCAAATATGTTCCAGTCAAGGAGACAGTACGTGGATTTAGAGAAATTCTAGAGGGAAAACATGATGCTCTCTCTGAGACTGCCTTTTATATGGTGGGGGGTATTGACGAGGCTGTAGAAAAAGCCAGGAAAATGGAGAGGGATTGATGACTACGTTTAGACTGGAAATTGTTACCGCTGATAAAGTTGGTTTTTCTGAAGATGTCACTATGCTGACTGCCTGGGGATTCGATGGACAGTTTACAATTCTTCCTCATCACGCCCCTTTTATGACTGTCCTGCAGCCTGGAGAACTTGTGATAAAAAAAGATGACACAAAACAGGTGCTTGCATTGCTGGGTGGTTTTCTTGAGGTGCGTCATGATAAAGTTATTATTTTAGCCGATGCTTATGAATATGCTAAAGATATTAACGTAGCTCGCGCAGAGGAAGCAAGAAAACGTGCCGAGGAAATTCTCAAAACGAAACCGTCCCAATCAAGTGTAACTACTGCTGAGGTAGCTTTAAAGCGCTCTTTAGCAAGGTTAAAGATAACTAAGAGATGAAAGAACTAAAAGTGAAGTTTCATTAAAAATTATTATCGATTATTATATGGTGAGTTTGAAGTCTTACGTGCAGATATGGGAAAAATAAAGGGTGAGGGGGTAATAAAATATGTATCAGATATTTGCAGATAAGCTGCTTGACTTTACTGAGCGTCATCCTGAAAAAATTGCAGAACAATGGTGTAAGGCAATAAGAACAAACAGAAGGACTCCCTCGTTTCATAACCTCGAGGAAGGCAAATATTTCCCAGCAGTAATTAACTGTTATAAAAGTCTAAAAAATATTTATCATAGCGAAAGCGTTTTTGAAGCATCTATACCATGCTTTTCAAGCTATGCCAAAGTCTTATATACCGAAGGAATACCACTTTGCGAGTCTGTTTATTGTTTAACCTTGATGAGAAGGCATATCTGGCTTTCTGCTGAAGTCCAGGCACTATTTATGAATGTTTTTGATATGCATCAGGCAGTAGATAGTATTAATCGGGTGGTACTTCTATTTGATTATGGTGTATACATAACGATACAGCATTACGAACAGATGACCAAACAGAACCCTGCATAAGCTGAGTTACATGGGTAATACTCATGGTCCTTAACATCAGAGCCTTTCAGGCTAGCAGGCTCCAATCTTAATATCGACCATATTCCGTACTAACAATAGGGTCCACCTCAGCTCCCTATAGATAGGGGGGCCAGCGCCATCCTTTCTTAACAGGGTGACTGAGTTTCTCCGGGGCTGGCTTTTCCCTGAATCTCTTGACAGCTTCTTCGCTCAGTTCTATTCCGAAGCCCGGCTTGTTCGAGGGTGAGATTTCACCGTTCTCAGGCTTTATCGGGTCTACGAAGATCTGCCCCATCGGGACAAACCATGCGCTGATGTACTCATGAAATAATCCGTTGGGAATCGCCGCAACCAGTGGTACGTCAACATACTCTGTGTGATGCGGGCAGACAGGTAAGCCGTATGCGTCGGCCATCGCTGCAATCTTTATGAACTCAGTCACGCCCCCACATTTCTCTATATCGGCCTGGACTATCTCCACGGCCCCTCGCTCCATCAGTTCCTTGAACTCCCACTTCGTATAGTGGTTCTCCCCGACGGCTATGGGGATACTCGTCTCACTAGCCAGCTTGGCCAGATTGTCTATCTCATCGGACAGGATTGGCTCCTCAAGCCAGTAGATGTCATATTCCTCCAGTTTCTTTGCCATTCTTATCGCCGTTTGAATACTCCAGCCATTGTTCACATCCAGGGCCAGGTCTACATTAGGGCCTATTGCGTCTCTGACCAGCTTAACCCTTTCCAGGTCATCGACCGGGTCCCTTCTGCCAATCTTCATTTTGACTATCTTGAACCCGCTCTCTACGTAGTCGGTCATCTCTTTGACAAGCTCTTCCCGCGTGTAGTTGAGGTTTATGCCGCTTCCGTATGACGGGACAGTATCCCGGTGGCCACCTAGCAACCTGTGTACCGGCTGGTTAAGGATTTTCCCCTTGAGGTCCCATATCGCTATATCTATTGCGCTAATAGCTGATACCGCCGCGCCCCTTCTACCATATTGCAGTGAAGCCCAGTACATTTTCTCCCATATCCTCTCGTTATTGAGGGGATCCTCACCGATAACATAGGGCGTCAACATATCTTCAATGAGCACTTTGCTAAGCGCCCCTCCACGAGTCGGCCCAATTCCGGTTATGCCCTCGTCGGTGAAAACTTGAAGAAATGTGTAAGTGGTAGTGGTAGGGAGAATATTTATGGCATCAGCCATTTGTATGGTAGGAATATAAACAGGGTCGGATAGTCTCACATCTGTTATTTTCATAAGTCCCTCCTCATATTTCGCAGTGAATTATATAACACCATGATTGTTACCCATGTATGCCAGCCTCCGCGGGCTGATACTTGCATAATCATAGCGCACTCATTTAAAAAACAAGGTACCGTTCCAAAGTTGCTGGTTATGTGAGATTTTAATGTTAAAGATAATTGAACTTACAGTAGCTGTAAAAGTGTACTGTTTTGGTACGTGAAGATGGATAAATATTATTTCTTGGAGTATTGTAAAATTACTGTTCGGGAGTCTTTTTTATCACTCTCCCCAACGGTCACACGTGGACGTTCAAAAGGTGGTACTAGGTTATGACGATTCTTGCGACCTTTCACAGTACGAATCTTTTTAAGTATTCTTTGCATTGCTTTAAGTTCCTCTTCGTCTATATGAGGGTTCAAGGCTAAAATTTTTTCTTTTGTGAGATGTACACTCATAACTATCCCTCTCTCGATAAATATGGTATATATGAATTGGCTACATGTATTATACCAGTATTACCACGTTTTACCATATAGTCTGATAGTAAATTGTGGTAACTTTGTATTTTCATGCTAAGCTCATGGTTTTGACCATAATCATCAATGATTAACTTTAGGTCTCTCTGTAAAACATCCATTGAAATTCCATGACCATGAGTGTGCCATTTTTCTGTGTTATTAAGCTCTTTGGCAATTGTGGCTGCTCTCTGTTTCCTCATCTTTTGAGTAACCTTCAATCCTCTAGTTTTAGTTATTTTCCAGTTCTTAAACTTATATTTTACAAGCCATTCTTTTAATAATTCGATTGACAATTCCCTTTCCTGCTCAAACTTATATAGTTCAGCTTGGTCAAAACCATCAATCATAAGTTGGGCTTCTGTTATGGTGAGTTTCATATTTTTAGCTTTATCCAACAATCGTTCCCATTGTTTTAGATACCCTAATGCTGATACTTGTCGCCCACTTAATGTTTCAACTTGGGGATCTATCAGACCGAGCCGAGAATAATAATCCATGTATATAGCATCACCTGACATAGCTAATACAGTCCCCGCTGAGTAAGCATAGTTGGGAATTATGAAATCAACATACTTATAATGATGGCGAAAAGTGTCTACTATTCGATGAACTGGCTCAATATAGCCACCAGTAGTCGTCAGAATAACCACTAGACTTTTTCTATTTGGAAAGGCTATTCTTTTCGCTTCGATTATGTTACGAAGTATATCGTCAACTCCCATAAAAAGAGGACCATTTAATGACAGCACATCTGCTTTGAAGTCACTATTCTCAATAGCTAAAGCACATTCCTCAAGTCGTTTTTCAATGAATTCATTAGCATTCTGAGGTGGTGTATCAACCATTCTTACTTACCATACTACTTTGTTAAAGCAGCCTTCATTTATGTAATTACTACCTACCGTATATAGAATATGCATTATACTGATTAAATTGTCAAGGTATTTTGCCTTGACAGCAACAGGTATTTTGCCTTGACACCTAATATTTCAGTGGTAGAATGGAATTGGTAGCACGGTTCCCAAACACCGAATTCTAGGTTGTGAGTCTTTAACAGCTTGAGGCTACAGCCTCGGAAAGGAGGTGTTGAAATTGGCAAAAACCAATGAAGGGAAAAAGATAGTACCTGTAAAGTCTCACGTCAGGAAAACTGCCAGTGGCAAAGTTAGCGTAAAACGACACTGTCGTTCTACATCTAACTAAACGGGGAAATCTGAAACCGTGCTACCCATAGTAACAAATCTTTATAATACTAGCAAGATTAATGTCCAATAAAAGGCTGAGGATATTATTAATACTTCTAATATTAGTGATACTTTCTGTAACACTACTTGGTTGTATATCCTGTAAATCGCCTACTGCTATCTGTAACGATGGGCATGTTAGCTACAGTGACCATTGTCGAGGGACTTGTTCGCATCATGGTGGGGTTAGGGAATGGCTAGAACGTGGTAAAAAATGGGATGCGGGTAAACTCACATTTGGTTCCAGTGTGCCTAAATATACCTACCAATAACTTTGGAACGGAACCAAAAACAACATACTGTTGCATCTTCATAGCATGGAGTTTAAGATAAACACGCTGGTTTTTCCAGCCTGGCTATAAATGAGTAACAACGATAAATGGTTTCAATACAATGGGGAAAACACCCTCAAGCGCGCCGGCTTTAAAAAGGGGCAGACAGTGCTGGATTTCGGCTGTGGCTCTGGTTCCTACGCCATTCCCATTGCAAAGGTAATCGGGGAACAATACCAGGTATTTGTCCTGGAGAAAGACAGGATGGAGATGGAGCGATTAGTCAGCCGGGCGAAATCAATGGGCTTGAAGAATATAGTCAGCCTGGATGCAAACGGTAAATCAACCATCCCTCTGGATAACGAGTCCGTTGATGCGGTACTTCTCTATGATGTCCTGCACCACTATTTTTACCCGCTTGAAAGTGAAAGAAGAAAACTGCTGGCTGAACTATGGCGGGTGCTCAGACCCGGTGGAATGCTTTCCCTGTCCCCCACACATCTCGACGCATATATGGAGCCGAAACTGGCAGATATAGAAAGAGAAATAGCGGACGCCAATTTCCGCCAGGAAATAGAATACAGGGATTTACAGATGATGCACGATGGCGGCATAGAAAAAGGGCGTGTGATTAATTACAGCAAGCAACAGTTCCTGCCAGGAACAAATCATCAACCACGGTAAAGCCAGCCTGTCCCTGCCCCTTGCTAACTATAAAGCATTTATACTACACTCAACTATGCAAAATGGCAGCCTTGAGAGCTGCTATATCTGAAAGGAGATAGATATGTTTATAAGTTTAACGTACCCTCTTTCCGAGGACACACCGGTCTTCGGAAAGAATCCTAAGGTAAAGTTCGAACCGGTGAGGAGAACAGCCCGAGGCGACGTCAACAACGTGACCATGTGCCATCTGCTGACGCACCACGGCACCCACATGGATGCCCCTTTTCATTTTAATCCCGAGGGCATAACCATCGATAAACTGAGCCTGGACGATTACATATTTAGTCGACCAAAACTCATAGACGTAAGGAATCGACCGGGTTCCGTCATCGACCGCTCGGATATCGAGCCCTTTTTCACAGAGGATGATGACAGCGACCTGTTACTGGTCTTCAGTGGTGCTTCCCTGATGAGGGAGAGCAACCCCGGTGACTATATGCTGCATTATTCTCCATTTACTGTCGAGGCAGCGAAGTTCATCATCGAAGAGACTCGTCTCAGGGGTCTGGCTATGGACTTCGGATGTGTTGACCTGGCTGATGATATCTTTGCGGGGGAATCTCCGGTGCACAATATCATGCTGGGAAAGCGTGGAGTCAGTTCGCGCGGTATACCACTGGTTGAAGACGTCAATCTTTTCCCGCTGCTGGGTAAAAAGATAAAGCGGGTCTTCGCCATACCACTGGTGCTCAAGGGACTGGACGGCTCACCCGCCAACATCTTTGCCGAGATCGAATAGTATAAGGCTGGCATTGGTGTGGATACCCGCTTCCGCTAGTATGACATAACAGAGACCGGGCATGACCATGGAGGCAGTAAGTTTAGTATTTAGAACATTGGAGTTTTGAATTTGTTTAGTGTTTAGAGCTTAGGATTTAGCATTTATTTAGTATTCCTGCTAAACCTGTGCCTGCGAAAGCAGGTAGCAGGAATCTACCCGGGTATTCGCACTGCGAATTCTTCTCTTTCGTCATTGCGAGGCACGCCGTGGCGTGGCAATCTGGGTGGTGAGTCGAGAGGGGCATACGATCCCACAGACAATAACCTCCAATAATCACCACAGTAAATGAAGCAACAGAAAAACATGCAACTAGCACCCTTATATTTCTTTTATTGTGCATGGAAAAGGCATTGCTATTTAGACTCTTCAATACTAGAATGGTAGTGGCAAATATAGTGTTTAATAATGGGGAATACTCTTTGGAGAATAAAATGAGCAATAACAACAATGGCGCGAACCTCGGATTTGAGAGCCATCTGTGGGATATGGCAGATACGCTTAGAGGCCATATGGACGCTTCCGATTATAAGCATGTGGTGTTAGGTCTTATCTTCCTGAAGTATATTTCGGATGCGTTTCAATCGAAGTACAATCAACTGGAAGCAGCCAGGGAAACCGAGTACACAGACCCTGAGGACAGGGATGAGTATGCAGCCGCCAATATCTTCTGGGTTCCGAAAGTAGCCCGCTGGGAAAACCTTCAGGCAAATGCTAAACAACCGACAATCGGTAGAATAATCGATGATTCAATGATTGCTATTGAGAAGGAAAACCAGACTCTGAAAGGGGTA
>CAZZHQ010000047.1:0-17099 GCA_964654015.1 uncultured Dehalococcoidales bacterium | reverse complement strand
ATGGTGACATTTTCCCTTATCAATTACATGGTGACAAAATCGTATAACATCAACACAATGGAACCTATTCATTGACCATAAGGAGCATGTTTGCTACAATCATTCAGGCAGGGCGATTAGCTCAGTGGTTAGAGCGCTGCGTTGACATCGCAGAGGTCACTGGTTCAAATCCAGTATTGCCCATTTTAGGCAAGGAATAAGAATGCGACAGGTTATTTGATACCGAGTATATAGCTAATGGTGGTTTTTCAAATTCAAAATTATTTTAACTGGATTGTACTAGAGAACTGTGTGAAGTAGCGAGAAATAAAGGTCATTGATTTTCCAGTTATGCATATTGCTAGTAGCATCATCCCCACTAAGATATTGAAAATACTTATATATGTATAAGACGGAATTATAGAATGGAACAGGAAGATAAAATAGAGCAGATAATAAAAATGCGTCACTCTGCTGCTCACGTGATGGCAGAGGCAGTGCAGGGACTATTTCCTGGTGCAAAATTTGCTATTGGGCCGCCTATTGAGCATGGCTTTTACTATGATTTTGAGTTATCCCGCTCACTAACACCGGCAGACTTGCCTATAATAGAAAAAAAGATGAAGGAAATCATTGCGCAAGATTTACCATTTACCACGGAGGAAATAACTAAGGAAAAAGCACGCAACCTCTTTAGTAATCAGGAATATAAACTCGAAATTATAAGTGAAATCGTTGAAGATATGGTGACAACCTATACACAAGGCTCTTTTACGGATATTTGTCGGGGCCCCCATGTAGAATCTACAGGTCAGATTCATGCTTTCAAATTAACCAACACGGCTGGAGCATATTGGCGTGGGGACGAAAAACGACCAATGCTTCAGAGAATATACGCTATAGCTTTTGAGAACCAGGAAAAACTGCAAGATTTTCTGGACCTTCAAGCGGAAGCAGCTGAACGGGATCATAAAAAATTAGGGAAAGAGCTTGACCTGTATAGTAGTCATGAAGAAATAGGGCCTGGCTTAATTTGCTGGCATCCTAAAGGTGCCGTTGTTCGGCAGGTTATAGAAGATTTCTGGAGAAGAGAACACTTTAAGAGAGATTATGATATCGTCTATACGCCTCATGTAGCTAAGATAGACCTGTGGAAAACCAGTGGACACTGGGATTTCTATCGGGATTATTTGTATCCGCCAATGGATGTAGAGGGACAGCAGTACATAATGAAGCCCATGAATTGTCTGTTTCACATAATGATATTTAAAAGTCATTTGCGAAGCTACCGGGAGCTACCTGTACGCTACGCTGAACTTGGTACTGTTTATCGTTATGAAAGGACCGGAGTATTGTATGGGCTTGCCAGAGTGAGAGGGTTTACGCAAGATGACGCACACATATTCTGTCGTACTGACCAAATTGAAGAAGAGGTAAAAGGGGTATTAGAGTTAGCCCAATTTATGATGGTCACTTTTGGTTTCGAGGAGTATGAATTACTTTTATCTACACGGCCAGATAAATATGCTGGTACTATCCAAATGTGGGATCAAGCGACTACTTCTTTAAGAAATGTTATTGAAAATCTTGAGCTACCTTATAAAGTGGATGAAGGTGAAGGTGTATTTTATGGGCCTAAAATTGATATCAAACTCAAGGATGCTGTAGGCCATGCATGGCAAGGCCCAACAATCCAGGTAGATTTTAATTTGCCAGAACGCTTCAATGTTTGTTACATTGGTAGCGACGGGGTAGAGCACAATGTAACAATGATTCATCGGACGGTTCTGGGTAGCATGGAGCGCTTCTTTGCTTGTTTAATTGAGCACTATAAAGGTGCGTTTCCTACTTGGTTATCACCAGTTCAAGTTATGGTAATACCTATAGCAGATCGCCATCTAGAATATGGGCACCAGGTAGAATCTGAGCTAAAAAAGGAAGGTATCCGAGCAAGGGTAGATGGTCGTACCGAGAGGATGAATTTAAAAATAAGAGATGCTCAGCTAGGGAAGGTACCCTATATGCTTATAGTAGGTGATAGCGAAATGAAGTCATCAACAGTATCGCTTCGTTTGAGAGATGGAGAAGATGTAGGAAACCAGTCCTTGGCTCAAATAAAATCGAGACTACAAGTAGACATAGAATCTAGATTATAAAGTAAGGGGGATAGCGAGAATAGCCAAGCGAATAGCAGTTAATAGGTTCATCAGGGCAAAAGAGGTACGGCTCATAGGGGAAAATGGGGAGCAACTAGGTATAATGGCATTGCCTCAGGCATTAGTGTTAGCACGTGAAAATGAACTAGACCTTGTAGAGATATCGCCTACAGCGACTCCTCCTGTATGCAAGATACTGGATTTCGGGAAATACAAGTACGAACAAACAAAGAAAGAGCGAAAAGCAAAAAAGGGGCAAAAGGTTGGCTTACTAAAAGAAGTAAGGTTCCGTCCAAAAATCGAAGAACATGATTTGCAGTCAAAGATAAGGAAAGTAAAAGAGTTTATCGAAGGGGGAAGTAAAGTCAGGATAGTCGTAAGATTTAGAGGTAGAGAAATTATATATCCCGAATTAGGGTGGAAAGTACTAAGAAAAGTAGCTGAAGAATTTGTGGGTAAGGTAGTAGTAAGCAACGAAATCGTCAGGAATGCAAGGAATATAGCCTTAACGCTTTCTCCAGCTACCAAGAAATCTAGAGAGGATAAATCAGATGCTAAAACTAAAGACACATAAAGGAACGAAGGGTCGTTTTCATATAACAGGTAATGGTAAAGTACTACGTATGAAATGTGGCAAGAGCCACTTAAGGAGAAAAAAACCTGGCCGCACTAAAAGGCTCTACGATGAACTTATAGCTGTAGCGCCGGCTGATAGAAAGAAAATTAAGAAATTGTTACCTGGTTGCAAATAATAGGAGGATGTTTTGCCAAGAGCTAGAAGCGGGAAAATTACACATAGACGTCACAAAAAGATATTAGATTTAAGCAAGGGACACAGCGGTTCGCGACATGCTTTATATCGCACCGCACGTGAATCTGTACTTCACGCATTAGACTATGCTTATCGCCATCGAAAAAAACGAAAGGCTGATTTCAGAAGGTTATGGATAGTTCGCCTTAATGCTGCGGTAAGAAGCCAGGGAATGTCATATAGTCAGTTTGTCGCTGGTTTAAAAAATTCGAATATAGAAATTAACCGTAAAATACTGGCAGAGATGGTAGTCAATGACCCACAAAGCTTTAACAAACTGATTGCTTCGATGTCCATTAAAAATGCGAATACTAACTGAGATTGAGGCGCTCCGCCTGGCAGCTCTCAGTGAACTTGATAAAAACGAAACGCTTGAACAGTTAGAATCATGGCGGGTACGTTATCTGGGCAAGAAAAGTGAACTGACAACCATATTGAGAGCCTTGGCGAAACTGGCATTAGAAGACCGAAAACAAGTCGGGGCTAAGGCTAATCAATTTAAAAGTATATTAGAGTCAGGACTGGCCGATAAAAGGAAACTGCTTGAAGAAGCGGCTATTATCTCTTCTACGGAAGAAAAAAGTATTGATGTTACCTTGCCTGGAAATGCCGTCCCCATGGGGCGGCTCCATCCAACCACCCAGATAATTGAAAGTATTTGTGGCATATTCCAAAACATGGGTTTTCAGGTAGTCGAGGGGCCTGATGTAGAATGGGATAGCTATAATTTCGATGCATTGAATATCCCAAGAGACCATCCTGCCCGGGACATGTTTGACACTTTTTGGATAGACAACAGCGAGGCTGATGAAAAAGCAAGGCTATTACGCACACACACTTCCCCTATGCAAATTCGAGTCATGGAGAAAGAGCAACCGCCTATAAGGGTTATTGTACCAGGGAGAACCTATCGCTACGAGGCAACCGATGCTACCCATGAATCTATGTTCTATCAGGTTGAAGGCTTGGCCGTTGACAAGAACATAACCCTGGCTGATTTGAAGGGTACTTTATTTGAATTTTGCCGATTGCTTTTTGGTGAACAACGTAAAGTTCGTTTCCGTTGCGATTATTTTCCTTTCGTTGAGCCAGGGGTAGAGGTGGCTGTAGAATGTCTTGCTTGTCATGGTACAGGGTGTCGGCTGTGCGGATATGGAGGATGGTTGGAGATATTGGGGGCTGGAATGGTACATCCGAATGTTCTTAGACGAGTTAATATTGACCCTGAAATATACAGTGGGTTTGCCTTTGGTCTGGGAGTAGAGAGGATACCTATACTACAGAAAGGCATTGAGGATATTCGTCTTTTTTACGGCAATGACCTCAGATTTTTAAAACAATTTTAATTATTCACGTGCGGATATGAAAATTTCACTTAGATGGCTAAAAAAGTATGTCGATATCGACATGGAGCCTCAGGCTATAGCCGAAAAATTAACTATAGCGGGCATTGAAGTAGATTCATTACAGATAACAGGTAGTTCGTGGAGCAATATAGTGGTGGGGGAGGTAACTGATGTTAACCCTCATCCCAATGCCGATCGGCTTAGACTGGCTACTGTTGCCTTTGAATCCCAGCAATATACGGTGGTGTGTGGCGCCCCAAACATTAGCCCTGGTCAAAAGATAGCTTTCGCGTATGTCGGCGCTCAACTTATAGATGGGCATACAGGAAAACTGACAATTTTAAAAGAGGCAAAAATACGTGGAGTGGCTTCTATGGGCATGGTTTGCTCGGAGAAAGAACTGGGAATTTCTGATAGGCATGAAGAGATATTGGTCCTTCCGTCGACAGCTCCAGTCGGAGCATCCCTTTCTGAGTACCTGGGTGACGTAATATTTAACCTTGAAATAACACCAAACCGCCCAGATTGCATGTGTGTGATTGGAATAGCCAGAGAGATTGCTGCCCTTACTGGCAAAACACTGCACTTGCCAGAAATAAACTATCATGAAACAGAGAAGGTAATAGATTCCTCGGTCTCCGTTGAAATAATTGATGGCATCTCTTGCCCAAGATATTGTGCCAGTTTGATTACTGGAGTCAAACAGGGTCCTTCCCCTGAATGGATGCAGCAATATCTTGCCAGCTATGGAATGAGGCCTATTAATAATATCGTCGACATCACTAATTACGTGATGCTGGAATATGGACAACCGTTGCACGCTTTTGATTATCATAAAATTGGAGGGCACCGCATCATCATCCGCAAGGCTGAAGAGGGTGAGCGAATAACAACTTTAGATGGAGTAGAAAGACTTCTCTCGCAGGATATGCTGGTTATTGCGGACGTTAAAAAACCGGTAGCTATCGCAGGAATTATGGGTGGTCAGGATGCTGAGGTCACTGATAATACCACCACAATCCTTCTGGAAGCAGCGAATTTTAACCGATCTGTCATTCGTAGAGGCACAAAACATGTCGGTTTACAAAGTGAAGCTTCTTTACGCTTTGACAAAGGAATAAGTGCGGACTTACCGTTAACGGCGCTAAAACGTGCTACTCAATTGTTACAAGAGCTGGCTGATGGCCGAGTGTCAGAAGGTGTAATAGACGTGTATCCTGGCAGGACAGAGCCCATATCTATCCCGATATCCACCAAAGAGGTTAAGAGGCTTTCAGGCTTAACGGTAAGCGTGGGGAAGATAAGTAAGGTACTTGAACTACTGGGTTTCAAATGCCAAAGAGCAGGTAAATCTTCCAGGCTTTCGGTAATCGCTCCTTACTGGCGTGGTGATATTGGATGTCCCGCTGACCTGGTAGAAGAAGTGATACGAATCATAGGGTATGATAAGGTTCCTATGACTCGACTTTGCTCTACTTTACCAAAGCAAAAACCATCGCTGGAGAATAAATTCAAAAAGGATCTACGGAATATTTTCATCAGCAGTGGTTTTCAGGAGATACTTACTTATACCTTGACCAGTTTGACGAAATTGCAAAATATATCTCCGAAGCATGAACTAAAGGTCATGCCCCTAAAAGTGTTAAATCCCATGTCAAAGGAACAGGAATACTTAAGAACGAGTCTACGTCCAAATATTCTTACTGCACTGGCTGGCAATCAAAAGTATGAGCAATCTGGAATCAAGCTATTTGAAATGGGTAAAGTATTTCTAGCACAGCAGTGCGCAGATGTATTAGATGCTGCAAGCAATGAAAACAATGAGAGCAACGAGAACAGCGGGAAGGCAGCTATTCTAAGTAGGAGGGAATTACCGCAAGAGAAGGAAATGTTATGTGCTTTTCTTAGCGGTTCCAAATCTGGACAAAGCTTGTACGAAAACAAGGAGTCCTTTGGATATTATGATGCTAAAGGTGTGGTAGATAACATAGTGTCTAATCTGGGTCTGAAGGCAATCTTCAGTCTAAGCGAGGAGGAAGGCTTATTTTCAGGTAGGGGCGCCGATATCTTTATAGATGGAGATAAAGTTGGCGTAGTGGGTGAGCTACATCCTAGAGTGAGCCAATACTTCGAGCTTTCAGGAGTCGTTTGCGTCATTGAAATGGACCTGGAAAAATTATGGAGTAAAACAAAGGGAATAAAACGCTATCAATCTATCGCACGGTATCCGGATGTGACAAGGGATATAGCGTTGGTGCTGAACAGCAATATTAATTTCCAACAGGTAGACGACATAATATGTGCTTTTCCTCTGGTCAAAAAGACGGTTCTCTTTGATGTCTATACCGGAGAGCAGGTAACCGCAGGGAAGAAGTCATTTGCGGTAAGAATCATCTATCAATCTTCCGAGCATACTTTAACTGACAAAGAAGTAGATAGAACTGAGAAAAAAATGCTACACATGCTCCAGGAAAAATTAGGAGCTATGTTAAGAAGCTAATTTCTCAGACAACTGTTTTTTGATATCACTGACGGCGTCTTTCAAGGGTAAGAACTGGCTTTCCTTATCTGTCCGCCATTTCAATTCTATATTCTGATTCTTCAGGGTGCGTGGGCTAACGGTCACCCGTAGCGGGATACCAAGAAGATCAGCATCGTTGAATTTAATGCCAGCGGATATGTCACGATCATCATATAGGACTTCAATACCTGTTTCCTGCAGACTGTTATAGATGTTTTCGCTTGCAGATAGGACATCGGGCTTATCCAGGGATAGCGGGCACAGGTATACCTGGTAAGGAGCAATGGTAAGAGGCCAGATTATACCTTTATCGTCATGGTTATACTCTACCTCCGCAGCCATAAGACGTCCTAATCCAATACCATAACAGCCCATTATTATAGGTCTTGATATGCCGTCCGCATCCAGGAAAAAAGCACCCATTATTTCGCTCATGAATGTGCCCAGTTTGAATATATGTCCCACCTCAATACCATGAGCAGAAGATAGTTTACCGCTGCAATTAGGACAACTGTCTCCATCATGTACCAAAGTAATATCAGCTACAAGGTCCGCTTCAAAATCTCTATGGTAATTAGCATTAATAAAATGATACCCGGGCTTATTAGCCCCAACGACATAATTAGCGCCTGATGTAACAGAATCATCAGCAACGACTTTAACTCCTTTGATATTTACAGGTGAAGCAAAACCGGCTACGATGCCAGCGCTGTTAACTTCAGCTTCAGTGGCAAGATGTAGATTTGAGCATTTCAACAGGTTCCTTAATTTCGTTTCATTTACTTCCAGATCTCCCCGGATAACAGCAAAAATAAATTCACCGTCGGCGGAATAGAAGACGGCTTTGATAGTCTGAGCGGTGGACAGGCTGAGGAACTCAGCCACTCCTTCTATAGTTTTCATACCAGGTGTGGCAACTTCTGTCAGGGGTAGAGGAACTTCCTCCGGCATCTTTGTCTTGGCGCTCTGTGCCTTTTCAATATTGGAGGCATAACCACACTCAGGGCAACACAGTATCTCATCTTCACCTGATTCGGTGGTGACTATGAACTCATGAGATGCCTTACCTCCTATAGCGCCGCTATCAGCCTCTACCATCAATGCTGGTAAGCTGAGACGCGCATAAATGTTCTTATAAGCCTGGGCTATTCTTTGATAATTCTCATCTAGTCCAGCTTCATCAATATCAAGACTATAGAGATCTTTCATAATAAATTCGCGAACGCGTAATAGTCCACCCCGCGATCGAGGTTCATCGCGGAATTTTGTTTGTATTTGGTAGAGAAGTAAGGGAAGGTCACGGTAGCTCTGGACATTTTTATGGGCAAGCTCGGTAATAATTTCCTCGTGGGTAGGGCCCAGAGCCAGGTTATGCTCTTTACGGTCGGTCAATGTAAATAGAGATTGTCCAAAAGAGGCATCCCTGCCAGATTTTTGCCATAGCTCCAGGGGCTGAAGAACTGGCAACATTAATTCCTGTCCACCAGCATTATCCATCTCTTCCCTGATTAACTGTTCAATTTTTTTTAGCACTCTCCATCCCAGGGGTAAATAGGAATAGACGCCAGCAGCTACTTGAGATATCATCCCAGCCCTGAGTAATAACTGGTGGCTTACACTCTCTGCCTCCGCCGGTAGTTGCCTTAAAGTCTTTCCGAATAATTTCGAATACCGCATAACTTACTCCTCGTTTTTATAACAAATCTATCTCTGTCTTCAGAGCGTCTAGCAAATCTTTCTCGGCACAAGTTTTTACTATTTTGCCTTTGCTGAATACAATGCCTTTGCCTTTACCGCCAGCAATGCCAACATCGGCATCTCTGGCTTCTCCCGGCCCATTCACCATGCATCCCATGACCGCTACCTTGATAGGTTTTTCAATTCCTTTGAGGTATTTATCTACAATTTCAGCCAGAGCAATGACGTCGATTTCAGCTCGACCACAGGAAGGGCAGCTGACAAGAACAGGTCCTCGTTGGCGGAGTCCAAGACTCTTTAGTATTTCGTATGCAGCCTCAACTTCCCTGCAGGGGTGTGCACTAAGTGAAACGCGTATGGTATCTCCAATACCCAGATAAAGCAGTATGCCAGTGCCAACTGCGCTACGAATAGTACCAGCCATAAGCAGACCAGCTTCTGTAATACCTATATGCAAGGGATAAGGAATCTTATCGGAAATCTTCTGGTAGGCCTCGATTGTAGTAGGAACATCGAAGGCCTTCAGGGCAACCTTAATTAAGTTAAAATCCATGTCTTCTATGAGCCTGACCTGGTTCAGGGCCATGTGCACCATTCGGTCCGATTGTGGGATATCTGGTTCAAATTCCGCAGGAATACTGCCAGCGTTAACTCCTGTGCGTATGGGGATTTCGCGCTCCTTAGCCATTGCTACCACGCTGCGAAGGCCCTCTTTACTCTGCATATTGCCAGGGTTCAGACGAAGTCCATCAGCACCAGCCTGTAATGCAGCGAGGGCAAGGCGATAGTCAAAGTGAATATCAGCAATAACAGGTATTGAGATTCCTTTCTTTATAGCAGTGATAGCTTTCGCTGCGTCGTTATCTGGAACCGCTACCCGCACTATTTCACAACCACAATCCTCCAGTTGCCTGACTTGATTTATCGTGTTTTTAGTATCACGAGTATCGGTGGTGGTCATGGATTGAACCACAATAGGGGCACTACCGCCAATCGTTACATTACCCAGTTTGAGGGGCGTAGAAACGCGGCGTTTCACAAACCAAAACCTCCACCATTAATCAAGCGTAAAATATCATTATAGGTTATCAGGACCATAAGAGTGATGAGAAGGACAGTCCCGGAGCTGTACGCTATGCGCATAGCGCGCTGGGTCAGTCGTTTACCGCGGCGGATGCTTTCAATAAGCGCAACCAGCATCCCTCCGCCGTCCAATGGTGGAATAGGAAAAAAATTAAACAAGCCAATTCCCAGGCTAATCAATCCTGCCATAAACAGGATGTAATCAAATCCGGCAGACTTCACAATCTCGACAGTCAGTTGCCCCGCACCTATTGGACCCACGAGTGCGGCCTTGTTGGGATCTTCACTTATCGCAGGAATGGCCGCTATTATCATCTCTGGCACTCGGACGATATATTCAGCTCCCTGTTGAGTTGCTTCAAATACGGAAAGCTGTTCCTGTTCGATACGAACATCTTTGACCCAGCGGAAATCTGCTCCCAGCAGGTTACTACGGCCTGGCTCATTGTCTGAATATACTGTGTTTCGGTTAGCCGCTGTAACAGCAGGCAGAGTGACTAATACCACTTCCTGTTGCCTGAGTAAGACCAATTCCAGATGCTCGGTGTCCTCAGTAGAGCTTAATATGTCAGATATGTTCTCTGTGTTATATACGGGCTGGCTATTAACGCTCAGCAGACTATCACCCGTCATAACGCCGGCCACATCTGCTGAAGAACCGCTTTCTACGGCATTAACTATATTCCAGCACAGGAAAACGCCTATCGTATGTCTCTCATAATCCGGGTTAAAATGCGGCGTTAGTTTTAGCTGGGATATATTATTGTCTTTCTGTATGGTAACGTTTATATCACAA
This sequence comes from uncultured Dehalococcoidales bacterium, assembly GCA_964654015.1. Taxonomy (GTDB): domain Bacteria; phylum Chloroflexota; class Dehalococcoidia; order GIF9; family AB-539-J10; genus JAUUZT01. The sequence goes on along the minus strand of CAZZHQ010000047.1, from coordinate 6,709 downwards.
TCATTTTCATCATCACACAAATTAACCGCATTTTGAACTTCTTTGGAATTATGTACATTCTCTCCATCAATGCTCAGCAATATGTTTCCTGGTTCTATTCCGGCTATATCCGCCGGCGAGTCTTTTAGCACGCTATATACCATTATTCCTTCGCCACGCAGTACATCTATTGGGAGTGAAAAGAATGCGCTCAGCAAGATAAACGCCAGAACGATATTGACCAGTGGGCCAGCAGCATAGACCCACAATCTTCTCCATGCGCTAATACTGGCAAGGCTTCGGGGTACTGTAGGGTCGTTTTCACCAATGCTTTTCACAAAAGCGCCCGCAGGGATAACATTTAGTGAATATGTTGTCTCTCCCCTCTTGATTCCAAAAATCCGTGGAGGAAAACCCAGTCCAAATTCCTCCACATGAACTCCCGCCCGCTTGGCAGTAATGAAGTGGCCTAACTCGTGCACAGAAGCCACCACGAACAAAATTACGATAAAAGAGGCAATAATTATAGCTACATTCATATTTTATTCCACCGGTGATAGTTTATCCTTTTGTACATATTTTGTAGAGCGATGAAGACCAAGTTGTTGTACGTAGTCCCGTGCCCATGAATCAACCTGTAAAATATCATCTATACCAGGATTGTTAATTACCTGGTGCCGCTGCATGGTTTCCTCTATTAGCGCGGGGATATCGATAAACTTGATTTTCCCTGAGAGGAAAAGTTCAACTGCCACCTTATCTGCGGCACAAAGTACAGTGGGGTAGGTTCCTCCTCGTGCACCGGCTTCAAGGGCAAGCTTAAGGCAGGGAAATTTATCAGTATTTATAGGTTCAAATGTTAGAGGAGATAGCTCCTTGAAATCAAAAGGCGGTATCGTTGGATTGGGCAAGCGCTGCGGATAAGAGAGGGCATGTTGAATGGGCATACGCATATCGGGAAAACCCATCTGCGCCTTTATAGAGCCATCATTAAATTCAACCATAGAATGAACTATACATTGTGGATGGAACAGTAGTTCAATGTTTTCAAAGGGGATATTAAAAAGGTAGTGAGCTTCGATGGCTTCCAATCCTTTGTTCATAAGCGTTGCCGAATCGATGCTTATTTTTGTGCCCATACTCCACACTGGATGCTGGAGGGCTTCTTCCACTGTTACTGTGCCCAGTTGTGCGTTCGAATAATGATAGAAAGGGCCACCAGAAGCGGTCAGGAAAATCTTTCGTGGCTTGCTTTCCTCTCCCCTGAGGCATTGCCAGATAGCGCTATGCTCAGAATCTATAGGATTTAGCCGAGCATGGTGGCGCCTGGCTTCTTCCATGATAAGTGCTCCTGCCATGACGAGAACTTCCTTACTTGCAAGGGCAACAGTTTTACCGGCTTTCAGGGCTGCCAAAGTGGGTGATAATCCTGCTTTCCCTGAAGTTGCTATGACAACTATATCTACTTCGTTGTCACAAGCCATTTGCTCCATTGAAACGAACTTGCTGTTATGTTCCTGGTCGAGCTTTTCCTGGGAATAAACCATCCTGGGTTCAAACTCTTTAATCTGTTCGTTCAGAAGTTTGATATTTCTGCCGGCGGCAAGGCCCGTTATTCTAAATGCAGGGTTCAGTGCTCGAATAACTTCTAATGTCTGCTGCCCTATAGAGCCGGTTGAACCCAGTATGACTACGTTTTTTGCCTTATCAACCATATTGCATATTATCGCCCATATCTGTATTCGTATTCAAGCTGAAGAATTGTGGAAGAGGTGTTCAGAATAAAACTTTGCCTGGAGAAGTTTATTAGGATACACAAAGGGAATTGAATGCTTTCTTGAGTATAATTAGTGGCAGGTATGTTGACCTGCATAGAATTATCATGATTCTTTACTGAATGCATAGCGGATTATCCATACACTTCATCCTAGCTGTGGTTATGTTTGTCAGTCCTGCGAACACAGGGAGTAAATTCATTATATTATTACAATCAATGATGGATTACTTGAACTAGTTATTGTTTATAGCAGATATAGCAGCCACAGCGGTCTTGATGCATAATAGACACTGTATTATTGTAATAGAACCAGTATCTAAAATTTTTGGTGGTTATGTATAGTGATTGCTTGACATTATAATATAGAAGATGTAAATATAATGAGTATAAAATATATCTATATATCAATAAATGTACGAATAGATACTACAGACTGACAATAAAAGACAACGTTAATGTATAAGAAAAAGAGCATAGGTGTAGTTGTACCTGCCTATAATGAGGAACGGTTTATTATAGAGGTGATAAATCGCCTGCCTGAATATGTTGACAAAATTTATGTGATAGATGACGGAAGCATTGACGGTACGTTTAATGCAGCTTCTGGAGTCACTTATAGAAATGGCAATCTGAGAGTAATCAGGCATGAGAGAAATAGAGGGGTTGGCGCATCCATTATCACGGGCTACAAGAACTCTATTATGGATAGAATGGATGTCTCGGTAGTGATGGCGGGAGATAACCAGATGGACCCTGCTCAATTGCCCCGTTTGCTTGACCCAATAGTTACAGGTGAAGCCGACTATATCAAAGGGGACCGAACCTCAAATGGAAATAATTTACGAGGCATGTCTTACTGGCGGCGCTTTGGAAATTTGTTGCTCAGGTGGCTTACCAGAGTAGCGTCAGGATGTCACAATTTGAACGACCCACAAAATGGCTATACTGCCATATCAATTGGAATGCTGCGAAAATTGAACCTAGATGATATCTACCCCTGGTATGGATATTGTAATGACCTGTTAGTAAAGTTAAACGTTGCTGGGGCACGTATCCTTGAAGTGCCGATGCCAGCGAGATACCAATTCGAAAAGTCAGGGATTTGCTATGTAAAATATATTCCCAGGATATCCATGCTTCTGCTGAGAGAATTTCTGTGGAGACTCAAGATGAAATATCTCAAGAGAAAAAAATCTTGATAGCAGTCACCGTGGATGTAGAAGATTGGTATCATATCCCATCGGTTACCGGTTCGCCTTTCTCCAAGTACAAGGATGTTGACGATTTCTTTGCAAAATGGAAAGGGCGCTATGATTATCTCAGCAAACCTACCAGCCGAGTACTAGATATGCTGGATGAGTTCAATATCCATGCTACCTTCTTTGTAGTAGCAGATGTAACAGAACACTACCCTGGATTGGTGGAGCAAATCGTGGAACGAGGACATGAAATTGCCTGCCATGGCTTGCACCATGCATGTAAGATACATCCCAGGACAAAGAAGCCATTTATATCGCAGGAAGAATTTGAAAGTCGAACTTTGCAGGCAAAGGAAATGCTGGAAAAGGCAAGCGGGCAGAAAGTAATAGGATATAGAGCCCCTGCTGCTTATGTTGCTGGCTGGATGATTGATTCACTGGAGAAGCTTGGATTTAAATATGACTCATCAGTAAGTGTCAACTCCTTTTACAACAAATCTGATTCTAAGCTATCAGGAGTTGGTACCAGACCCTATTATCCCAGGGAGCATAGTCTTGAACCTGGAGAACAAAGAGAAATCATGGAGTTACCCTGGCCGTATTTTCAGTTTGGGCTCAAATTCCCCACTGGTGGTGGACCTCTATTGAGGTTCCTCGGAGCAAGATATATCCAACGTGGACTTGAGCAGAGCCAGAAGAGAGGAGATACGTTATTCTATTTCCATCCAATAGATATTGCTACCGAAAAATTTCCGTCAGGTTTTGCTGCCAAGCGGCCTTTCTACTGGCTGATAAAGGGTGAAGTTGTGGAGAGACGGATAAGGTATATATTGACTAGCACAGATAATCATATGGGTATTTGTGCAGAGATGTTGAAATAAACAGGTAGATAATTTTGGAAATTAAGTTACTTCAAAATGAGAGCGATGGAAAGCGGTGGGATGATTTTGTTAGGGAATGTGTCTTTTCTACTTTCTATCACCAGATAGGGTGGAAGAATATCGTTGAAAAAAGCTACCAACATAAATCATATTACTTATTTGCAGAAGAGAATGGGCAGATAATAGGTATCCTGCCTCTGTTTTTAGTCAAAGATGTATTATGGGGGAAGAGGTTAATCTCGCTGCCGTTTGCTCCTTATGGTGGCATCTGCTCCAGAAATGGAGATGCTATTGAAGGATTGCTAACCGATGCGAGGAAACTCATAGTCAACTTGCGAGCCAAATATATAGAGCTACGTTATCGAGCAGGCGATGCAGTATCAGCTAGGTTTACTAGGAATAGTCAATATATTACCTCCCTTCTTAAATTGTCTGCTGATCCTGAGATCATATGGCGACAGATGAACCAGAAGAGGAGAAACACTATTCGAAAAGCCTATAAATACAGTTTAACAGCCGAAATTGATGAGAAAGATGAGGGCGTAGAAAACTTCTACAGTTTATATGCTCACAATATGCGCGAACTGGGGACTCCTGTGCATAGCGCCAGGTTTTTCAGAGAAGTTAAAGCTGAGTTTCCTCATAGTGTAAGAGTGATTTTTGTCCGATATAAAGGCAAGATTGTCGCTAGTGTATTTTTGCTGCTTTTCAATAATACTATAATATCTGCTTGGGCAGCTTCGTTACGTGACTACTTGCATTGTGCGCCAAATGATTTGCTGTATTGGGAATCAATTAAGTATGGTTGTGAACGAAGTTTTGAATACTTTGATTTTGGACGGAGCTTGAGAGGTAGTGGTAGTGCCAGATTTAAAAAAGAGTGGGGTGCTAAGGAGGTTAATCTGGAGTATTGTTACATGCTTAGTAATACAGATAAAACACCCTTGATTAACTCCTCGAACATTAAATATGAGAGACTTTCCAAAATCTGGCGTAGATTGCCTCTCCCACTTGCAAATAGACTAGGTCCAATGATACGAAGGAGCATCGTGTAATATGATGGGCATTAAGTATTTATCTCTTCACAATCCACAAATTCATCTCGCGGATATATCTTCTGGTTTCTCCACTAAACATCCCAGAGAGTTGCTGGAAAATAGATTGCGTGTGTATTTGGGTAGCCGTATCAAGCTTACTAGCTCTGGCAGATATGGACTCAAACTAATACTGGAATCTCTAGGAATGACTCCAATGAATGAGATTATTGTTCCTTCATTTATTTGTTCAAGTGTGGGACTTGCCGTTATGGAAAGTGGGGCTACCCCTGTTTTTGCTGATGTGGCTGTAGATGATATTAATATAGACCCAGAAAGTGTGGAAAAGGCAATTACAGATAAGACAAAGGCAATAATTATTGCACATATTTTTGGAATACCCGCTAAAATAGAGCAGTTCCTCAAGATATCTCAGGAATATAACTTACCCCTAATTGAGGATTGTGGTCAGTCCTTTGGAGCGCAATACAATGGACAACTTAGCGGAACATGGGGCGACTTTGGGTTTTTCAGCTTCGGGATAAGCAAGAATATAAGTGGAGTTGGTGGTGGCGCTATTTGCTGGCAGGAATGATATGATGAACAGGTCAGGAGCAAGGTGGAAGAAAATGCATGCAAATTGAAGTGGGCGCACAAACCAAATCCTGCTCGGCAATACCTTCTTGCCGCTAGTGCAGCGCTTGCCTTCAATAAATATGCGTACAGGACATTTAGGCGTTTTATAGCCAAATACTCGGACTCGAGGCGATTGGACGCCTCATTTTCATCGTACGAAAGGAACATGACAAATTTGGAGGCAAGGTTGGTGCTAAAACAATTGGTGAAATATAGTAGAACCCTCAACCTTAGAAGTAGCAACGCTGAAATCTATCGCCAATACTTTAAGGAAATCTTCAAGCTAATTGATATTTCCCAAAAAGCAACACCAGCATATTTATACTTTCCTATTTTAACAGAGAATGCGGCAATATTGCAGCGTGAGTTAGCATTGCGTTCTATAGAGGTGAAGAGCAAAGAGGGTATGTATTTCGACGCATTGTATAAACATCCCAGGTTTGATAAGTGTAGGCACATGGGCTCCAACGCAGAGAAGACAGAAGAAGAATACTTGCTGTTCCCCACAGGATACTTAAGGGATGAAACTGAATGGATATGTAAAGAGACTCTAGGAATACTCAGGTCTCAAAGAAACCATAGTGGCCCAGGAGTAGGAATAGCATGGAGATAATGGTAGATATTGGACACCCTGCTCATGTGCACTTTTTTAAAAATTTCGCTTGGGAGATGGGGAAAAGAGGAAACGAACTAACAATTACCAGCAGAGACAAGGATGTTACTCTGTGTTTACTTAATGCTTATGGATTCGAGTATGAATGCATTGGGGGAATTCAAAAGAGTATTTTGGGTAAGGCATATGAGATGCTTCAGCGAGACTATAAACTCTTGGCAGTAACGAGACGACTCAAGCCTGATGTTTATATTTCAATAGGATATTTAATGAGTCCAATAGCAAAGAAATTAAGTGGTGTATCGTTTGTACAATTTACAGATACTGAGCATAACCAAGTTGACAGGTTATTGACTGATCATTGTGCAGATGCTATCTGCACGCCGTCTTGTTTCAAGAAAGACCTGGGCAAAAAACAAATAAGATATAATGGATATCATGAGCTTGCTTACCTGCATCCGGACTATTTCAAGCCAGATCCAACAGTGCTTTATGAGCTTGAACTAACAGAGACAGACAAGTTTATTATCGTTCGTTTTGTCTCCTGGCAGGCAAGCCATGATGTTGGTCACCACGGTATCCTGGATAAG
>CAZZHQ010000046.1:7916-18334 GCA_964654015.1 uncultured Dehalococcoidales bacterium | reverse complement strand
TGTTCTCCAGGGTTATTTCTGCGACGTAGATGTCGAAAATCATGTCTTCATCAACATAATTATTTCTGAGGTAGTATGTGTCAGAGACGGTTATTTGGAGGATTTGACTGCTACAGCCGCCGAGTAGAAACGGTATGCTGATTGTAACCGCTACCGCATATAAGAGCAGTTTAATTCTCGTGTTCATCACTGAGTAATTCTTTCTTTTCTTTAAGTCAGCTAAGTATTATCATCACGTCAGTATTTTATTGTTATCGTTCTATATCACATTTAACGCCGGTCTCTGCTGATAATTCCTGGAGTTGCTGAATAACTGCAGTGTCCAGGGGGATACCATTAGCCGTACGATCTGCGACAATCTCTTCTTCCAGTCCGCCTGTAACGTATACTTTTTTCACTCCGGGGAGAGGGGGCAGCGATTCGATGGACTCAATTAGCTGGTCCATATCATTCTTGAATTCTTGAACGGGTCTAAAACCATTAATTCGGATAGCGCCAAAGAAATGATTTGCCATGGTACCCAGAGCTGCTCCTGAGAGGGTGGTACAGAGTATGTCCACCAGCACTGAAAGGCCAAATCCTTTGTAACTTCCTAGTGCCGGGGTTCCTCCCAATGGTAGTATCCCTCCACGCCACTCCGGGTTGCGATAATCTACTTTACTCAAATCCGTAATAGCTTTCCCTTCTCCGTCTACAAGCCAGCCCTCAGGGATGAGTTTTCCCTGTCTTTTGGCTATCTCTAATTTGCCTCCGGCCACTACGCTGGTTGACATATCGAGTACAAAGGGGTGTTTCTTGCCTGCGGGTACCGCAACAGCAATAGGGTTGAGTCCACCTGCCCGTCCAGTACTTCCGGGCGCTACCATCATTCTGCCTCCTGCAGTCATGGATATCCCTATCATGTCATGTTCTAGTGCCATCATGGCGTAATAAGTGGCGGCACCATAATGTTGACTATTACGAACTGAGACGAAACCTGTTCCGTTCTTCTCTGCTCGCTTTATGGCTTCTGTCATTGCCCTGTGGCCGTTGACGAATCCCAGGCTGTTATCTCCATCTATTACCGCAGTAGTGGGAGACAGTTCGAAAAGCTCTATCTTGGGGTTAATATTGCATTTTCCACTTTTCATCCAGTTGCAGTACATTTGAAGATGGGCGATGCCATGTGATTCAACTCCTCTCAAATCACAGGCTGTCAGCATACTACCAGTTAACAGGGCATCATCCTTGGGCATACCAATTTTCTGGAGCACTTCTTGTGCAAAGACGGTCAGTTTTCCTGGGTCAAATCGTTGTCTTGTTTCTGTTGGCATTTCCTTCCTCCTTAAGCTATTTATTATTTGACTACGTAAAAGGTTGTCACCCTGCGGGTAAATATCACACATTGACGGTGACTCTTTCTTATAATCATGTTTATCTCATTTTTCGTACAATCCACATTGTTTGGTTGCTGGTATTTTACTATTAGTCAGGACTTCATTAGCTGACCGCCCACCACGTTGAGGCAGATACCAGTTATCCATTCAGATTCATCTGATACCAGGAACAAAACCGCATTTGCTATATCCTGTGGCTTGCCACCTGCTGCTTTGCCTTTCCCACCCCTTCTGTAGGGGATACCATCATACATGAATTGCTTTTCTTCTTCAGGTATAGTTACGAATCTATCAGTGTCAGTGGGTCCGGGATTTACAACATTGACATTTATTCCATATTTGGCCATAGATATAGCTACCGACCTGGAGAGTCCCTCAATACCAGCCTTGGAAGCACAATAGGCTGCTGTGGGGAAAGCACGGCTGGTTTGTCCCGCAAGAGAGCCAATAGTAACTATCTTTCCATATTTGCGCTCTACCATGTTCTTCAGGACGGCACGCATACAGTAGAACGGTCCTGTGAAATCCACTGCTACCTGGTCATCCCACTGCTCATCAGTCAGGGTCAGGATATCTTTGTGTACTGAGCCTGTGCTGCCAATCTTTGTCGCCGCTGTACGTCCTCCTGCAGCGTTGTTAATCAATATGTCTATTTTGCCGAACTCGTCAATAACCTTCTGAACCCCCTGGTTAACCTCTGAGCTTTCAGCAACGTTTACTTTTAGGGCTATAGCTCTTCTACCCAATGCTCTTATCTCATCGGCTGTCTGTTCTGCGACATCCAGGGTTCTGCCAAATATAGCTACATCGGCTCCCTCTCGTGCCAGGGTCATGGAAATACTTTTTCCGATTCCTCTACCTCCACCAGTTACTATCGCTACCTTATCTTTAATCCTCATTTTGCTCTCCTCATCTTTTTGTAAGCTTTGTCCCAACCGATTTAGCGTTTGTGTATTTAAGCGAGCAAATTACGCATTCTTTCGCCTTGCTCTTTGCAAAACGTATACTGGGTGACTACGTCGGCACCAACGCAGAAATGACGAACCCCCATAGCTATGAATTCCTTTGCCTGCTCGAAAGTGTCAAGTTCCACTCTTGGGTGAACACCTTTCTTAAGGGCTTTCTCTATCATCTCTCGCTGTGCGTTTCGAACATCAGGGTCTCCACCCTTACCAGGCTTCCCCAGGCTGATGGCGTAATCGCAGGGGCCAAACTGGACCATGTCCACTCCTTTGACCGATAGTATCTCGTCAAGTTGCTCCATAGCACTTGCCTTTTCAATCATTATGGCAATTACCACATCTCTTTGTGCCTGTGCCCAGGCCTCATTACCACATTCGAGGAGATATCCCGAGCTGCGACGCATGGCACAACCATGCAGTCCCCCATCTTTTGGTGTTTCTGGCAGTACTGTGCGTATAGACTCTTTTACTTCTTCTGCTGAATGGCAGTCGGCAAAGAGTATGTTTTGGATACCAGCGTCAAGCGCCCTGGTGGTAATAAATGTCCTTGGCTCCTGCTCTACCTTCATCATGGAAGACATGTTTGGAAACAGTTCAACAGTACGCGCGAAATGTTCTAACTGGGAGAGGTCCCAGGCAGCATATTCTCCACATAGTTCGACGTAATCGAAGCCGCCTGAATGTCCGGTCACCTCCAGGATCACCGGTGAGGTGCTAATCATATGAGTGCCGAGGCTAGGTTTTCCGGCATTCAAAAGCTCCCTAAGTTTATTCTTTTTCATTTACTCTCCTGCTTGAAAATACTACCGTAACAGTAACCATTGAACCATGTGTTCAACTATAAGAATCATGTCCCTCTTGTCAATTTAGCCCGGATGATATTAGGTTATTACTATTTTATGTCGTATTCAATTCCCAGTTCTTCTGCCAGGTCCTTGAGGCTCTGGATTACGGCGGTATCTAAGGGAATGCCTTTCTCTTGACGGTCAGGCACAATGACTTCGCCTTCAAAACCACCAGCCACATATGCCTTTTGTACACCCGGCAGAGTTGGCAGGCTCTCAATTTTTCCTATCATGTTATCCATCTTCTGTTTGAACTGGTCAATAGGTTGAAAACCGTCTATTTTGATGGCACCGAAGAAGAAATCGGAGGGGTTCTCTCCCGGCTCTCTTTCTTTTAACAGGGTGAAATCCAGACCTGCAAGAAGGCAGGTGCATATGTCTACAAAAATTCCCAGTCCAAAGCCCTTGAAACTACCTAATGCAGGACTTCCACCCAGCGGTAGCAGTCCGCCTGTTGGCTGACGAAAGTCACACTTATTTGGATCAGTTACAGGTTTGCCTTCACTGTCTACTGCCCAACCTTCAGGTATCATCTTGCCCTGTCTTCTCGCAATTTCTACCTTGCCTCCGGCAACAACAGACGTTGCCATATCCAGGACAAAAGGAGACTTCTTTCCTGCAGGAACAGCCACTGCGAGGGGATTTGTTCCTATTACAGGTACGGCTGTTCCAGGGACTACCACGGAAGGCATAGTGGAGGTCATGGCAAGCCCAATCATATCCTGTTTCATAGCCATCATTGAGTAGTAAGAAGTGGCTCCAAAGTGCGTGCTGTTGGTTACATTGACGAAACCCGATCCGTACTTTTTGGCCATTTCTATCGCTTCCGTCATAGCAAGGTGACCGACTACGAAACCCAATCCTTTATCTCCATTTAAGGTGGCAGTTGTTGCAGTTTTGCTGATGATGTTTAGCTTAGGAGTCGGATTGACCTTTCCTTCCTTTATCCATTTACAGTAAAACGGACCAAGGTGCGCCACTCCATGTGACTCGACTCCTCTCAGGTCACAAGCCACCAGCATTTCTGCTGTTGTATCGGCGTCTTTCTTTGGTACTCCAAGTTTTTGGAATGCATTGCTTGAGAAAACCCGCAATTTATCGGCGTTAAACCGTTCTCTTGTATCTGTTACCATTTATTTCCTCCTTGTTTATTTTCTTATTTATTATATCATGCGGCCTGCTTCATGAGGGTATGCTCACCGAAAAAGCAAAGCCCTCACCATACCGGGATTGTGAGGGCTTGCTTTATGTTATTACCTGTAAATTTCATTTCGTAAGGCATGAACTTATTAACAGGTTATCAAGCACCATGCTCTCAAGGACAACCAAATCACCAGTTCCAGTAATACTATTTCTTCTTTTTATCACTGGCGTAGGAATGTCCACCGAAGATTGCTCTTATCTCGGCAGCCGTTTTTGCCTCGGATAATGAACCCATACGTTCTGCTTCTTCTTTCTGAAGCGCTTCAAGATTGGTGACCACGGCCTCGAGTTTGTCCGCAGGGAACTTGCAGGAGCCGTTTTCATCCATGTGGATGATTTCACCAGGAGTAACATCCATGCCTCCAACCGAAACAGGAGTATTGATAGCATGTACCGCCATAGCGCCATGGCCTGCAGTGACGCCGGTTAACATGTACTGGAAATTCATCGGGCGTATCTCATCAATGTCTCTTGAAGGACCATCCGATATCACTCCAACACATCCGATTGCTTTCAGAGCACTGGTCATGTTGCCTCCAGACAGGCCGACTTTACCGGCTATCTCTGGTGGGAATATCTGCTTGATGATAAGGATGGTTGGCTTCTTTGACTGTTCCAGTGCATCTATGACATCCATGAAGGTCAGTCGAGAGAAACTTGGGTCAGGTAGCCCAAAAACGCAGGTGACTGCATAGCCTACTGTCCGTCCCATATCAGGGTACATGCAGCGAATAGACTGGTCAGTATACCAGTTTTGTGTCCAGGGATTGTAGAGTCCCAGACAGAGTGGATTTTGGGGATAGGTTGCGACGACATTTGTTACGGATGGGGTATCATGATTCTTTAGTTTTGTTATTAGTTCCTTTTCTGTAGCCATTTGTTTCCTCCTTTTTATTTTGTTTTATTTTTGCATTTCCTTTCGATTAACCCACGCATTGGGTTGACTTCCTTTAAGTACTCTTACCACCTCATTAGCACAGATAATAGGGGGCTTGCCCATTGAAGTTTCGGAGTATGCACCTATATGTGGAACCACGAAAATGTTATCCAGGGTAAGTAGTGGTTCGCCTGGTTTTGGAGGTTCATCTTCCAGTACATCGAAGCCTGCACCGGCAATCTGTTTGGCCTTCAGGGCGTTATAAAGAGCCTTCTGGTCTATTAACGGCCCACGAGCCGCGTTTACCAGGAAAGCTGTTTTCTTCATCTTTCCGATTGTCTCTTTGTTAAAAACATGAAATGTAGACTCCATTAAGGGTGCATGAATGGAGATGACATCTGATGTCTTTAGCAGTGTGTCAAAATCTACCAGCTCAATTCCTATCTTTTTAGCTTCTTCGTTGGAAACAAAGGGATCAGTTGCAATGACCTTAAAACCGAATGGCTGAGCTTTCTGAGCGACGGCACGAGCTATTGCCCCAAGGGCAAACAAACCAAGGGTTTGACCCCGCAGGGCAAAAATAGGCTTGGCCTCGTTAAGCTTCTCTCTCCAGCCTCCCTCTACTACTTTCTGGTGAAACCAGGCGGCCTTTCGTTCGATGCCCAGTATCAACATCATGGTGATGTCGGATACCTCGTCTACGCACCATTCGGCCGCAGGTGAGTTAGTTACGTAGATGCCTCTTTTCCCTGCAGCGGTAACATCGATGTGGTTAAACCCCACCGAGCCCTGGGCTACAATCTTGCATTTCTTAGCTGCCTCCAGTATTTTCTCGGTTATTGGTACCAGCCCTCGCACAATAATGGCATCCGCGTCACGGACATCATTGATAATACTGTCTTCATCAGTGCCGGTGTTTACTATCAGTTCGGCGTTGATTTCGTCGAGAATTTCTCTTTCCGTCTTTGCTTCTGGTGTAATATTCCCCAGCCGTAATACCTTGTAACCTGCCATTCATCCCTCCTTTATGCACCTTCTAAATGCCTATTAAGGCATTCGTAAATAATAATATATTACTGCTATTTGCTAAGCTCTTTACGGTTGACCCAGTTTCTGGCCTGTCCCCCTTTAAGTACTGTGACCACTTCTCGGGCTGACCAGCTTCTTGCCCTTTCGTATGAACCTTCCGCATAGCCGGCGCTGTGTGGCGAGATGATTACATTATCCAGGGTTAAAATCGGGTCGTTGGGAGCCGGTGGCTCTTCTTCCAGAACGTCCAGGCCTGCCGCTAAAATCTTGCCCGATTTTAATGCGTTGTAGAGAGCTTTCTGGTCTATCAGTCCACCACGGGCTGCATTGATCAGGTAGGCGGTTTTCTTCATTTTGCTAAATGCCTTTTCATCGAACATGTGATAGGTTGATTCCATCAGAGGGGCATGAATTGAAATAACATCTGATGTCCTTAGTAGTGTATCGAAATCTACCAGCTCTACACCCAGTTTGCTGGCATCCTCGGCGGAAACATAGGGATCAGACGCAATTATTTTAAAACCGAACGGGCGAGCCCTTTCTGCTACGGCACGAGGGATAGCTCCAAACGCAACCAGTCCAAGCGTCTGTCCTTTCAGGTCGAACATGGGTTTCATTTGGGCTCTTCCTTCCATCCATTTTCCATTTACGACTTTCTCGTGAAGAAAAACAACCCTCCGTTCAACTCCGAGAATCAGCGCCAGCGTTTGGTCTGCGACTTCCTCCATGCAGAAATCAGCAGCAGCCACATTGGTCACGACTACGCCTCTCTTGCTGGCTGCAGTTACGTCAATATTGTCATAGCCGACAGCGGCTTTCGCTACGATTTTGCATTTAGTGGCTTCTGCCAATACTGCCTCAGTGACATTGAACCTCCCGGGGATAATGGCATCGGCTTCGCTGATAAGCTGCTTATAGCTATTCTCATCCTCTCCATCATTTACAATAAGCTCAGCATCTGCTTCTTTCACAATCTCCCTCTCTATTGTATCTGACCAGATACTGCCTATCAGTAGAACTTTATATTTTGCCATATGTTTCCTCCATGTTTATTATTTATTATTAGCTTTGGTGATTAATATCTAGCTTTGAATTCGATAGTATACTCTACGCCAATCACCCATCCTTTTCAATAGCTATTACTCATTCTTCCTGTCCTAAACTATTGACATCTTCTGTGTCAAACAGCTCTCCTCCTTTCAGGATAGTGCTATGGACACCCTGCTAAAATTTTATTACTACTGGTTTATTTTTCATATAGGACAGGGATATTTCTTTCCTTGAGATACTGCTTTGCTTGCGGAATGGAGATCTCTCCGAAATGAAAAATAGAAGCAGCCAGAACCGCTGACGCCTTACCGATAGTAACCGCCTCATAAAGGTGTTCCAGTTTACCGGCTCCGCCTGAAGCGGTTACTGGAATGCCAACTGCTTCGGTAACCGCGCTGGTCATTTCCAGGTCGTAACCCTCCTTCGTTCCATCAGCGTCTTTGCTGGTCAGCAATATTTCTCCGGCCCCGAGTTCTTCAACCTGCCTGGCCCAGTCAACAATGTCCATTCCTGTGGCCTCATTGCCACCCTTCACCACTACCTCTAACCTTGGGAGGCCGCTTCCTGGATGGTTCTTCCGTCCATCGATGGCAACAACCAGCCTGTTTTTCCCAATCTCGTGTACGGCCTGGCTTATGAGTTTTGGATTCTTAACCGCAGCGGTATTTATTGACACTTTGTCCACACCGATATTGAGTAGTGCTTTCATATCGTCGATGTTGCCGATGCCTCCGCCCACAGTAAAAGGAACGGTGACTTTGTCAGCGACTCTCTTCACCCAGTCAAGTCTTGTTCCCCTGTTTTCTATAGTGGCAGCAATGTCGAGGAAGACCAATTCATCAGCGCCCTCGATACAATATGCCGTCGCTGCCTCCACAGGGTCTCGGGCATCTTTGAGGTTTACAAAACGCACTCCTTTAACAACTCTGCCGTCCTTGATGTCGAGGCAGGGAATTACCTTTATCTGTTTCATTTGTTGTCGCCGCTCCTTTGCTTCTTTAAAATCCAGGTCCAGTTCAGCTATGGTTTCACTTTATATTAAGTTTTGTAATAATAATTGCCAATATTTATGCTATACATTAAATAGGAAGTTGATCATATCTCCATCCTGAACAATATAATTCTTGCCTTCTGTTCTCAATAAGCCTTTCTTTCGGGCTTCGCTCATGTTTTCACAACGCTCGAAATCGGTAAAGCTTATTACTTCGGCTCGAATGAAGCCTTTTTCTATATCTGAATGTACTTTCCCTGCCGCCTGTGGTGCAGGGGTGTTATTTGGAATAGTCCAGGCTTTTACCTCATCTTCCCCTGTGGTAAAGAAAGAAGAGAGCCCCAGCAGGGCATAGGAACTCCTGATGACTCTGTCCAGGGCTGGTTCAGTCAGACCCATAGTGTCGCGAAATTCCCTGGCACTGGAATCATCAAGCTGGCTTAATTCCATCTCCAGCTTGCCACAGATGGCTACTGCAGCGAATTGTGAATGAGACTCCCTTAGCTCATTTTCGAGAGCTGCAGACTGTGATAGTTGACCCTCTCCGATATTCAGTATTATCATCATTGGTTTTACAGTAAGAAACTGGTAGCTGTTTATATCCTTAAGCTCATGCTGATTGAAGGTTTGCTGCCTTATCGGGATGTCGTTTTCCAAATCTTTATTGACCCTGTTTAGTAAGCTTTGTTCTTTTAAATACGAATCTCGCTCTATTACCTTGGCTTTTTTTAATGCTGAGTCTATCTTGTTAAGTCTTCTTTCAATAATGGCCAGGTCCGAAAAAGCAAGCTCCATGTCCATTGTGCTTATATCTCTCTCTGCATCTATGCTGCCTTCAGCATGCACTATATTTTTATCCTCGAAAGTTCGCACTACCTGCAGCAGGGCATCGGCAGTCGTTAAATAATTAAGAACTTCGCCTGTTATTTCTCCTTTGTTACTGGAGGCCTTTAGCGAAGCACCAATGTCGACATAATTTACTTCGGCAGGAGTGTGTTTCTTGGGGTGAAATGTCTCGGTTAAAGTGTCAAGACGGGAATCGGGCACCTTGGCGATGCCTATATTAGGCTGCAGGGAGGAAGAATAAGCAGTGACCTCTGCATTGCCTTTGGTCAGAGTATTGAATATGGTAGTTTTGCCGCTCTTTGCAAGTCCAATGATAGCGACTTTCATGCCTTTAGTTTATCATATTTTTACGTCCAGAACTTTCTTATGATGAGCCTGGCACTATGATAAAATAATCTGCGATGTTCTATATTCTGTATGGTTTGGACGATTTTTCTCTGAGCCAATATATTAATGAAATCAGGGAAGGCCTGGGTGATGCTGATATGCTGGAAGTTAATACCAGCAGGATGGATGGCGGAAAGTTGACCGAGAATGAGCTCAAGAATTACTGCTATGCCATGCCTTTTTTATCACCTTACCGGCTGGTTATAGTTGATGGCCTGTTAGGGAAATTTGAGCCCAAAAAAGAAAAACAGCAGTCTACCGGCATCGGCACTACCAAATCGAAAAAGAGGCAGAAGGAGTGGCAGAGCCTGGGGGAAATTATTCGGGGAATGCCACAGAGCACAGTGTTGATACTGGTTGATGCTGATATAAAAGGCAAGAATTCCATGTTGAAGAAACTTGAGCCACTGCTTAAGGAACTTAAGTCAACGGCAGTAGTTAAAGTATTTCCTTTGCTTAAATCGGGAGATTTGAGAAACTGGATAAAGCGGCGGGTATCTGAGGAATCTGCTGACATATCTGACGGAGCGGTCACGCTGTTGATTGAACTCATCGGCAGCAATCTGTGGAGTATGAGTAATGAAATACTGAAGCTGGTGCTTTATGTGCAGGGACGTGCTATCAATGAAAAAGATGTAGCGGATTTGGCAGACTACAGCCGGGAAAGCAACATCTTTTTACTGGTAGATGCGATTGTTGAGGGCAAGAGTAAGGTAGCGCAACGGATGCTTTATCGGATGTACCAGTCAGGTTCTTCTCCTTCTTATATACTGTCCATGATAACCCGGCAGTTTCGTCTGATAGCGCAAGCCCTGGAACTCGACCCCGGTTTGTCAGTGGGGCAGATGCAGA
>CAZZHQ010000046.1:0-7816 GCA_964654015.1 uncultured Dehalococcoidales bacterium | reverse complement strand
CTGATAGCGCAAGCCCTGGAACTCGACCCCGGTTTGTCAGTGGGGCAGATGCAGACCAAGTTGGGGGTTTCAGGCTATCCGCTGGAAAAAACACTCAAACAGGCAAAGTCGTATAATTTGAGTCAGGTTAGCAGAGCATATACGGAGCTGATACAAACCGACATGGCTATTAAAAGCGGGAAGTATCTTGATAATCAGTTAGCCCTTGAATTTATGATTCTAAGTATTGGCAGGGCTGGTTAAAGATAATGTGGTATAGGCATTATCCTGGCTGCTCTCGATTGCTTCCTTCTGTCTCCTGTGCTACCATGCTGCCGTTTATTCTCGAACAATGGCCATTTTTCTGTCCAGTAAAACCAGACGAGGTGATATATCAGTGAACGGTGACGAACTCCGGAAACTTTATCTTAAATTCTTCGAGGAGAGAGACCACAAAGTCATACCCAGTTCCTCTCTGGTCCCTCATGGTGACCCTACACTATTATTGACCCCTGCCGGTATGGCGCAATTCAAAGCTTATTATCTGGGCCTGGAGAGGCCACCTCATCCGAAACTAACCTCATGCCAGAAATGCTTCCGTACCACTGATATAGAGGTTGTTGGGGATACACAGCATCTCACCTTCTTTGAGATGTTGGGTAATTTCAGCATCGGTGACTATTTTAAAAAAGAGGCTATTGCCTGGGCATGGGAATTTGTTACACGATATTTAGAAATGCCAGAGGAGCGTTTGTGGGTAACGATTTATCTGGATGACGATGAGGCAGACGGCTACTGGCAAGAAACAGGGGTTCCTGCTGGAAGGATATTGCGCTTTGGGGAGGACCACAATTTCTGGGGGCCCGCGGGTAACTCGGGTCCTTGCGGGCCATGCAGTGAAATACATTATGATTTAGGCAAAGAAATTGGCTGCGGCAGGCCAGAATGTGGGCCCAATTGCGACTGTGGCCGTTTTTGCGAAATCTGGAATCTGGTTTTTACTCAATTTAACCAGGATGTCGATGGACAGCGCAGTCCACTGGCCAAGCCAAATATAGATACAGGTATGGGACTAGAAAGGACCGCTATGGTTATGCAGGGCAAATATTCGGTTTATGAAACAGACCTGTTTCTGCCGATTATTGGGCATGTTTGCCACATTTCCGGTAAAAAATATGCAGACAACGCTGACGATGACCGTGCCATCAGGGTTGTTGCTGAACATAGTAGGAGTATTGCCTTTCTTATTGGCGATGGGGTTTTACCATCTAATGAAGGAAGAGGATATGTTCTGCGGCGGATATTACGCCGCGCCTCTCTTTTCGGTAGACGATTGGGGTTATCGGGACCTTTCCTTGTTGAAATTGCCCGGGTTACTGTTAACACTATGGGGCATATCTATCCTGAACTGATAGCTAATCAAAGCTTGATTACCGAAGTGGTCAGGACCGAAGAGGAGAAATTTATAGCTACATTAGAAATCGGGATTGGTATGGTGGAGACTCTCATTGAAGAGGCGCTGGCAGACGGCAATAAATGGCTTTCCGGAGAGCAGGTGTTCAGGCTTTATGATACATATGGTTTCCCCAGTGAGTTGACTGAGGAGCTTGCCAGGGAGAGGGGATTGTCTGTTGATAGCGAAAGTTTTAAGGTGGAGATGGAAAAGCAACGGGAGAGAGGCAGGGGTAGTCACAGGTTTTCCTACGATGAAACAGTTGACAGGGGAAGTAAAAATCTGTCGCCTGTGGAATTTGTGGGATATGACAACTGCATTTCACAGGCTACTGTCGTGGATTTAATTGTTGATGGGCAGTCCAGGGAAGAAGTCATTGAAGGTGACGAGGTAGACATAATACTTGACAGGACTCCTTTCTATGGGGAGATGGGGGGACAGGTTGGAGATACCGGTGAAATTTGCAACGGTCAGGGAAGAATTATTGTTAATAATACAGTCAAAGGTCAGGGCGATGTTGTAGTTCACCGTGGAAAAACTACGGAGGGAACAATTTCTGTTGGTGCAGTTGTGGAGGCGAGGATTGATTTACCGCGTCGTTTGGATATAGCTCGTAACCATAGCGCTACTCATCTTCTTCATGCTGCTATGAGGCAGATATTGGGTGGGCATGTTTTACAGAAAGGTTCGTCAGTCGAACCAGGCAGATTCAGGTTTGATTTCTCCCAGATGTCTCCTGTAAGCAAGGAAGAGATAACCCGAATTCAAAGATGGGTTAATGAGAAAATAAGACAGGATTTGCCGGTGAAGACCACCGTTATGCCCTATGCCCAGGCCATTACAGGAGGGGCTGTGGCTTTGTTTGAGGAAAAATATGGGGATACGGTCCGTGTTATTGAGATGGGTGAACCAGCGGTCAGCATGGAGTTATGCGGTGGCACACACGTTCAAACAACGGGGCAGATTGGATTATTTTTAGTAACTGGCGAAAGCAGTATTGGCATGGGACTCTGTCGTATTGAAGCCGTAACTGGTAGAGCAGCGGAATCACTGGTAGAGGAGCGCTTCTTAGCCTTGCATACTGTTGCGGAGGATGTAGAGACCTCAATTGATACTGTTCCTGGCAGGGTAAAGAGTCTTACCTGGGATATTGAGAACGAGCGTAAACGCTCACAGTCATTGGAAAAGCAACTGTCGCGACATCTGGCAAAATCGCTGTTGACTGAGACTACACAGGTGAATGGCGTGACTGTACTGGCGGTCAAGGTTGAATTGCTAAGCATGCCTGCCCTCAGAGAGATGGGTGATATTTTGAGGGATAGTCTGGGTAGCGCTGTAATTATCCTGGCTACAATTTATCAGGAAAAACTAAACTTCCTCGTAATGGTTTCTCAGGACTTGGTAATCAGGGGTTTACATGCTGGTAATATCGTAAAACAGGTGGCGAAAGTAACAGGTGGCGGTGGTGGTGGTCAAGCAGGTATGGCGCAGGCTGGTGGGAAAGATGTCGCTAAACTTGATGAGGCGTTAGGCTCGGTTGGAGATATTGTTAGCAGACAGATTGGCTGAGTTCGCTTTTCAGGAACTGCCGGGTTCCGCATGAAAACTGAAAGAAGGTTCCGGTGAGCAGTGTCCCATAAGACGGCATCGCGGATGAAAGAGACGATAGAAATAAATGCGTAGTTTGGGTTTGGATAAAGGTGACAGAAGGACGGGAGTGGCTATAAGTGACTCCGCTGAAGTTATGGCGATTCCACTGACGGTCATCGAAAAACATAGCGATAATGCTGTTGTTGCTGCTGTTATCAAACTCGCTGAGCAATATGAGGTAGAACGTGTCGTAATCGGACTGCCGATTTCATTAAATAATACTCTTGGCAAGCAGGCAGAAAAAGTAATTGCTTTTAGTGAAAAACTGTCACTGTGTGTGGAACAGAGTGGCCTCAATCATATTGAAATAAAGATGTGGGACGAACGGTTTTCTACTGTGGAAGCTGATAAACTAATGGTTGAAGCAGGAACAAGACGGAATACAAGAAAGAAGCACCGGGATGCCATGGCGGCTGCCCTGATTCTCCAGGGATTCCTGGATAGTCTAAAATATAACAGCGTGAAAGATTGAGCCCCCTACATTATTATATAGGGTCAGTTACATCTTCATTATTTCGTTGCCGGTCTCCTTTATCCCTTCAGAATTGAAAGGAAGCCTGCCATCAGCTATAATTCCAGGGGTCTTGGAAAAAGACTGTATTTCACGCGGGAGGGATTATTTTTGCTTAAGAGCCATAGTTGCGGTGAATTGAGGAAGGAAAATATCGGCCAGGGGGTGAGCCTTGCTGGCTGGGTGCATCGTCGCCGTGATCATGGTGGCATGGTATTTATTGACCTGCGGGATAGCAAGGGAGTGGTACAGGTTGTATTTGACCCGCAGACGGCGCCCGAGGCCTATCGTGTTGCAGGGGAACTTCGTAATGAATACGTATTGCATGTAGAAGGCAAAATAATCCTGCGCCCTGAAGGCACAACGAACCCCAAGTTTGACACCGGCGAAATTGAAGTAACGGCGGAAAAGGCATCTATCCTTAATCAATCGGAAACACCGCCCTTCTATATAAATGAAGACGTGGAAGTAGAGGAAAGCGTCTGCCTTAAGAACCGTTTTTTATATCTGCGCAGGCCCAGGTTGAGGAATAATCTCGTTCTACGCCATCATATTGTGAAGTTCATTCGTGATTTTCTGAGTGAGAGAGAATTTATCGAAGTCGAAACACCTATTTTAATTAAGAGCACTCCCGAGGGGGCCAGGGACTATCTCGTGCCCAGTCGAATTAATCCTGGTAAGTTCTATGCACTTCCTCAGTCCCCTCAACAGCTTAAACAACTTCTCATGGTTGCCGGTCTCGAAAGGTATTTCCAGATAGCCAGGTGCTTTCGTGATGAAGACCTGCGGGCTGACCGTCAGCCGGAGTTTACTCAGCTTGACCTTGAACAGAGTTTCGTGGACGAAGAGGATATTTTACAGCTCATTGAAGGGCTGTTTTCTTCACTTGTGGAAACTGTCAGTCCGCAAAAAAAATTTATCAAGCCTTTCCCGCGCCTGTCCTATAAGGAAACCATGGAACGTTATGGCACGGATAAGCCTGATTTGCGCTTCGGCATGGAGCTTAAAGATGTGACTGATATCGCTGCCAGGACAGATTTCACTATATTTCACTCTGCCATAGATAATGGAGGAAGCGTAAAAGGCATTTGTGTTCCTGGTTGCGCTGACTACAGCCGTCATCAGTTGAATGAACTGATTGAAATGGCGAAAAATAGCGGAGCCGCGGGCCTTGTAACTGTTGCGCTGACAGGTGAATCTATATCACTGGCGAATGTTAAATCGGCAATTGCGAAGTATTTGTCCCTGGAGCAGTTGGAAGAGATGATTGCTCGCTTTGATGCTGTTCCCGGCGACCTGTTGCTTCTTGTTGCTGACAAATCTGCGGTGCTTAGCAGGACCCTGGCTGAAATGCGCTGTGAGATGGCTTCCAGGTTGAAACTTACCGACGATAGCATGCTGGCTTTTTGCTTCGTTGTCGATTTCCCCCTGCTGGAATGGAGTGAGGAAAACAATCGATGGGAAAGCACGCACCACCTGTTTACTGCTCCATGTGAGCGGGATGCAGGGCTTCTTGATAGCGAACCAGGCAAGGTGCAGGGTCGTCACTATGACCTTGTTTGTAATGGTAGTGAACTGGGTAGCGGGAGTATAAGGATACATAAACACCTGATTCAGGAGAAGGTTCTTAAACTGCTGGGCTATAGCCAGGAGAAAATGATGAGCCGCTTCGGACACTTTCTCAATGCGCTGAAATTTGGGGCGCCTCCGCATGGCGGCATTGCTATCGGTATCGACCGCGTGGTTATGTTGTTTGCCGGGGAGAAAAGCATCAGGGAAGTCATTGCCTTCCCCAAGAACCAGAATGCCGTTGACCTTATGTTCGATACCCCATCGAAAGTTGAGAAACAACAGCTTGACGATTTAAATCTAAAATTGAAACAAGAAGTTATTGACATATAATGGTAGTATCACTTAAGTGATTTCTTGCTGTTTGCACAGAGAAAGCAACATCAGGGTTATTACCTGCAAGAGGTGTAAATTATGAAAATTACCACTGAAACTATGGAGAATGCTCAGCTTGCGCTCAATGTAGAGGCTGAAGCGGGCGAAATGGATAAGTCCCTGGATGAGGCTTATCACCGTTTGGTTGCCCGGCTTTCCGTGCCGGGGTTCCGCAAGGGTAAGGCACCGCGAGCCATACTTGAACAGCGCATTGGCAAGGGCGCATTGTTGGAGGAAGCCCTGGAGAAATTGATTCCGCAGCTTTACAGGGAAGCGATTGAATCAGAGGAGATCAACCCCATTGCGGAGCCGCAGATAGAGGTTAGCCAGACCGAACCTCTGGTTTTTAAGGCAGTTGTTCCTTTACAGCCCACGGTTAAGCTCGGAGATTATCAAAACGTAAAGATTAAGCCTGAGCCGGTAAAAATCGGAGATGAGGAGATCGCTGCGGCGTTGCGGGAATTCCAGGAGAGACAGGCAGTGCTGATGCCTGTGGAGCATCCGGTAGAGATGGGCAATTTAATTACTATTGATATCGACGCTACAATTGACGATAAGCCTTTTCTGAATCACAACGACCTCACCTATGAGGTGGACGATAAGGCTGTTTTTCCATTGCCTGGTTTTGCCCAGGCCCTGGTAGGTATTGAAAAAGATGAAGAGAGGTCATTCAAAATTAGCATCCCTGATGATTATAGCCTCAAGGAATTTAATGGCAAGGAATGCTCCTTTAAAGTGAAAGTCGCTGAGATAAAGGAGAAAAAACTGCCCGAAATTGATGACGAATTTGCCAGGAGCAGTAACTACAGCGACCTTAGTTCCATGCGGCAGAAATTGCTTGAAGGGCTGACGCAGGGAGCCGAGCATGGAAAGATGTTAGAGCTGCAGCACAAGGCGCTTGATGCCATTGAAGAGATAAGCGAGTTTGGAATTCCTCCGGTCCTGGAGGATAGAGAGATTGAGCACTACCTGGCCGATGAAATGCGGCGCTATGGATTACGTAAACCTGAAGAGTATCTGGAGAGACTTGGTAAAACCGCTGAAGAGTTTGTCACAGAACTGCGACCTGTTGCCAGGAAACGTATTATCAACTCACTGGTTCTGAGTGAATTGACCATGGCGGAGAAGATTGAGGTTACTGCCGAAGAAGTAGACAATAGAACTGAGCAGTTACTCAAGAACGTAAAAGATAGACAAAAAATGCAGGAGTATTTGGCTGCACCTCAAATGCGTAGCTCGATTGAGCAATCCTTGATTACCGAGAAGACCGTTGACCGGCTGGTACAGATAGTCAGTGGAAGCACGGAAGAAGCGGTCGAGAAAGAAGGAAGCAAGAAAACAGACGCGGGCATAAAGAAAACACCGAAGATTAAACCGCGGAAGAAAAAGATAGATAAAAAACCCGATATTAGCGAGTAATTGGAAGAAGAGGGAAACTCGAATTTAGGGTGCAATCTTTAAAAGGAAGAATAGTTTGAACCAAGCTGAAAAGTGGGAGCAAGATAGTTTGAAAGGGCGCAGCAAACATTGAACCAAGCTGAGAAGTGAGAGCAAGATAGCTTGAAAGGGCGCAGCCCTTTCAAGAAACACTTCACTCCCCTTTCCTTATTGAGGGGTATAATAAAGGTAAGATAGTTTGAAACAAGCTGAAAAGTAAGAGCAGGAAAGCTTGAAAAAGGCAGCAAACCTTGAACCAAGCTGAGAAGTGATAGCAAGATAATTTGAACCAAGCTCGGAAGTGAGAGCAAGATAGTTTGAAAGGGCGCAGCCCTTTCAAAAACCTTTTACCCCCTCTCCTTTTAAGGAGAGGGGGCAGGGGGTGAGGTTAATAAATTACTATTATTCAATGGAGGGAGGAAATAAAATGAACGAAATATCTCAAGTAATAATTCCCACGGTAACCGAAACGGGCGCACGTGGCGAGCGTGCTTTTGATATATATTCCCTGTTGCTTAGAGAACGAATTGTTTTTCTTGGTACGCCGATAAACGACCAGATAGCCAACCTGATTATCGCTCAACTGCTCTACCTGGAAAGAGAAGACCCTGATAAGGATATCAGTCTATATGTCCATTGCCCTGGTGGAGTCATTAGCGCCGGGCTGGCCATCTACGATACTATGCAGCTTCTGCGCTGCTCAGTATCTACGATATGTGTCGGTTTAGCCGCAAGCATGGGTACCGTCCTTCTATGTGCGGGGACCAAGGGTAAGAGATACGCCTTACCCAATTCGACAATTCATATGCACCAGGCGGTTGGTGGCGCCCAGGGGCAGGCGG
>CAZZHQ010000045.1:0-18366 GCA_964654015.1 uncultured Dehalococcoidales bacterium | reverse complement strand
AATGAACTTGCTAAAATCCACAGTCCAGTGTTACCTATGTGGTCAGCCAGCACAAAGCATTGACACATAATCAGTGTTTCTGCTATCTTTGCGTTAGAGGTAGTAACGATGGCACAAACAATTCGGGCAGTGTATGAAAATGGGGTTTTCAGGCCCTTGCAGAAGTTAGATATTCCTGAGCGCCAAAGATTGGAAATCATCATACTGGAAGACGACTTAGCCTCTCCTATTATTGCTCAGGTAGCGGAGCAAGCTGGAAGCTACGAGTTCTTGCACAATCCCGGTGAGGACATTTACACCCTGGAGAATGGAGAGGAAATCTGATTCCAGGCTAAAGACTCGACTTAGTCGGGGTGATATCGTTCTTGTTCCTTTTCCCTTTACCGACTTAACTAGTAAAAAGCTACGACCTGCAGTTATAATATCTAATGACCCGCAAGAAACTGATATTGTCATTGCATTTATCTCTTCCGTAATCTCTCCTAAAGAACTAGCTATAACTGATTATCTTATACAACCAGATTATGCTGACTTCCCTAAAACTGGGCTGAAGAAAACCTCTGTATTCAAGATGAAGAAGCTTCTGACCATCGAGACGGGCAGAATTATTCGCCAACTCGGCAAAGTCAGCACTGTAATCCAGAAAGAACTTGATATAAGACTGAAGAATGCCCTTAGCTTATAGCTAAAAATCTACAAGGTCAAGCCAGATGCCAGTAGTCTACCTCCACGCTTACTTCAAAGTGGCAAATGCCTATATCTACAAATTGTTCAATTTGTCACACAAATTTTTCCTTACCAGCCCTCTCCAGGCTCATCTTGTATTGGAAGAGACAGGTTCTTGACCCCTTTTAACAACAGGCCTATAATTTCCATTGCCATTAGTACTGTAAAGCTTGGTTTCATGAAACCAATTAAGTTCTCAAGGATTATTGATATTGAAATCGCCGCAAACAATGCTTCCCTTACTGTTAAAGGATATTACTCTATACTGCATGCCACCTATCCGTAAGCAGTCCAGGCTTTGAAAAGGAGTTTTTTGAATAACAACAGGTTCTCCAATGTATTCTATGGGTACTATATCATTGCCTCGTTTGTACTCATCCTTACATTTATTCATGGGCTTCATGCCAGCTATGGAATATTCTTCAACTCCCTGCAGGAAGAGTTTCAATGCTCCAGGGCAGCTATTTCGGGTGCCCATTCGATAGGATTCCTGATTGGCGGTTTTGCCGCCATCATACTTGGTCGACTCAGTGACAGAATTGGACCTCGTATTATTCTTACCATTGCTGGAATCATATCTGGGTTAGGATACTTCCTGATGTCACAGATGAGCTCGCTGTGGCAGCTTTACCTGTTTTATGGGCTGCTAGTCAACATCTGGCCAATGTCCGCAGACGTCATTGCGCTCTCCACCGTGGCGCGCTGGTTTGTAAAACGCAGAGGGTTTGCCAGCGGACTGGTAAAAGCCGGAACAGGTCTTGGAATTATGGTTATACCTATACTGGGTAGTTTCCTTATCTCCACACAGGGATGGCGAATGACCTATCTCATAATCAGCATATTACTCGTCGTCTGTGTCGTACCAGTAAGCCAGTTCCTGCGAAGAGATCCCTCACTCAAAGGGTTAACCCCCTATGGGGTAGAGCAAGGCATGTCAGCTGATCTAATACAGGGAGGATACTCCTTCAAGGAGGCACTACATACAAAGCAGTTCTGGATGCTCTGCGTCACAATGCTCACTGTCTGGTTCTGTGCAAACAGCCTGATAGTACACCTTATTCCGCATGCGATTGACACCGGTATCTCCCCATCCAGGGCTGCAATTCTTATCTCCCTACTCGGTGGAACAAGCATCGCGGGAAGAATCGGTGCCGCTACAATTGGTGATAAAGTTGGTTTGCGGAAGGCGTTTCTTGGCTGCTTCGTATTGACACTGCTAATGCTTACGTGGTTGTATTTCTCAAGCGAATACTGGCAACTCGCCCTCTTCGCTTTTATATATGGTTTCGGTCACGGTGGCTTCTTTGCCCTGATTTCCCCGCTCCTGGCAGAGATGTTCGGCACAAAATCCCTTGGCTCTTTATTCGGTATTGTTACATTCTGCTCAACCGTCGGCGGTGCTACAGGCCCTCTCGTTCTCGGAACGATATTTGACAACACGGGAAACTACCAGACAGGATTTCTCATACTTATCGCCATTGTAGCTGTTGGCTTCTCGCTTGTGCTGCTGCTCAAACCTGTTCAAAAGAAACCAGCGGAGCAGGCATACCAGTAAAAAGAAGGGCTAATCTGCACTTACTGGCTATTTATATTTCCAGCTGGTGCCTTCAGGGTTATCTTCAAGTATCACCCCAGCCTCCGCCAGACCGTTCCTGATATTATCGGCCATTTGCCATTGTTTACCGTGGCGAAGATCATTTCGTACCGATATCAGCAGGTCAATAAAAGGCTCAGCGCCTGAGACCTTCTTCGCCTCCCGTTTCAGGGTAAGACCCAGCAATCCAGCCAGCTTCGAGAGAACGCCCTGTGCATCGTCTACCCGCATTCCCTCCTCAATAGCACGGTTTATCTCCCTTGCCATGTCAAAAAGCACCGCCAGTGCCTGCGCGGTGTTGAAATCATCATCCATGACCTCAATGAAACACTGCTCAAAGGAAGCGGCATCGAGACTTGCCATGTTTGTATCATCTGTCCCCTTTCGCTCCAATGCCACACGCAGTCGCTCCGCCGCTTTCTCGGCATTTACAAGGGACTCGTCGCTGAACAATAACGGACTCCGATAATGTGAGCCAAGGATAAATAATCGTATCGCGTCAGAGCTAAAACGGTGCAGCATCTCCTTCACCGTCACCAGGTTGCCGATAGACTTGCTCATCTTCTGTTTGTCTAACTGCAACAAGCCATTGTGCAACCAGTAGTGAGCAAACGGGGTTACTCCTGTATAACTCTCCGACTGGGTAATCTCGTTCTCATGGTGCGGAAATACCAGGTCCTGTCCACCGCCATGTATATCGATACTATCACCAAGATAGCGCAAAGCCATGGCGCTGCATTCAATATGCCAGCCGGGCCTTCCCTGTCCCCAGGGACTCTCCCATGATGGTTCACCCGGTTTAGATGCCTTCCACAGGACGAAATCCAGCGGATGTTCCTTCTCCACGCCAAAGGCGCAATCGCGAGTGATCATATCTGAAAGCTTGCGGTGGCTAAGTTTTCCATAGTTGGGAAACTTCTGTACCCGGTAATACACACTACCCACGGATTCATAGGCAAAACCCTTGTCTATCAATCCCTGTACCATCTCGATGATTTTCGGCACTTCCTCTGTAGCTTTGGGATAAACATCTGCATGTTCAATTTTTAAAGCATCCATATCATCGAAATAGCTATCTATATATTTTGGGGTCAACTCCGACATAGATATGCCCAGTTGGTTGGCGCGATCGATTATTTTGTCATCGATATCTGTGAAATTCTGTACGTGCTTGACTTTATAACCACGGAATCTCAGGTAACGCTTGATGACATCGAAGACCACGTAGCTCATAGCATGCCCGATATGACAGTCCGCATATACGGTAACCCCACAGACATACATGGTTACCACGTCGCCCTGGGGTTTAAATTCTTCTTTTTGCCCTGATAAGGTATTGAATACTTTCACCGTAATTCCTCCTGGATATGCTTTTATCGAACATAGACTGCTCTAAGGAGCTTCATAATTTTAGCAGATTTGCAGACTTGATGGATAAATACAAAATATCCATACTATCCTTCCTCCTTTGTCATTCCTGCTAAACCTGTGCCTGCGAAAGCAGGTAGCATGAATCTACCCGGGTATTCGCTACTGCGGATGCAGTCTCCCTGGTTCTCACCTCCTCCCGCCGTCATTGCGAGGAGCATTAGCGACGAAGCAATCTGGGAGGACAAGGGGTGCTACGTTGAAAATCCATACCCGTCCTGACTACTCACCACCCAGATTGTCACGCCTTCGGCTCGCAATGACGAACAGGGAAACCCACGAGCTTTAAGACCGTAGATTCACCTTTCCGTTCTCAAGTCAACATTGCTGTGGATACCCGCTTTAGCGGGTATGACATAAGAGAGAGAATGTGACATGTTAAGGTACATGCCGTGATAGATAGTCGTCGTTACGAGCGAAGCGCGGTAATCCGGGTGGCAAGGCGAGGATTAGCTTGGATTCCTCCCTTACACATCCTCCCAGATTGCTTCGTCGTCTATCGATTCCTCGCAATGACGAAAGAAGACGATCGCTCTACAATAACCTAAGGACATGGACATTCTTCACAATAACAAGAGGGGTGCAGTAACGGGGGATCGTCCGCTACATGCACCCCAGAGAACAAGGAGGTAAGAAAAGGCAAATTATTTAGTCGGGTCCAGCACACGGCCAACGAACAGCACGGTGCCAGTCTCTATATCACGAATCAGGAAAATAAACGGACGGTCAATGCTGACTTCCAGGGGAGGCTGTGGCATTGCCGTCATTTCCATAATCACTGCCGTGGCAGCGGCTGCCTCTGTACCAGATTCATCTACGGAAACGAATGCTTTATGTATCACGTCACCTATGTAAAGATCATTGTTACCGGTCATGCCTGAGAAGTCAGCGCCTGTAGTAAAGGCTATGGGCATTCCCATTTCTGCCAGTGTTTTAACCAGTCCGAAACTGGAGTCGAACTCAAACTTGGGCATGGTCAGGGCAATCTGCTCCCCTTCCATGCTGGCAATAATCTCGTTGACCAGTACATCATCAATTGAGCTCTCAAATTCCTCAAAACGACCCAACTCTGGGAGCATTATCATCATTGAAAGCTCTCTACCATCATAAAGCAATTCAATTGCCTGGTATCCATCCCCTTCAGCATAGCCAAATCCCTTAGTCTGATTCATCATGGATACTGTTACGTCGCTACCGTCGAGCAGGTGGAAAGAGCCATCAGTAGTAGCATTTTCTTCGAAAGGATATTGCCACGCCGCATTGAAATATATGGCGTTAGTAAGCACCAGGCGAGTAAGCGAATCAATTGATCCCTGTGGTATCAGGTCATTAATACGCTCTTCAGTCTGAACAGAGACCCAGTCATTAATGGTAATACGAGATTCCTCCGGCTGGCTTACAAAGTCAAGAAGCCTCAGGCCGGCGCCGTAATTCTCCGCCAGCACATCAAGAAATCCGGGCAGGAATTTGTAATCCTTCTGTCCCCATATGGCATTGACAACGTTCATCCGAAACTCTTCCCCATCCTTCCCTTCAGCACCCTCACCACGCTGGTTTAGCTGCATGTCCATCGCATTAAACGCCGTATGCAATTTTTGCTGAGGAAGCAGAAAACGCATGGCATCCGCCATCTGCTCTTCTGTCTCACCACGTGCTCCGGCATAGGTCATAGCCAATGCCATTGAGATGCTGTAAGGAGAATAGAACAAGTTGCCATCTTCCGCAGCCAGTTCCTGGTATAAATCGAAGGCAAATTCACTGTTCCCCTTGCTTAGCGTAGTCATGTCAGTTTGAGCAACGCTCGGTGCTGTTTCTCGTGGCTTATCCGATTGTAATACATCGCTCGATACTGGTTGTTGAGCACAGCCTGACAGATTAACCATTAATACCGCTACCAATACCAGTAACGAGCACAGTTTCAATACCTTCATTGGATTTCCCTCCGATAACTTTACTTCTATTGTCTATAACGACAAATACTCATTTTGGTTTATGGAGATATATAAAGAAGTCAACATTTTTGTGGATACCCGCTTTCGCGGGTATGCCATGAGAAACAATTGCTTCGTCGTCTTTCGACTCCTCGCAATGACGGATGTGTATTGTCATTTCCCCTACCTTTTTATCATACCTGCGAACCTGCCAAAGCAGGAGGCCGCTATCCGGGTATTATCTGCAGTGACAGGAAAGAAGGATGAGCACGGTCATGGTATATAACATTGTCAGCAATCACCATGCGCCTGTTTTTCCCAATCGGCTCACCGGTATTGGGATTAACATCAAAGCGCGGGAAGTTGCTGCTTGAAATATCCAGGCGGATGCGATGTCCTTTCTTAAACAGGTTACAGGTAGGATAGAGAACAATAGTGAAAAGGTATGCCTTCCCCGGCTCCATCATTTCTGCCTGTTCGCGTGAGTTCCGATACCGCGCTCGAATAATGCCGTCTGTCAGGTTCAGGGCATAGCCCTGTGGATAATCCGCATTCGGAGGATAGACATCAATCAACTTGGCGGTAAAGTCGGTATCCACCGCGGATGAAGAAGCCCATAGTTTTACCTCTACCGGTCCGGTTACCTCAGTGTCCTGCTCCGGCGGAGCGGTCTGAAATACAAGAACATCGGGTCGAGAACTGAGAGGCATATAAGGTGGCTGGCAACCAAAGCACTCGGGGCTTTCATGCTGATTAACACCACCTATCGGGCAAATCGCCTCACGGCGCTCCCAGACTCCATAGTCATGATGAGGCTTTCCTCCCAGAGGCAGGGGAGGCCGCAGATAATGCAATGATGAGATACTGCCACCAATTGTGGGAACAGGATTGGCAGGGTCGAATCTATAGGCGGTACATGAATGTTCATCTCCGGAAACTGTTATGTCAAGCGTGCCGTTGCCCTGCAGGTAGAGTTTCGTCTCGATTGACCGTGACAAAGGCCACTCCTGTTCCTCTCTCCAGTAACCACCATGGTCGAGATGTCCTTCCTTTGTTTTCTTGCCACTGCCTCCACCCATAACGAATATGCTGACCGGCGCCTCCTTATCTATCCCGTTATGGTCGTCCTTCAACCAGCGGTCAAACCAGCGCAGGTGCATATCATCCATCGAAGGCAGGGCGGAATCATTCCCCAGGTCAACATCGCCGGAGCAGGTCAGTTCGGGATTATAAGTGCCATGCGTCCATGGTCCCATTATTACCTTTATACAACTATTTTTCGCTTTTTGAAGGGCAATGTAAGTCTCCAGCGTAGAGCGAGCATAGGAATCATACCAGCCACCACAGAGGTATACCGGTACATCGGCATGCTCCTCCAGGTACTCCTCAATAGCCAGCCCGGGCCGCTTCCAGTAATCATCGTAGTCAGCATGACTGAGAAAATCCAGGCAGTAACGCTCATAGCCTGGCAGCAGCGACAGCGGAGTCTGTCCTTCCCGCAGGGGCATTCGTGTAAGCCAGTCACGGAAGTCGATACGGTTGAACAGGTCATCAATCCATTGTTCTTTCCCAAGTCCCTTATTGTTATTCAATGCGCCATGCCAGAAAGGCCAGGCAGTCCAGCGCAGTTCCATAGCGCCGCCCTGTCGGACGGAGCTGGTGTGCGCGTTCCAGCCACCCATAGTGGGTAACATGCAGGTCAGGTGAGGCGGGTTCTGCGTGGCAGCCGCGCTCTGCACCCATGCCTGGTAGGATGTGCCATACATGCCCACCTTACCATTGGACCATGGCTGGCTGGCAATCCATTCAATCGTATCATAGCCGTCCTCTGCCTCATTCACCAGCAGGTAAAGCTCCCCCTCCGAGTTAAAGCAGCCACGGCAATCCTGTTCTATTACGATATAACCGTGTCGTGCGAAAAAAGATGCTCTATCCGGCTTCTCCGCGCGGTCCTTGCCATAAGGGGTACGTTCCAGTAGCACCGGCAATTTTTCTGCCAGTGGCTGGCCTTTTCTGGATGGTCGATAAATATCACACGAAAGGCGCACACCATCACGCATGGAGGTCATCCTGTCCTCTTCAATTACCAGGTCATATAAGCTGTCTTCCATCTTATTTCCTCCGGAAAGTCATTTCAATACTCTTGTTTCACTTTTCCACTCCACAATTAACATCGGTGTGGATACCCGTTTCCGCGGGTATGACATTGGGGGAGATGTCAATGGACTTGCGCCTCTCTCAACATTGCCCAGTTAGTAAGATTGGTTCCAGGAATTGATGATTTCTCTATTACCTCGAACCCAAAATGTTCATATAACCTGGTGGTTTTTTCAGCCATTGTCTCGAGATAGCACGGCAGGCCCTCTTCGTCTATTCTAGCAAGCATTGTACGTAGCATTTTACCTGCGTAGCCTTTCCCCTGAAACTGAGGGTCTACCCCCAGTACACATAAATACCAGTGTTTGAAAGGAGCCAGTCGCATGTGCATTGAGTCTATATATTCACCAGCAAATTTCATCCTGCTGCCTCCACTCCTGACCATACCAAACATTACAGATAAAGGAACGCAACGCATTAAATTCCATAACGTCCTGGGATAATAACTGGGAGGCAACCATGCGGTGATACCTTCCAGGGCAGGAGACGTCGCATACACTTCACCATATCGAAAACAATAGCCTAGATCGTATTGGAATAAGTAATAGGCTAATCTCTCCTTTTCCTTCTTACTGGTAAATGCGACTTCCAGAAGCGGGTCATGCTGAAATGCCCGAATTAGCATCTCGACAGCAGCTTTCATATCGGACTTATATAAACGTGTCAGATTATTTAAATCAGTGCTCATATCGGTCATTAGACCTTTCTATTTTACAACAGCAGTGTACATACTTCATAGGGATAGCAACATTCCAACTGCAAGCAGGACTACATGTAATCTCTCTTTCTTCAGTTGTTCCTGGTCTCCCATCTATTCCTATTACAGTATGTCTCTCCTGCTAAATTTTGATATTGTGCAAAGAGTCCATGGTTGGATATACTCAGCTAGCCTGGCAATTGCCATAGATTGTTAATAATGCGATGTATATTAACAGGGACTCTCAGTATAGTGCCAGTCTAATATGGGTGAAGGAGTTGCAGAAATGCCAATAGTTCACATAAGTGCATGGGAAGGATTTGGCGAAGAAAAAGCCAAAATGACAATCAAAAACATAACACAGGTTTTCGTCGACCAGGGAATCCCCAGGGAACACGTAGAAATAGTAATACATGAAATCCCTAAAACCCATTGGGGAAAAGGCGGCAAACCCGCTTCCGAACTCTAAACAGTTCTGATTCACGACCACCTGCTTTCAAGGCTATTCGCGTCATCGCTATAAATAAAAAGCTACTTCTCTATGACAAGGAGGAGTATCGCCTTTGCGAGCGTAGCGTGGCAATCCGGGTGGCAAGGCGGGACGGGCGTGGATTACTTTCAGGTTCACCTCCCATCATCTCAGATTGATTCGTCGCTTTGGCTCTTCGCAATGACGAAATGTGGTTATTATTCCTGCACTCCCTTTGTCATTTATCTAAACCACATATATTGGCATAGTATGTCGACAATATGTCGACATACTATGTTGAAATATGCACAATATGGCGATATATTCAAATCTTTTACTGACAACCCCAGGCGCCAGAAATCCATCATCCCCATGTTTCCACATTTTACGGCTATTGACAAAAAGTAATGCCGTGCATACTATGGTGGCAATTATCGCCTAATTTATGGATTATGAAAATTATAATCATTCGTAGATTTATGCAGTTGTTACTGCTTGCGGCAGTCCTGATGAGTTCGCTGTTACCTTGCAGCTTGCTGTCTGCCCAGGAAGACAAAGTGGACCTTTCTCTGAGACTGCTCTCTGGGTACTATTACACAGAAGTTGTTCCAGGGAAGAACACCACCCTATTCATGGAAATTAGAAATTACGGTGATACCGCAATAACTGATATCAATTTAACTGCTGACAAACCGAAAGAATGGGTGGTCGAAATAGTACCCGACAGCATAAGTAAGCTCGGTGCCGGTAGCTCTCAAACCGTTGACATTAGTGTTGTACCTGGAGCAAATAGCCCCAACGGAGAATATACGGTAACCGTGATTGCTGACGCTGCTGAAACCAGAACGGCAGTCTCAACTACCCTGAGAGTTAAGAGCGACTCTAACTTCTGGCTATGGATTGGAATAGGAATGGCTGCTCTTGTTGCTGCCATATTTGCCATTATCTTTCTTCGCTTCAGAAAGCAATGAATGTAACCAGAATGTAGTTATTAATGAATTAAGGAGAAGGAGTATTATGATTGAACGAGTACATGAGCATATCATTGGCGAACTGGGAGTGAACACTCGTACTGATACCATTTTTGTTCTCACGGCTATTTTTTTAAACCTGGTGACCCTGGGCATCAATTCTGCAATTGCTTCTTCAAACGGAGGCGGCACTCAGACAATTGTTATGTTTACCTTTGTCTCTCTTATAATAGTTGTGAACATCGTTTCCGAGATTGGGTTAATCCGCGGCAAGCAAATGAGGAAAAAGCTGCTGGACGGATTGTTGAAAATGTATAAAGACCAGGGAGTAGATGGATATTATGATTCGTCCCTGATGAGCGATTATGCCATCAGGTATAACCTGTTCATGCTCACTGTGCTGTTCACCGGCCTGTTAGCCATAATCATCCCATTTATAATCCGCTAACAAGATTTCTACGGTAGATATAGAAACTCTGTTTTTGAGCTGTTTAAAATACAATTGTCTTAGACCAACTTAGTGAGCAGTAAAATAATCAAATAGCAGATTGCTTAATAATCATACTTGGTTCGCCGCAAGGAGAAAGTAATACGCCTAAAATTATAGAAGGGGAATTATGAATAAGTTAGACGTATCCAGTATAAAGGCACTTACCTTTGATGTGTTTGGTACGGTAGTTGATTGGCGCAGTACGGTTATCCATGAACTACAACAGTTGGGAGAAGCAAAAGGGATTAAGGCTGATTGGGCCAAGTTTGCCGATGATTGGAGAATAAAAGGCTATATTTCAGCTACAGGGAGAGTGCAGCGCGGGGAACTTCCCTGGATGAATGTCGACCGGCTACATCGCCTCATGCTGGATGAACTGCTTACCGAATTCGGTGTAACTGGCCTTGAAGAGGCGGAAAAAGATAACCTGAATCGAGTATGGCATCGCCTCGGGCCCTGGTCTGATGTGATAGGTGGACTTAAAAGACTGCGTAAGCGATACCTGCTTTCTACCCTATCAAACGGTAACATAGCGCTTCTGACTAACATGGCTAAAAATGCCGGGTTACCATGGGACTGTGTCCTTTCCGCTGAACTAGCCAGGTGTTATAAACCAAACCAGCGGGTTTACCAGGTAGCCGTTGACCTGCTGGGACTACTACCCAATCAAGTAATGATGGTAGCTGCGCACAAAGGTGACCTGCAAGGCGCCCGTTCCATCGGAATGAAGACAGCTTTCATTCCAAGACCATTGGAGTATGGCCCCATACTTAAAGAGAATACTAAGAACGAGTCATGGTTAGACCTGTACGCCGCTGATTTTAACGAACTGGCGGAAAAGCTGGGCGCCTGATAGCTAAATTGTGGTAAATTATTAATAATGGAAGCCGAGAACCTGGTTATCCTATCCGATTTAAATGAGGACCATATTAACCGCTACATATCGCTGTCTGCTGACCCTGAACTGATTGCTACTATGGAATGGAAACCCTTCCTCAGTGGTGAAAACGACAGGTTTCTCCAAACAGCAGAGGTATTATCCGTACCATATTGTAAAAATGGCAAAGCCGTGACTTTTTGCCTTACCAGCACAATCGATAAAAAAGCAATTGGCTACATCTCTATCAAAGGTATAAACGTAGCAGCATCGTGTGCCGAAATTGGCATTGCTATCATGGACAAAAAATATCGTGGGCAAGGATACGGCACAGAAGCATTAAGAAAGGCTATAGATTACGCTCACAATGAACTTGGACTGACGCTCCTTGGGCTTACCGTCTTTCCTGCTAACCAAAAAGCTATTAGAGCCTATGAAAAAGTTGGCTTTAAGAAAAAGGAACTCCTGAAAGATTCCTGGTTACTCCCCAGCGGTGAATACACGGATATGTGGCTAATGGAGCTATGTCATGAATAGATGTTCTGCGTGCCCCGCAGAATGCGTATCGTGCTGTTCACCGACCTGATAGCCATAATCATCCCATTCATAATCCGGTAATAAAATATACACGCTTAATAAAGAAACTCTGTTTTTGAGTTGCCTCCTAAAAGCTGCACTGGTTTTGAGGGAAGGCAGTTCACAGTCAAAGTCGGAAACAGGTGGCAAATTCACTTTTTTTTCGCATTATTTTTTCCACAGCATTTCTACCAGCTTCAAATAGAACTATCTTCTAGAACATAAACACTTCACAAACAATTCTAGTCCTGTCAAAGTATAAATAACTAAAATATATGAGAGTGGCTATCCGATTACCCAGTGCGAAGCTCTATATTTATCAACGTTTATCAAATGCCGCACACTGGGTGGATCAATAAGCAGATAGCTAACTTGAATTAAGGAGGTACATTATGACAAAGCCAATTGATTTACTTCGGCAGGGAAGAAAAGAAGAACTCTGGCAGATGTGCTGTGGCTTCATAGACCTCAATACAGAAGAATTCATGGCCATTCAGAAAAGGCTGTTGTTGGAGCAGATTGAGCAATTGAAGAACTGTGAACTGGGGAGGAAAGTTATGGGGGGCGCTATGCCCAGCACGATAGAGGAGTTTAGGGAGCAGGTGCCTCTAACCACCTACAACGATTATCTTCCTGACCTGGTGGAAAAAAGAGAGGATGGTTTACCAGCCAAGGTGGCTCGCTGGGTGCGTACATCTGGTCATGCCGGCGATTATGATGTTAAGTGGGTGCCCATGTCGGATGATTTTGCCTTTGAATGTGAGAAATTAGGAGCAGCAGTTGTTATTTTTTCTACATGTGATAGCAGAGGCGATGTCTCGAAGATACATGAGCACTTCAAATTGTTATTTAGCATGGGTACACCGGAATATGTTTCGGGTGCCATGGTTTACCTGATGCGACAGGCACTTGGCTGTGATCTCTTGCCATTAAACGGGGAAGGGATGCAGTTCCAGGAGAGAATGAAAGCCGGTTTCGGTGAGGCGCTCTATCGGGGACTTGACATGATTGGAGGATTACCATCTGTACTGGTGGCTGTAGGAGAACAATTTAAACAGCGATCGGGTAAGAGAAATATTCGTCCACTACTTCGCCATCCGAAGGCACTGTGGCGTGTAATGAGGGCAGTGGCTATAAGCAAATTGAATCACCGTGCCATGCTGCCCAAAGATATGTGGTCTCTTAGAGCGATTGCAGGCAGTGGTACAGATAGTGGTGTTTTTAGGAAGAAGGTTGAGGAATTATGGGGGAGACCTCTGCTGGAAATGTATTCCAGTACTGAGGGAGGCTATTATGCCATCCAGACCTGGGATTACGAAGGGATGACCTTTGTTCCTAACCTCAACTTCTATGAATTTATCCCGGAAAGGGAATGGTTTAAATGTCAATTGGACCGTTCATACCAACCCAAAACCATTTTGCTGGATGAGGTAAAAGCTGGTGAGAAATACGAGATAGTCATTACCAACTTTCATAGTGGCATCATGACCAGATACAGGATTGGTGACATGATTCGAATAACCTCGCTGCGTAATGAGAAATTGAACATTGATATTCCCCAAATGGTGTTTGAAAGAAGAGCCGATGAGCTTATTGATATATTTGGCTTTGGTCATATCACAGAAAAACTCATCTGGCACGCGATTGAGAATACCGGCATCCCTTATGCGGATTGGACAGCGCGCAAGGAAATAAGTGACGACAAGCCTTTGTTACACATCTATTTGGAACTGCAGGATGACTATATCGCAAGCGAACAATCCGTAGCAGCGGCCGTGTATAAAGAGTTTCTGGAATTAGACAAAATACACGACTTCAACCTTTATAAGTTTGCTTATGGTGAGGCAGCAAAATTCATGGATTTGGAGCCTGTAAAGATTACTTTCCTTCCTCAGGGCGCCTCTTCCCGCTATATTTCCCGGATGAGGGCTCAGGGAGCAGATTTGGGGCATATAAAACCACCTCATATTAATCCTACGGACGAGATACTTTCTCTTCTGAAATCTCCTGGAGTTGAAGTAGAGGCTGTTCCGGCAGTAGAGCCCGAGCGTGTAGCTGTTCGGTGCCAGTGCAATACATATATTCTTCGTAAGATTAAATTGGAAAGGAGGAGCGTCAGATGTCTGAAAAACGGATGTTGATAGTGGATGTTGAAATAATGAAGAAAATAGAGGAAAATCGTGGTGACCTGAGCCTTTCAGAATTTTTCAACTTGCTCATTGATAACCAATTGAAAGCAGAAACCTCAAAGCGCAACGGAGTAAGCAGGGAGGAATTCTTCCAGTTTCAGCAAGGGATGAAAAATCTGTTGCACAGTTTCCTTGAGTTCTTTGTTACTTATGGGTTGGAATTGGGCGAGCAGACAGGAGATGTAGAGTTCCAGCAGCTAAGTAAAAGATTACAATCGTTAGGTGGTTTAGTAAAAAGCAAAAAGGATTGAAATAGATTTCTTTAATAGAAGGAGGAGAAATAGATATGACAAGACCTATTGATCTACAACGACAGGGCAGAAAAGAGGAGCTGTGGCAGATGTGCTGTGGCTTTATTGACCTTAGCCTGGACCAATTTATGGATATCCAGAAGAAACTGCTTCTGAAACAGATTGAGGTATTAAAAAATTGTGAACTGGGCAGAAAAATAATGCGTGGAGCCATGCCTGCTACTGTGGAGGAATTCCGTGAGCAGGTTCCTTTAACCACTTATGGTGATTATCTACCAGAGCTAGCAGAGAAAAGGGAGGATTGCTTGCCAGCTAAGGTTGCAAGGTGGATAAGAACCTCCGGCCAAACAGGGAAATACGACATAAAGTGGGTGCCTATGCCAGAGGATTTTTTAACACAATTTGAAAGGGTGGCTGGTGGCGCGGCTATTTTTACTACTTGTAATGGTCGAGGTGATCTTTCTCACATAAAGGAACATCAGAAGACTATACATACAGTGGGATCTGAAGAGTATGGCTCGGCACTTCTCTGCCAATTGATACAGCAGGCAATCGGCTATGACATGTTGCCCTCTAATCCTGAGGGGATGTCTTTTCAAGAAAGAGTACAAGCTGGATTTGAGGAAGCTATATATCAGGGGCTTGATGCCTTTGGTGGTGTGGCTTCTGTCCTGGTGACGGTAGGTGAGCAGTTCAAACAGAAAAAAGGAAAGATGAATATTAAACCTTTACTATCTCACCCCAAAGCGCTATTCCGACTCACCCGAGGACTAATTCGGAGTAAACTGGCCCGCCGTCCGATGTTGCCCAAAGACCTGTGGTCAATTAAGGGTATTGGAGGTGGTGGTACAGATAACACTATTTTCAAGAAGAGAATAAAAGAGCTATGGGGGAGATATCCCCTTGAGCTATATGCTGCCATCGAAGGTGGTATTTTTGCTACACAGACCTGGGATTATGAAGGTATGACCTTTGTCCCTACCCTCGACTTCTTAGAATTTATCCCTGAGAGTGAATGGGCTAAAGAACAGGTAGATCACTACTATCAACCGAAAACTGTGTTATTAGATGAGGTGCAAGCTGGAGAGACCTATGAGATAGTTATAACCAACTTTCATAGTGGTGTCATGATTAGATATAGGATTGGTGACATGGTCCGGATAATTTCGCTACGAAATGAGAAGCTTAATATAGATATACCCCAGATGGTATTTGAAAGACGCGCTGATGATCTTATTGATATTAGCTGTTTTGGTCGCCTGACAGAGAAAGTTATCTGGCAGGCGGTTGAAAATACCGGCATCCCTTATGTGGATTGGACAGCGCGTAAAGAGATAGTGAAAGATAAATCAATATTACACCTCTACGTTGAGCTTAAAGGTGGCCATATGACTAGTGAAGAGACCATGGCAGCAGTGATGTATGATGAGCTTGTAGAGCTAAACAACGTATTTCACTACAATCAATACCTCCATTTTGGGGGTGATCCGGAGACTATGCTTGGCTATAAACCGCTAGCAGTCAGTTTACTTCCGAGTGGTGCCTTTACCCGGTATACCACTCAGCGGCAGGCAGAGGGAGCCGACTTAGGGCATTTGAAGCCAAATCACATAAATCCTTCAGATAAGGTGCTCTCCTTGCTTGGAGCTCCAAGTGTTGTGGCAGAACCTGCGATGGCAATTGAAGCCGAGCATGCGGCTATCCGTTAAAATTGAGCACGTCAGAAGATATTTACAGGGACGAGGCTTTAGCCTCGCCCCTGTTCTATTATAATGACCTTACTTTAATCTTTTACCTTCGTGGGAAAGGTCAGGATGACCTGTAAATTTCTTCGCTTAGCTCACAATGATAAGAAATATTGTTGTAGAGAAATAAACTGTCCAGGTAATAAATAATTAATAAATTTCTACAGCATCCCTTGACAGTTTGCATAATTATCTCAATAATTGTGCTATATCATGAATAGTCTCGTTTTAGTCTCTGCAATTGCCAGTATTATTTATATCCCCCTGTTTGTTATCTTATTGAAAAATCGCCCATGGAATAGAAGGCAAAAGATATTTCTTCTGTTTCTGATTCCCGCTTTTTTATGGAGTTTTTCTGCTATCTTCTTCCGTGGGGACTTTCTTATGTCGCATAAATTACTTTTTGTTAGAATTGGACTTTGTGCCAGTATAGGAATGGGGATTCAATACCACTACTTTTTACGTTCTTTTTATAATGCTCGCCCCATAAAAATACCCTTTGCCCATATCTTACTTGTAATTGCCATTGCGCTTGTATCTCTGGGATACATACCCCAGAGCATGGATACCACCGCTCATACCATTCAGGTCAACTATGGTATTGGATTTTTCATTGTACTCTTTCCCACCATTTTCTTATGTGGGAAAGATGTGTACCTGTTGTTTCGAAAGCACGGTATTCTGGTTGATCCGACGGAACGTAATCTAATCGTTTATTTATTTATCGGCCTTATCTGTTTATTTCTCTTTGGTATGGTTGGTATCACCCCATGGGGATCCCAGCATGCGTTACCCCACTTTGGCGCCTTTTTTAATGCCGCTATCTTGACCT
Source organism: uncultured Dehalococcoidales bacterium (assembly GCA_964654015.1). GTDB lineage: Bacteria > Chloroflexota > Dehalococcoidia > GIF9 > AB-539-J10 > JAUUZT01. The sequence goes on along the minus strand of CAZZHQ010000045.1, from coordinate 1,433 downwards.
ATACTGTGGTTGTACATAAATTACTGGATTTCAGAGAGGTTTTCCGCCGTGCGTTGACTTCTGCCATATTTGGTTCCCTTTTTGTAATTGTATGTCTTTTGTGGTTGCTTTTATTCCAGAAAACACTTGGTATTGAAATAGGCTTTATTCATACCATTGTGGCTTTATTGTCTACCTGGGTTATGTTTATATTTTTTGGTGTCCAGGCGCGTACCATGGTTTCAAGAAAAACAGAGGTACTTTTTCGAGGTAATGAGATTGAGCCCCAACGCAGGTTATATGACTTCATTTCCGAGATATACGACATACCCACACTGGAACAATTTGGCAGCAAGCTAATATCTCTTCTTTCTCAATCTATTGATTGCAATAGAGCATGTTTACTTTTACCCTGGGCTGAAAGTGGAGATTTTATTGCCAGGTTTGTTTATCCATCCGAGGTAGATAATCCCATAGCGAAGTTGATAGTGAGTCAGGACAGTCCTACTATAGCCTGGCTGAAGAGGAAAGGCCAAATATTACCTGTAAGAAACCTCAGCATTCTTCCTGAATTCCAGGGTTTATGGAAGGAAGAAAAAAATGCCATTCAATTAGCAGAAGTGAATATGTTCATTCCTCTGGTAAATAGAGGTGAACTTGTTGCGGCTTTAGCGGTAGGCAATAGGCGTGGCGAAAAGGTTTATACAGTTGATGATATGGACCTTGCGGAGTCTGTAGCCAACCGGGTAGCAGCCAGTATGGAAAAGGAATATCTCCACGAACAGGTGAAAGAACAGGGAGAAGAATTAGCTATTATCAATCGCCTTGTTACTCTTATTACCTCCAATTTGAACATCCAGGGTATTTTTGAGGGTTTCTCCGAGGAATTAAAGAAGGTGGTTGACGTTGATTTCGCAACGATTGTTCTGGCTGAGGAAGACAAGCTCCACTTCCTGGCTCTGTCCAGCAACATAGATTCACCATGGGAACAGGATAGTAGAATACAACTGAAAGGAACAGCTACTGAATGGATAATAAAGGAGAATAAATCCATCTATGAAGCTGACATCAGGCAGCATAGAAAATTCTGGACTGAAGAGAGCCTTCGCACTAATGGAATTTGCTCTATTGTTTATCTGCCACTAATTGTCAAGAACATATCGATTGGAAGTTTAACAATAGCCAGTCGTCGTTTCAATGCCTATAATCCCAAACAGATAAAGCTTTTAGAACAATTGACTTTGCAGATTGCTACGCCAATTGATAATTTACGTCTTTATGCGAATGCTGAGCAGCGGGCACGCATTGATGAACTAACAGGTCTATTTAACCGCCGTCACTTCGATGAGCAGTTTAAAGCAGAAGTGTCGCGCCATTCACGTTACAACCAGGAGTTGTCTCTGCTGATGCTTGACCTCGACTCTTTTAAAACCTATAACGATATCTTCGGTCAT
>CAZZHQ010000044.1:0-18954 GCA_964654015.1 uncultured Dehalococcoidales bacterium | reverse complement strand
CCGCCGATTCGACAGAACTGCGTAACTCGGCTGTGAGTACATTCTGTTCTTCAAGGGATTTCAGAATCGCCTGGCGCCGACAATCGAGCGCTGCCAGCCGTGCCAGACCGTCCCGTATTTCGCTTAGTACCACCTCGTCAAGTGACCCCGTTTTCTCTTTGCGATGGCGTGCAATGAATGGAATGGTCGCCTCCCGTATCAAGCAGTGACCTGACAGCCTCTATTTGCTGGTGTGTGACTCCTACATGGTTGGCAATGGTCATACCATGAATTTCAAACATTGTGTATTTATCTCCATGTGATGGATACTTATAATTGTACTACACATGTCTCTTAAATTAGAGGTTTGGTCAGGTAGTTAGATTAACAGCTAACCTAAAAGTTCTACCTATCGTCCTGTAGCGCCCGCCACGCTGTAATATAAAGTCCATTTTCTACAGTGACGTGGTGACCTGTTTCAGTAAGAATAGACTTATTTAATACGGCTTCCGACTGATAGTATCCATACTAGATTATTGATATTATTTGGTACAGTTAGAAATTTATATCTTGCGATAATGGAGGGTTTGAATGGAATGCTCTTTCAAACTGGTGCTACTAGGGACTGGTGGGCCCAGGCTCACACCTGTACCTCCTCGAGGAGGGTCGAGCCAATTAATAATTGCCGGGGATGATTGCATTCTTATTGATTGTGGTCCGGGAGCAACATTGAACATGGTTCGAGCTGGAATAAAACCTCATCGGCCTCATTATCTATTTTTTACACATGTCCATCACTATGATCATAATGCTGATTATGTTGCTTTTGTTTTCGAAAATTGGATATGGGGCTTTGAGGATGGTGTATACCAGCCTCTCAGTGTATATGGGCCTTCAGGAACAAGGGATTTTCACGATCGTGTTTTTAATACTGCTTATGGCGATGAGATTAAATTGAGGATGGAGTTGGGGGGATATCATGCACCGGTGATCAATGTGACTGAGATAGGAGCTGGGGATGTTTGCAAAGGGAATTGCTGGACAGCCTCGGCCGCTAAGGTTTCTCATGGGCCTAATGCTCTGGGTTATCGGGTAGATAGCGATGGAAAGTCTATTGTAGTAAGTGGTGACCTATCGAGGTTATCTGAATTAACCGAATTTGCTCGTAATGCCGACATCTTGCTCATTGATGTTATGCATCCGTCAGCGGAGGATATTGGTAGGACCGCTACTGAGGCCAGGGTTAAAACTCTGGTACTATCCCATATTGTTTATAGCTGGTTTGGTAATGAACTCAATTTAAGGACAAAGATTCAAGATATCAGGAAATACTACGATGGAGAGATAGTAGAGGCGCATGATCTAATGACATTTGAGTTATAGAATATGGAAGTACGGCATATATTAAATTAGTGGTATTAGCCAGCCTGAAAGTTCTCTTTATGCAATATTAGGAGTGAACTACAGGACATTAAACAGAAGCCAGACATCTTTTTTATGTGCCTGGCTCCTGTTTAATCAACTAACCGAATTTATATTTGGTTTGAATAAACTCGTTGTGTATTTATTAACCCCAGAGATCCTTAGCCACATCATCGAGACCAAGCTCCAGTAATTTTTTCTTGCTTGGCTTCGCAGTACCTGGTTCCCAATCTATCGCGGCCATGTACTCCTTCAACAAGGTATCCTCATCAACTGTTACGCCAGCGACAGGTCCTGCTGTCTGGGCTGGTTTACCAAGCGCTCTATCAGGAAACTTGAGCTCTAGTGGGTTAATGCCCTCTCTAAGGTTGAAGGCATGTCTGAGATTGGCAATACGATCACCTGCCTTAATAACCTCTTCAAGATCGACATTCCATCCGGTTATTGCGTTTAAGAACTCAGGGATAGCTACGACGTTGGATAAACAGAAATATCCAAACATACACATTCCAGTTGAGTTAATGATATGCATCATAGCGCTGCCTCGTGTATGAGCTTCTCCCCTGCCGGAGAAACTTTTTTCATCGAATGCAGGGTATAACCCTGGAGGATTCAATGCTTCACTGCCCTGAGTATGACGGCCCGGAGTAGCATCCATTCTGTACTGGGTGGCGAAATGATACCCGAGTTTCGGGTCGTGGGCAGGGAGCCCTTGACCTCCTACGTGTATTGCGTATTTATCAGAGCCTTTCCCTATTTTAGCTGCTGCTTTCTCAACTCCCTGTGCCAGTAATGCACCAAAACCTTCTTCTTTGGCTATCTTATCGGTCATGGCTACGATGGAAGCATGATTACCCCAGGTCATCTCTATGCCATCGGTATCCTCTTTGGTGATGAGACCATTCTCATAACATTCTATAGCGAATGAAATAGCTACGGCTGTAGAGATAGTATCAAGCCCTGCCTTGTTGCATATTTCATTAGCCATGATGATAGATTCCAGGTTCGAATTAAGGCAATTGGTGCCAAACATACAGGCAGTCTCGTATTCCGGCTTGCTTTCTCCTTCATGATATTTGTACTCGCCAGTTGGTGCTTTCATCCGCCCACCACACTGAATACTGCAATGCCAACAGCCTTCTTTCTCTTTCTGCAATGCAATTGTCCTGTCTCCACTTATGAGGTCTGCCTCTGGGAAATCCACAACTCCAACACCACCCCAGTTCTTGACCGGAGAATCACCACTGTGGGCGGATACTGCGTTAAGGCCAGCTGTACCCCAAGTGCTAAATAGCCCATAGAATGGATGTCCTTCAAAAGCTGCTAAGTAATTCTTTCTCAATTCAAGTGCCTTAGGACGGTCATTAATAGTCACTCCATTTTTTCCATTGGCAACAATTGCCTTCAGTTTCTTGGATCCCATGACTGCACCTACACCAGATCTACCGGCAGCTCGCCCATGGTAGTTCATAACAGCGGCACTTAAGGAAAGATTCTCTCCTGCCGGACCGATGCAAGCGACCTTTGCTGTTTTAGCTCCATATCGTTTGCCTAAAACATCTTCGGTCTCGTAGCTGTCTTTGCCCCATAAATCGCTGGCATCTCTTAATTCTGCCTTGCCATTTTCGATATAGAGGTATACAGGTTTTGAGGAAATGCCGGTGAAAAAGACGCCATCATAACCGGCGAATTTCAGGTACGGACCGAAATCGCCACCGCAATTTCCATCTCCCCATCCGCCAGTCAGAGGTGATTTACAGATTACCTGAAATCTCGAGCCGCAAATTGCCGGGGTGCCAGTGAATGGGCCGGTCATAAATCCAAGAATGTTGTCAGGTCCAAGCGGATCTGTCCCAGCTTTCATTCGGTCGTACAAAAGCCTGACTCCTATACCATAACCTCCGAGGAAATCCCTGCAAAGCTTCTCATCCAGGACTTCATCTTTCATTGTACCTGTTCCAAGGTCTACCCAAAGAATCTTTCCTACATAACCTCCTGCCATTTTGTTTACCCTCCTTTTTACTTTTATTTCTGTCAAAATATTTGTTCTGGCTAATTAATTATCAGTCTATTCAGTTTAATTAGAGGTATCGTTTTCCTTTACTCCTCCCTCATAATTTGTGAATCGATTGATCGGTGCCGCGATAATTTTATCTTTTTTACCAATAAAGAGTACTTTGGCTGTCCCTTCTTCATCGACGAAAATATCCAGCACTCTTACTTGCTCTTCCTCTCCCGAATCACGATGAAAAATTGCTCTCATTACTCATCACCTGGTGCTGACAGCTGATAAATAGCTGCCGACAGCTAGCTGGTGAAGCGTCGAGTTTTGCCTAGAAATAAACTATAATCGCTATTATTCCAGATATTATAAAGTAGATTCCCACCAGGTAATTGAGTATTTTAGGGAAAATCATAACTATTATACCTGCTACCAGACTGATTATTCCTAATAATAATAGACCTACCCCGCTACTTATCATATGCATATTAACCTCCCTGTTTTATTCAACGTTGCCTTGCTGACTACATTTAATTACCTTTTCTGAGTTTAACATTTTATCTTATTTACTGGCAATATAAATATATAACAATAAAAGATATTTTCAGGGAGTATTAACCATAACTGTAGCGTGGTGGTCTTTTTATTTATCGTAGAATGTATTTTGTTGGCATTTATTTATGGGCTTTCTTAGGCAATGTTGCCGTAACTGAGATGAAACTACTATCTCAACTGGATTTGCTGTCTTGTCAAACAGGGCATGCCTGCTATAAAATGCTAAGTATTATGATTGACATGGAGCAACTCAAGACGCTTTCTCATACATCAATATCAAAAATAGTATTTCTGGTAATAGATGGATTAGGTGGCTTACCTCATCCTGAAACTGGAAAGACGGAGTTGGAAACTGCAAATAAACCTAACCTCGACCAGCTATCCATCCATTCACTTTGTGGGCTTACTGTTCCTGTTGGCTCAGGGATTACTGCAGGAAGTACTCCGGGACATCTTGCATTATTCGGATACGACCCGGTTAAATACAGTATTGGAAGAGGTATTGTGGAGGCTCTGGGTATAGATTTACAGTTGGATCCTTCTGATATAGCGGCTCGTGGTAATTTCTGTACAGTTGATAATGATGGGATTATTGTTGACCGTAGGGCAGGCAGAGTAAGTACAGATAAAAATACCGAGTTATGCGAAATGTTGAACAAAATAGTAATAGATGGGGTTGATATCGCTGTCTATCCGGTTAAGGAACATAGATTTGTACTTATCCTTAAGGGGAATGGACTGCAATCTGATTTGAAAGATTCTGACCCTCAGCAAGTTGGCTTGCCTGCCATAAGGATAGAGCCTTTATCCCCGGAGGCAGGAGAGACAGCAAAAATAGTCAACGAATTTATTGACCAGGCGAGGAAAAAACTACAGAAGGAGAAACGTGCCAACATGGTTCTCCTGCGTGGTTTCTCCGAACATCCAAATATTCCCAGTATACCGGACATCTATAAGTTAAAGCCCTGTGCTATTGCTATATATCCCATGTATCGTGGTTTGGGTAGAATGCTGGGAATGCAGGTACCTGCGGCGGTGAATAATATTGCCGAGGAGACAGAACAGCTACGTAGTTATTATAAAGACTATGATTTCTTTTTTGTTCATTTTAAAAACACCGACTCCAGAGGGGAAGATGGTGATTTCGATGCTAAAGTGCAGGCCATTGAAGAGCTTGACGCTGTTCTTCCTAATATACTCAGGCTAAACCCTGATGTCCTTGTTGTGGCTGGAGATCATTCCACGCCAGCAACATTAGCAATGCACAGTTGGCATCCAGTGCCATTCATGTTGAATTCAAAATGGTGCCGTCCAGACAATGTAACTGAGTTTTCGGAGCGGGCATGCGCGACTGGAGGATTGGGAAGGTTTCCTGCTGTGGATATCATGCCTCTGGCAATGGCCAACGCCTTAAAGCTTAACAAGTTTGGTGCTTAACGAGATGAAGATTAGGAAAGCTGTCATACCTGCTGCTGGCTTGGGCACGAGGTTCCTGCCTCTCAGCAAATCCGTGCCTAAGGAACTATTGCCCTTACTGGATAAACCTATAATTCAATATGCCGTAGAGGATGCAGTTGCCTGTGGTATTGAGTTGGTAATTATAGTAACGAGCCAGGGAAAAACGGCTATTGAGGACTACTTTACCAGGAACGTGGAACTGGAGCATGTGTTAGAGCAGAAAGGGCAGGCTGTCTTATCGGATAAGCTACGTCATCTTTCAGAAATGGCTGATTTCTGTTTTGTTCAACAGAAAGAGATGTTGGGCTTGGGACATGCAGTGCTCTCTACCAGGGCAGTGGTGGGGGATGAGCCCTTTGCTGTGATACTTCCTGATGACATTTTTCAGCAAAGAGAAAAAGTTCTACAGAGAATGATTGAAATATCTGAACGATACCAGAGTAGTGTCCTTGCCTTGAAGCCAGTGGATCCAGACGAAACAGGAAGATGGGGAGTGGCAAAAGTAAACAAGGAAACTGAATCCCTCTACAAGATTGAGGATCTTGTAGAGAAACCTCTACCTTCCGTAGCTCCCTCAAATCTTGCAGTAATGGGGAGATATGTACTTATGCCTGAGATATTTTCTGCACTGGAATCTACCTCGCCAGGATGGGGAGGGGAAATTCAATTAACAGATGGATTGAAATCCCTGCTTAAGAAGCAGGATATTTATGGCTACCAGATTGAAGGGAAATATTATGATACTGGCACTATACGGGGTTGGATACAAACTACAGCGGAACTAGCACTGGAACATCCTGAATATGGTCCGGAATTGAGGAGTAGTTACTCTTCATTTAAGAGCGACCTTCGTCAGGTTTAGCTATAGGGTTTGGCCTGATTCCTTCCTCATGGGGGGTGTTTTCACCGGTAGGTTCTTTTTCTAAGCTGTCCATAAGGCGGGCTGCTCTTGGATATCCGATGTGAAGACGGCGTTGTAGAAAGGAAGCAGATATATGCTCATGTTGTTGTGCCAGGCGGGTTGCCTCTTTCATTAAAGGATCTGGCCCAGAAGCTATCTTTTGACTTAAAGTAACTGGGTCGTCAATCTCGTCAAAATTAATCAGATTCGTATCAGTAATACCCTGATTTCCCCAGAAATATACCATCCTCTGGATTTCGGCATCAGAGATGAAACTTCCTTGTAGACGCTTAAGCTTGCTAGATTCACTGGTCATGTAAAGCATGTCTCCCCTGCCAAGCAATTTCTCAGCCCCGGCAGCATCGAGTATGGTCCTGGAATCAACCTGGGAAGTTACAGCGAAGCTAATACGGCTTGGGAAATTAGCCTTGATAAGACCGGTAACTACGTCTACTGATGGGCGCTGAGTCGCTACGATAAGGTGGATGCCAGTGGCACGGGCTAACTGCGCCAGACGGCAGAGTGTGCGTTCTACTTCGTCAAATGCGGCCATCATTAAATCAGCTAACTCATCAATAACCAGTACCAGATAGGGCATGCTTTCTCCCGGGGCACGATCTTTATTATATGCTTCGATGTTTCGCGCACCTGCCTGGGCAAAAAGACGGTAGCGATTGTCCATTTCCTTGTTGAGCCAGCGTAAAGCCTTTACAGCCTTGTCGCTTTCTACAATCACGGGGGTAGTTAAGTGAGGTATACCATTGAATATAATCAACTCTACTCTTTTAGGATCAACCATAATGAAACGTACTTCATCGGGACTGCTGTGTAAAAGAAGACAACAGATGATAGAATCGAGGCAGATAGTCTTACCACTACCGGTCGATCCAGCAATGAGTAGGTGGGGCATCCTTGCCAGGTCTGCTGCCATCGCCTCGCCACCAGCGCCTTTCCCCAAGGCAATGGCTATTTTTGTTCTGGCGCTGGTCTTCTGAAAGGCTGTAGACTCTATAACGGCTCGCAGTGCGACTGACCCGAAAGTGCTATTGGGAACTTCGATGCCGACTATGGATTTTCCTGGTACGGGAGCCTCAATCCTGATGCTGGGAGCGGCAAGGGCTAAAGCTAAATCATTAGATAGCGAGGTAATTCTTTCCACTCTGATTCTTGTCCTTGATACTTCCTCCACTCGGTCCTGGCCATTTTCCTTCGTTTTCTTATATTTCCTGTCCCAACCTGGCTCAATACCAAACTGCGTTACCGTGGGACCTACGTTTACTTGCCCGATCTTAGCTTCAACTCCATAACTGGCAAGGGCTTCTTCAATTAACCGAGATCGTTTATCGATTTCATCTCTGTTTAATTCTATTTCCTTTGGTTTTTCCAGGATATCTATTGGAGGAAGCTGCCAGCCACCAGCAGTTAGAATTGGCTCACGTTGCGAGTGCCATTCTGTTGTTTCTCCATGTTCAGTCCCTGGCTTAGCAGTGGGGACTGAGACTTTAGTTGTGACCTCTTTTTTGGGGTAAATTGCCAGCTCAGGTTGGTATGAGACAGCCTGTTTTTCCGCGGGTTCTATCTGCGAACGGAAATATGACTTACTGGGTGTGAGAGCTTTGGCAAATTTACCTGACTGGCGTCTAGTGTTATTAGATAGTATTTTTATAGTGCTCCACGCTTTCAGAGGCTTGATAAGGATGATGCCAAGCAAGACTAATCCTGCCAGGCGTATGCCTCCGTCTGAATCTGGGGATCCTATTATCGTTTGACCAAAGGTGCCTCCCAGTGTAACTCGGCTCAGGATACCCCTGTTAAAGGAGAAAAAGGAAAGAGCGCCCCACACAACCAGGGCTAGTAACGCTCCTCCCCCAAAACAGTTCCATTGTTTAAGCAGCTTGATAAAAGTGTTATGCCGTATTAAGTGAATTGTTATGCTTATAGCAATTGCTATCACAATCAGTCCGAGGCCAAAAGAACTGAGGATACTTGTTGCCGTATCAGCTATGGCAGTCCTGAACCAATATACCGAGCCTACGATAGCGCCTACAAGCACCACGATTAGTAAGATTCGAGCTATTTTTGCAGTGGGGAATGGATCCTTTCCTGTTTGCCCTTTCACCCTTCTGCGTTGAGTGTTGGGCTGGACATTACGTTTTGGCTTTGGCACCAAATCACACTCCCTTTGATTTGTCTGATAGAGGTTTACGGGAGAGCGGTTTCTCCATCTCAATAATTACAGGAACAATAACCGGACGTCTGTGAGTCTTCTTGTACAAGAATCTCCCTAAAGAGTCCTTTACTTTTCCTTCAAGATTTCTGTGCCTTGATTGAAGTGCTCGTTTGTCTCTGGAGACTGTTTTTTCCGAAGAATTAACGGCAGCCGTGACTATATTTTGTATTTCCTCCATTAGAGACCGATTCTCTTCGGAGCTGATCAGTCCTCGATTTACAATGACGGGTTTTTCCAATAATCGGTTTTCCGTGGCATCTACAATGAGAGTTACCATCACAATGCCATCTCTTGAGAGTGACTTTCGTTCACGAAGCATGGAGTCGTCTATCTTCTCTGTTTTTGAACCATTTATACAGATTTCTGCCATATGTATTTTACCGATGACCTTGCCTTCTTCTGGTCCCAGTTCCAATATATCGCCATCCTCGATGACGAAAATATTTTTTTTGGGCATATTTAGAGAATGGGCTAACTTGGCATGCAGGCTAAGGTGACGGTATTCGCCATGAACGGGGATAAAAAATTTTGGTTGGACTAAATTGAGGAGAAGCTTTAATTCCTCTTGCCCCCCATGCCCATGCACATGGACTTGAGCTAATTTGCTATAAATTACATTAGCACCTTGCCGGAAGAGTCTGTCAATAGTTGAGCTAACGAGTCTTTCGTTGCCTGGAATCGGCGTAGCCGAAATTACTACGGTATCGTCAGGGATGATCTTTATCTGTTTATGCTCTCGATTTGCAATGCGTACTAGCGCTGATGTCGGCTCACCCTGTGTCCCGGAGGTTAAAACTATTATTTGTTTATGTGGCAATTTCTTGAATTCATCCAAATGGCAGAGGATTCCATCAGGTATATTCAGGTATCCTGTTTTGAGTGCGGCTTTAACTGTACTTTCTATGCTTCGGCTGGTAATAAATACACGGTGGTTATGATTGGCGGCAATATTGATCACCTGTTGAATTCGAGAAACCAGGGAAGAGAACGTAGTTATGATTATTCTGCCTGGAGCCTCTACGATAATACGTTCCAGGGTATCGCCGACTACTTGCTCAGAAGGCATGTGTCCAGGAAGTTCAGCATAGGTAGAGTCAGATAAAAGTAGCAAAGTACCCTTTGCTCCCAGTCTGGCTAAACTACCTAGATCAGCAGGTTTGCCTATAACTGGATTTTGATCCATTTTGAAGTCACCGCTGTGAACTATAATACCTATAGGTGTGCGGATGATTAAACCCATAGCGTCGGGAATACTATGGCACACACGAAAGAAATCTATACTGAAGTTGCCAATTGTAATCCTGGTACCGGGGTTCACCCTTCTCAAGTTTGTTTTATTTTTAACACCGCCCCGCTTGAGTGCATTGGTGATTAGTTCCTTGGTAAATATAGTGGCGTAAACGGGGACATTAAGATCAGGTAAAATGTAGGGTAATGCACCGATATGGTCTTGATGTCCATGAGTAATGACAATTCCTTTGACTTTTGCTCTATTTTGTCGCAGATAATCTATGTCTGGGATGAGCATGCCAATTCCTGGCATTTCTTCCCTGGGAAACATGAATCCAGCATCGATGACGATGATATCGTCGGCATACTCAAGGGCCATCATATTCATGCCCACTTCACCCAGCCCTCCGAGGGGGATAATTCTTAATTTATGTACTGGCATATTTATCACTTGAAATCAAAATAGGTTCAGTTGCTGGACTTCTGCTGGGACCTCAGCTATTTTCTCGGTTTGGGTCAGTAGGCCTGGGATCTCAAGCATGTCCATTTCGATTGTCTTGCGCAGTTTGTTTTGATGAAGAGCTGCAGCAGGGTGATACATAGGATAATAAATTATACTGTCCTGTACTCGTGCCTTTCCGTGTGTTTTACCTATGCTTTCTCCTGGGAAGTATCTTGCGAGGGAATAACGCCCCAGTGTGATTATCATTTTAGGTTTTACTATTTCTATCTGAAGGTCAAGCCATTTTTGACAACTCTGTATCTCCGAAAGCAATGGATCTCGGTTTTCTGGGGGTCTACACTTAATCACATTCGCAATATAAACTTGGTCTCGTGTCAGGTTAATCAAGCTCAATAGATGCTCCAGAAAGGCACCTGCTTGTCCAACGAAGGGACGCCCTTGTTGATCTTCATTCCATCCTGGTGCCTCGCCGATGAAGAACAAGCTGGCATCCTCTGGCCCCTCTCCCGGAACTACCTTATTTCGAGTTTCAGCCAGCTTGCAATTTTGGCAACGTGTAATTTCTTTATATAGTTCAGTCAACGCTGACATGTATGTTGATAATAACATTCCTCTTTTTAGTGGTCAATAGTGGTCAATATTGATTGTGTTAATCCTCTTCGTCCTCCTCATCATAATCTCCCTGTTCCCAGATAGGCTCTGTAAACTGGTCGATGAACTCAGCAGTGGCTCTCTTGGCTATTCTCTCCATTTCCTCATCAGCACGTTTTGCCAGGTTTTCCAGGTCATCAAGGTTAACATCGATTTTTAGCATATTGCATAATACTTCTAGCACGGCCAGGGATGCCTTGGGATTTGGTATCTGCGTAGCAAAAGATGGTACCTCTCCCAGTAAACAAATGCCATCCAGTCCGCGCTCCTTAGATACGCCAAGTATTAGACCATTGAGTCCTGCGATACGAAGGTTGCCTCGAAGTATAACCCCGTGTTCATTTAGTTCATCAAGTAACTCAGGTCTAGTTGCTGCACCCCAGACCTGCGATTTTTCGCTGTGATGAATTCTTGTCACTGCCGCAGCACAGCTATATATCCTGCCTACATTTAACTTTTGGGCAACATTGAGGACATGGTTAATAAGCTCGTATCCTTTGGTACTGGGTTGTTCTTCTCCAATAAAGATCAATAACCCATTGCTGGCTTTGTCATCCTGCCAGTAATAGAATTTGCTTTTGGGAAAGCTTGGGCTCTCCACCAAATTGTCTTGTACTATAATGCCCACGGGTTCGAAGAAGCCGATAGGGTCGATTTCTCCTATCTCCTCCGCACCCAGCTTTTCCCTTAAATACTTTGCTACCACTAAAGATACATTACCAATCCCTGGCCAGGAAGCAAGCAACGAACAGTTTTCGGGACTTGGTTGTTTCTGAAGTATTGCCGAATATTTTGTTGATTCGTTTAATTCACTCATCTTTACACTCCTCTAGCTGATACCGATAGGCGAGGACAGTACAGGTGGGGAGTTTTTATTTTCCCATCGACATCTCTGGCAACAGATCCTATTTCGAGTGGCTGTTTTAAAACTTGGTAAATATTTCCAGCGATCATGGTGTCTTTTACTCTCCCGATGATTTCTCCGTCCTCGATTTTATAGCCCAACAGAATATTACCACCAAAATCACCACCCAGTATGTTACCCTGTTCCGCACCCATAAGTTGTTCAACGAGCAGTCCTTCTTTAATATCCGCTATCATATCCTGGAAGGAAGTAGTTCCTTCTTTTATAACGAGAAAGTTCATTCCGGGTTTAGGAATACCTGCGCCGCTTCGGTTTCCATTTCCAGTGCTTTTGAAACCAGCCGACGCTGCTGTTTGCAGGTCGTATATGAAGTTCTCTACTACTCCTTCGTTTATGAGCATTGTTTTTTGACTGGGCACCCCTTCATCATCACAGGGAGAACTCCCCAGACAGTAGTCTGCTGTTGCATCGTCATATAAGCTAAGTGTCTTGTTGAATATGCTCTCTCCTAATCTCTTACTTAACGGGGAAACTCCTTCCAAGTTAGTTTTGCCATTAAAAGCCAGTGCTAAGGGACTATAAAAAGTGCTGGCTATTCCACGGGGTGTGAAAATGACTGGAAGTGATTTAGTAGATGCCGTAGCTTTTTTCCTGGCCATCTCCAGTTGGGTAATCACTCTATCAGCAACACCATTAAATTCATGGGAAGCATGGCATGAAACCTCGCTATCTCCAACAAATAGCATATCAGTATCATTGGTGATGACCCCTTCTATGTTAATCCCAAAGAAGCTTTTAGTGTAACTTGCTTCGCCACCTTGAGTATTAATGATATGGATAGAATTTGACCCCTTGTTTACCTCAACATCACATAGGATATCTGGAGCACATTGCTTAACTTTTGTTATCAGGAGGTTACCTAGTCCCAACATCTCCTCCATGCTTATTTTCTCTACTTGGCGATCGTAAATACTCACCTTGGGGAAAACATTATGTGGGCTAAAATTGAAATTTGAAAGAAACCCGAACTGGGATGTTTCTACAGCCATATTCAGCAGGTTATTAACTATTTCCCTATTCTTTTCCGAGTGTGATGATAGTGTGCCTGTGCCGTTGGTCGAAGCGAAACCGATTCGCCCTCCTTTGATAATACGAAGAGCAAGGCTATAGCTTTCCTTACTCTGAATTTGTTTGAGATTGTTGGCTTCAAAAGCGACCGGCACTTCCTGAGATGAGAACTCAAATACCTCTGCTGCCTCAGCTATTTTTTTAGCAGAGTTGAGAAGCTCTTCAGCTAAAAGCGATTTCATCTAACGTCCTCCAACTATGCAATGGCGGATTCTGATATGAGGGCTTCCGTTAGATACAGGTAAGGGAGATTGTGCTCCTTTGCCGCATCCACCACCCTGGTTCATTATTAAATCATCGCCTATCATGTCTATATTACTTAGTGTAGTGAATACATTTCCAGTCAATACCGCAGGGCGAAGCAATTCAGCTATTTTTCCATCACGAATCATATATGCTTCACCGGAGGAGAAAGTAAACATTTCCAGGCTTGTTGTTCCTCCGTACCAGTCTTTCAAATAGATCCCTTCTTTGATATTACCTACCATATCTTTAAAAGATATTGTGCCAGGGCTGATGAAAGTGTTACTCATTCGCACTATTGGAGGAAAGCGATAGTTGATGGCACGAGCATTTCCTGTAGGCTTCTCTTTCATTACGGCAGCCGTTTCAATGGAATGGAGCCTTCCTACCAGCGCTCCCTCTTGGATGAGATGTGTCCTTGCGGCGGGAGTTCCTTCGTCGTCATATCGATAGCTTCCTCTTAAGGAATTAATAGAGCCATCGTCTATGATATTGAGATGCTTGTCTCCAAACTTTCGCCCTATGGTCATAATATTACGTAACCGATTGTTCTGATATACAAAGTCTGCCTCAGATAAATGCCCAAAAGCCTCATGAACAAAAACTCCTGCTAGAACGGGGTCAAGGACGACGGTATGCTCACCACTTTTTGCATATGGGGCATCAAGTAGCGCGAAGGCACGGTTGCTTATTTCTTTCACCTGTTGATGAATTCCTTCTATTGCGGAGAAATCGCCCCTGCTGCCTAAACTTAGTCCCGCTTGCTGAACTTCATCATTCTTGCGAGCAATTGCTGTCAATCGAAGGCTGAGGTCTGGCTTCGATTGTTCTATATAGCCACCCTGTGAGTTGGCGAAGATGACCTTTCGCTTTGTATCAGCATATCTGATCATGGTGCTTTGTATCCCCTCACAACTTAACATAATATCGTTGTATTCTTCCAGTAACTGTTTCTTTTCTAATAGTGGAACACTAGCTGCCTCTTTACCCTCCTGGAAGGAAACCGTGTCTACTATGGGCTCATGGCGAGGAAATACAAATCCTTTACAATTAGTCAATCGAGCTTCACTTATCGCCAACGTCACTTTTTCTCGTAGATGGTTAATATCGTTGAAGCTAACGAATCCCCAGCCTCCCTTGACCAGAGCTCGTATATTGCCCCCACAACTATGTACTCTATTCACCTCTTCCAGCTTAACGCCACGGTATGTGAGTTGTGTGCTCTCACTCTCCTCAAAATGAGCTTCAATATAACCTGCATTATGTCCTGTAAGGGCATCAATAATTCTATTACGCATTTTTGTTATGATATTGTAGCTTTTACCTTCATGGAAGGCAATAATACTCTTTACTTTGAATTCTTCCACTGTCTATATAGTTAGAAGAAAGTAACTCTCTCGATAGCAACGGGAGGGGCCCTTTTCTGTCAAGTTATCAGATTAATTCTTCCCCTACTAAACTATATTAGCGGCGTCGTTAAAAAGGGAAAATGAATTGCCGCTGAGTATTAATTGCCATAAAAAGAATAGTATTTTGTTAGTCCTTATTATATAATTGTGGGCAGGATTCTAAGAAGCTATGGCGAATTTACTGAAAAATAATTCTGAGAATAATGTAAGGAGGGTTTAAGTGAGATCAAGTCTTATTGGTAAGATTGAGAAAGCTAAACTCTATGCTCAAGAACCGGATCGCGTTACTTTGTCCAGTTTCACTGCTCAGTTCCGTGGGGAGAATGATAATTATCAGGTGAGTTACATGGAGGGAGAGTGGCAATGTTCCTGTCATTTCTCGTCGCAATGGGGAACATGTAGCCACATCATGGCGATACAGCAAGTAATGGCCCCAATGTTGCCTGAGGAGGCCTTTACTCCTGCGTTGAGTTCTAAAACATAGAAGCGAAGTTTTTAGCTGCGTAGTCAAGGGCTTCTGCTACTATGAACAGAGAACCAGTTACGCAGATTAAGTCTTCTTTACTTGCTGTGGATAGAACTTCTCGAAGAGCCGCGGCCACAGAAGAGCTAATCTTTGGGGTTATCCCGTAGTTTTCAAATGCGGCGGCTATTGTTGATGGTGGGGCGGCGCGTGGATGTTTGGCATTAGTGACTATGATCTCTGGCGAAAGAAGGGCTAGTTCTCTTGCTATACCAGTAATATCTTTGTCACAGGATATTCCGATGATGATGTAAATCCGGTTGCAATGGATATATATTCTGAGACTTTCTATCAACTTTTTAACAGATTCGATGTTATGTGCTCCATCAACCACCACTGTTGGTGTTTGGTTTAAGATTTGGAAACGTCCGGGCCAGTTAACCGTCGCAAATCCTTTCTCAATATCATTAGTGGAGATGGCATAGCCCATGCGAGTTAGTATCTCAAGTGTGACTATGGCAGTAGCGGCATTTTCAAGCTGGTAATTGCCTAACAATGGAAGTTGGAGCTGGTAATTGTTTGACTCGCTTTGGACCATAATCGTTTGGTGATATAGGTCGTGGGATACTTTGTGCCAGGTAGCGACTTTATCCACCTCAATGAGCTTGGCCTGTCGCTGACGACAAACTTCACTAATTACTTTCAATGCCTCTGGTTTCTGTGGAGAGACTACAACAAAGCTGCCTGATTTGATTATACCAGCTTTTTCGTAGGCAATTTTACCCAGAGTATCACCTAAAACCTGAGTGTGCTCTAATCCGATAGGGGTAATAATACACAGTTCAGGTTTGGCCACATTGGTTGCATCTAACCTGCCACCCAGTCCTACTTCCAGTACCTGGAACTCTACGCCCATTTTACTGAAATAGGAAAAGGCAAGTACTGTGAGTGCTTCAAAATAGGTCAGTTGTCTAGATGTGGTATCAGTTTGTGTTGTATCAGAATACTGCTTGAGTTTTGAGACCAGGGAGGTAAAATCCCTCTTGGATATTTGATTGCCATCTATCTGGATGCGTTCTCTAAGGTTATGAAGATGAGGGGAGGTATATAATCCAGTTTTATAGCCAGCAACAGTCAGAACCTGTGCGACCATTGCGGCAGTGCTCCCTTTTCCTTTGCTTCCTGCAATATGTACAGTTTTGCTGGTTAGATGGGGATCTCCCATTCGGTGCAAAAGCTCTTCTATATGCTGCAGGTTATATTCTTTTGAAGCATAATTGATGCCCGGGATATTCTCATAATTAACAAAGCTACTGAGATGTTTTTCTGCTTGAGTATAATTCATTTGGCTTTAATTACTGCTGATATTTTGTTACTATCAAAGTGAATGTAATGAATTTTATTAACAAGTTACTTTCTATCAGCCGAGAACATAAAAGTTTGCTCTGCGTTGGACTCGATCCGAGCCCTGATCTCATGCCTGATGTTGATATTTTAACATTTAACAAGGCTATCATCGATTCTACCTGTGACTTAGTGTGTGCTTATAAACCAAATTTAGCTTTTTATGAAGTACTTGGAGCTGAAGGACTTACTATTCTAGAGAAGACTATCAGATATATACCTGCAAAGATACCAATAATTGGTGACGCTAAGCGGGGTGATATAGGGAACACTGCCAAGGCATATGCTAAGGCTCTTTTCTCAACTTTTGGTTTCGATGCTGCCACGGTCAATCCTTATCTGGGTTTTGATTCTATTCAACCTTTCATTGATTATAAGGATAAGGGTATATTCATGTTATGTCGTACATCGAATGAAGGCGGCGCGGATTTTCAAGAGCTTAATTGTTCTGGTTCTCTACACTTGTATGAGGTAGTAGCTCAGAAGGCCCTGGAATGGAATGTTTATGGTAATGTTGGATTGGTAGTAGGGGCCACATATCCAGAGGAATTGAAAAACATTCGTTCATCTTGTCCTGAGATGTGTTTACTTATACCTGGTGTTGGGACGCAGGGTGGAGATTTGGATTCAGCAGTTAGTAATGGTGTGGATGCTAACAAAGAAAAGGCAATTATAAATGTCTCAAGAAGGATTCTATATGCCTCTCGGGGAGATGATTTTGCTCAAGCAGCTAGAAATATGGCCGAAGAGCTACGTACCCAAATTAATTTCTGTCTGGCTACCTATGAAAAATAGCTCTATAAGCATTAGGAAGTAGACAATTACGATTCGTTGTATCTTTCATATAGACCTCGATGCCTTCTTTGTTTCTGTAGAGCAAACTCTCAATGTCGAACTTAAAGGGAAACCAGTTATTGTCGGTGGTGATCCTGAACGTCATGGTGTGGTATCAGCTGCTTCCTATGAAGCAAGAGCATTTGGGATTTACGCAAGTATGCCTCTGGCTAAGGCTCATCATCTATGCCCCCAAGCCATCTTTATAAAAGGCAACCTGAAGTTGTACCAGGAAGTTTCACACAGGTTTATGGATATTTTGTCCGACTTTTCTCCCTGTATCGAACCATGTGGACTTGATGAGGCGTTTTTAGATACCTCTGGATATGAGCAACCATTTGGCTCATATAACCTTATGGCAATGGCTATTAAAGAACGTGTGTGCAAAGAGCTTGCCGTAGTAGCTTCAATAGGCATTGCCCAATGTAAAGTAGTAGCCAAGATTGCTTCTGCCTTATGTAAGCCTGATGGTTTACTGGAAATAGCGACTGGAGAAGAGCGTCGTTTCCTGGCTCCATTTCCTGTGGAAAAATTACCTGGCGTAGGGGAAAAAACTGAGCGAATATTGAAAAATCTTAATATAAACACCGTTGGTGAATTGGTGTCAGTCCAATCGCATGTAATAAGAAAATATCTTGGATCCCCGGGGCTCTTGCTTCACAGTTATGCTAATGGAGTAGATAACAGAAAAGTCGAGGCTCCTGGCGAATCTGAATCAATTAGTAAAGAATTCACCTTTTCCAGGGATACAAGGGAGCGTCATTTTCTTGATGTTTGCCTTCATGGCCTCTGCGATGAGGTTAGTATGGAACTGCGCTTTCAAAATAGGCGGGCTAAATGTATTACTTTGAAGGTAAGGTATGCTGACTTTGAGACGATTAGTCGGCAAGTCACCTCGAAAGGAGCTAATAATATTAGCAGGGCTGTTTATACCATAGCACGACAGTTATTGGACAAGGTGTTATTAGAAAAACGAAAACCAATCCGTTTACTAGGTATCAAGGCATCAGGTCTACTGGACAGGGAGCAACAGTACTGCATGTTTGATTTGGCAGGGCAAAGATGGGAAAGCCTGGATAAAGCTATTGACAAGATACGAATAAAATACGGCAATACGTCGATAAGGAGTGGGAGTGATATTTCTACTCACTGAGAGTTGACTATAGCTGATTCACCCTGAAAAGAAAGAATGAAATTGTTTGAGTTTATTGCCAAGTGTTATAATTAAATGGTGGTAGGTAGTCCATATTTAATTTAGCTGGCAATTCATTGGAGCTGTCATCTGGAAACAAAAGGAGGGTATTATGTCACAAAATTTGACCAAGGAAGAACTATTAGCCAAGGCGAAGAAACCTGCGGAAGACGCCATGAAGTTACATTCATTTTATAGGGGAAAGCTTCAGGTGATGCCGAAATGCCAGGTACGTAACTTGGATGATTTCTCAATCTATTATTCTCCTGGCGTTGCTGCGCCCTGTAGAGCAATAGAGGCTGATGAGTCAAAGATGGAGGAATATACCAATAGAGGAAATACTATTGCAGTAGTGTCAGATTGTACCAGGGTGCTTGGACTGGGTGATATAGGTCCGAAGGCTGGTTACCCGGTAATGGAAGGAAAATGTCTGATATTCAAATATCTGGGTGGGGTGGATGCTGTGCCTATTTGCCTCGCTACCAAGGATCCGGACGAAATAGTTCAAACAGTTAAGATGCTGGA
>CAZZHQ010000043.1:0-20270 GCA_964654015.1 uncultured Dehalococcoidales bacterium | reverse complement strand
CCCTGAACTCAGTAATCATTTTGCTGCGGAGGCAAAATGAAGACAGTTGCTGCCCACTGAGTTAAACTGCCTCCATGCTAAGCGTCCACCCGTTCACAACACAACAAATCGAACGTACTAGACCAGACACCCAATTCAGTAGTGGTGGCACTTATTCAGAAATATCACCGCAGGTTACCTTTGCTGCCCCTTTTTCTATCATCAGAAATGATAGAGCGTCTGTACCAGTACCCACATCTAATACCTCTTTCCCATCCACGTCTAATCCTTCAAGTTGTGCTTTACCTGCCTTAAAAGGAGTTCTTCCAATCACCATCATACCCATCTGCTGATGACATGCGTCGCCGTCACTTTGAAAATGGCACAGATATTCTTGCCGATTTCAAGCTCTAAATCGTCGGCTGAACTTCTCGTTACCAAACCAGGTAGAGGAAAACCACAGTCAATCTCGAGTCTCATCAATGCTCCCACCGGGGTCAACCTGGTGATAGCACCCTGAAACATGTTCCTGGCACTGGTCATATTCTTAGAGAGAGAAAAGGTTATATCCTCAGGCCTGATCAGCACATATACATCATTACCTGTTATGTGGTTGGAAACCGTTTGGATGTGATGACCAAGAACATCTACCGTCAGTAAATTGTCGTTATGCTCAATTACTGTTCCAGGCAGCATGTTCTCAATGCCCACGAATTCAGCAACCCTTTGACTAACTGGCGAACTGAATATTTCGCCTGGACTACCTACCTGCATTAGCTCTCCGTCCAGAAGCACCCCAATCCTTGCGGCCAACTGTTGTCCCTGTAGTCACTCATGCCTACAAGTTCGAGCATTCTAATCAATGTGGTTTTACCCGAACCCGTTTGACCTATGAGGGCAAAGGCTTCGCCCCTGTTAATTCAGTAGTTTTAAGTACAGTCACTGTTCCTTCCTGTGTTGGATTCGATTCAATGCTATGTTTATCACCAACGCTAAGAAGATAAGTATTATGCCCAGTGCTATTGACAGTTCAATTTTGCCCTTGGACGACGTCTCAAGTGAAATCGCTGTCTCCGTCACTGACTTGTCCACTCCGCTCAGCGC
Source organism: uncultured Dehalococcoidales bacterium (assembly GCA_964654015.1). GTDB lineage: Bacteria > Chloroflexota > Dehalococcoidia > GIF9 > AB-539-J10 > JAUUZT01. Next base: position 19,187 of record CAZZHQ010000043.1, on the reverse strand, counting down.
CGAAATGGTAAGCCCAGTTTCGGAGCTAGTTTCTCTCAAGAACAGTCGGGTTCAGGACTCTAACCGGTTGGCCTTTTAAGTAGGCTATGATATCTGCCACGATTTCAGTATAGAATTTTCTATAAGTTTCGATAGTCACGTAACCTATGTGTGGAGTAATGACCGTGTTATCAAGATGTCGTAAAGGGTGGTCATGTGGTAGCGGTTCCTGGTCATAAACATCCAGTCCGGCTCCAGCAATAGAATGGGACTTTAGCGCCTCTATCAGGGCTGTCTCATCGACGATAGGCCCTCGAGAGGTGTTGATTAGATAGGCTGTAGGCTTCATCAAACTCAGTTCACGGCTGCCGATTAAACCCATGGTCCGGTCACTGCGTTGTACGTGAATGGTTAGTATATCAGAACGTGTCAATAACTCATCCTTTGTCACCAGAGTAGCACCGCACTGTGCGGCTCTTGCTGAATCCAGGTTCTGGCTCCAGGCGATAACCTGCATTTCAAAGGCGTTGCCAATGGCAGCTATCCTCGACCCCAGGCGTCCCAGACCAATAATTCCCAGTACCTTACCTTTTAAATCGTTACCCAGTGTGGTCTGCCAGTGTCCCTCTCTGGTAGCTTTATCCTCCTGCGGTATATGGCGCAGAAGTGCCAGGATTAGACCCCAGGTCAATTCCACTGTCGAAAATCCACCACCACCTGCTCCGCAGACAATAATCCCCAGTTCAGTAGCAGCATCTACGTCTATGGCTGCATTTCGCATTCCCGTTGTGATTAAAAGTTTAAGATTGGGTAAACCTGCCAGGAGTTCCCGACCGAATGGTGTCCGCTCACGCATAGCCGCTATTATCTCAAAATCCTGGAGCTGTTCTTTCACTATATCAGGGTTTGCCCAATGCTCTTTAAAAACCTCAACCTGACAATTTTCAGGGAGACTATTCCAGTCAGCCAGGTCCAGTGCCACTCCCTGGTAGTCATCCAGTACTGCAATCTTCATACAAAAACTCCCATATTTTTTATTGATTTGGTTCGTGTTCTCTTAGCCGACCATAAGCGAGCCACCGCCGTCAACAAGGAGTTCTACACCAGTGATGTAATTTGCTTCGTCTGATGCGAGGAACAACGCTGCATTGGCTACATCCCAGCCTGTACCCATCTTGTGGCGTAATGGAACACGCGCATCGCGCTCTGACGCAACCTGGGCACGTGTCTTACCTGTAACCTGGACACGTGTGTCCACTGCCATCGGTGTGTCCATAAGTCCGGGAAGGATTACGTTAGCGCGGATACCATATTCCGCATTCTGGATTGCTACTTGCTTGGTAAAGGCAATCATTCCCGCTTTCGTCGCCTTGTAGGCTACATAGGGATAATTCTCCAACGCGGCGAATGAGGATATCATAATAATGGCACCTGAGCGCTGCTGTCGCATAATTGGGATAACGTACTTGCAAGCCATGATAGCGCCCCGAAGATTGATTGCACTGATGCGGTCAAAAATCTCCTCAGTAAAGTCCAGTAAGGTCGTGTCGCCACCACCGAGACTAACTCCGACGTTGTAGTGCAAAATATCAATTTTGCCCCAATGCTCATGTGCTGCCGCGACTGCAGCGTTAAGCGTGACCCCTTTGGTGACATCGGCTTCGAAGGTGATGCATTCTCCGCCTTCATTCCTGACCATCGCCGCTGTCTCCTCGGCCGAACTGAGGTTACGGTCGACAGCCATTATCTTAGCTCCTTCCTGAGCAAATCTCAGGGCTGTGGCACGACCATTACCAATCATCTCGCCAGAAGCTTGACCGGCACCAATGATAATCGCAGTTTTCCCATCCAGACGCATTGCAATCTCCTTAGTTTAATCCACATCTATAAGTCATAATCGAAAACTTATGCACAGTAAACAGGTAAAAGGACACCTTTAAAGTAATTAATTGTTTAAAACTTTATCCACCTTAGACACCCTCGAAAAACTTCCGAGGGCCATCAATAAGCAATCTATCAATAATATTATCAGAGACTCCCATTTCCCTAAGTTGGGGAAAAACAACATTCTTTATATAGAGGTAACCATGTGGATTCAGTTTTTCCCTTTTTCGCGGTGTCCCTGTACGTGTATCATTGTCCATATGCCGTGCCAGCGACCAATCGTGAGAGAGACAGAGGCGGTCTTTATATCCGGCATCAATCAATGCTTTAAGTATTTTGGTACGGGCAAGCGGACTGGTACCTTCTCCCGGGTAGCGGTCAAGACCGAGATAACATCCCTGCTCAAGCATCCAGACGAGGTATTCAAGGTCGGTAGTGTCATTTGAATGGTCCATTTTGACCCGACTGAGGGGCACGCCTTCTTCCTTCAGAATAGCTATCTGCCGCCTACCAACCTGCCCCGGAGCGTAGGAGTGCAACATAATCGGGACGCCAGTTTCATGGTGGGCTTGAGCGACAGCGCGTAAAACCTTCTCCTCTTCCGGTAACACGCCTGCCTTATCGCTGGCTCCCTTTAAAATTCCAGCCTTAATATCGGTACCGGCTATTCCTTCCCTGATTTCGCGAACAAATCCCCGGCTAAGCCTATCCATAGAAACACCGGAAAGAAAGCGGGTCTTTTCCAACCACCAACCGGTACAGGCAATTATGTTGACTCCGGAAAGACGGGAAGCCGTGGCTAAAATATTAACGTCCCTGCCCAGGTCGAGGGTGGTGGCATCAACAACGGTATCTATGCCACCGGCCTTAGTACGTTTCAATCCATCAACAATATGCTTCATGTAACCCCTTTCCAGAACCTCAGGGTAATTCTGAGGAATACCGATTGAGGAACTCATAATATGTTCATGGATAAGGGTTGTGCCGAGCTTAGCGGTATCAATAGGTCCCAAAACAGAATTTACATTAGTCATAATCTAAACTATCCTTTCCCTTTTCTAGTATTCCTTCAAGAAACTTTAATCACCATCGGTGTATGCACCGTTGCTACTCTTTTTTTCAGTCAAGAGTCACATAAATCGACTTCCGGGGCTGGTTATTAACGGCACGACTGATGTGACCTCGTCCTGTAGTATCCTCTGCCAGAAAGATGTCTCCAGGACCAAAGAGACGCCTGGTACCATCACCGACAGTAATCTCAACCTGACCTTCAAGGTTAATAACATATTGCTGGCGTGGGGCATTGTGGAAGTCGAGGTCATATTCGCCACTAGTTTCCCTGAAGATTATCCCGGTCGCATCTTTAAGTTTTGACATCCGCTGAGAACCCTTAACGTTATCCAAAGGAATATCCACATCTTCAAAGTGAGACTCTCCATCAGTACCTGTGTATAGACGAGTAATTTTCATTCTCATATATCTCCCTTAATATAATCAGTGCTCTGATTATACAATGAAGCACATAATGAAGCACATAATGAAGCACACTAATGAAGCAACCAGAATCCATGTTACATGTTTATTAGATTTGAATATTCAGAAGTTAATAAAAAGATTGAACTGCATTTGTTGGGGCGTCTTTCCAGATGTATAATGCTCCTGAAATATATATCTACAAGACTATAAAGGAGGAATCTATGGTACAAAAGAGAGCTCTACTTATGGTAAAAATGGATCCGCCTGTGAGCAGAGTAAGCGAGTTTAACGACTGGTATAATAACACGCACGTAGCCGCCCGTTTAAAAAACCCCGGCTTTCTCTCTGCCCGCAGGTTTACTAAAATCAGTGGTATCCCTAAGGCACACGTCATTGCTGCTGATACAGAGTACCTGGCTCTTTATGATTTGACCAGCGCCAGGGTATTAAAGAACAAACTTTACCAGGAATTGCGTGAAAAAGAGGCTGAGTTAGCTCCGGATAGTTTTGAAACCCTCATCCGCAAGATGCCAAAATTTACTCGTGCTGTCTACCTGCAAATTTTACCCGAGAATGAAAAATATGTTGACCCTCAAACCAGGTTCGTTTTCGTTGTAGGGCACGACGTGCCTCAAAACAGGCACCAGGAATTCAATGTCTGGTACAATACCGAACACATCCCCGCTCTGCTGTCGGTTCCCGGCTTTCTTAGTGTCCGTCGTTTTAAACTAGCCGAGAAACCGATTGTTGATAGAGGGGGTAGTGTATCCAAATACTTCACTGTCTGGGACATAGAAGATAAAAGTGCACTTTTAAGCGACGCTTTTATAAAGGCATCAAATTCTCCCTGGTCTGACTGGGTACGAAGCTGGTATACCCGGAAGATGTGCTCGTTATATCGTTGTATCTTTCCTTAAGAACAGTAACGGTAGCATCGACCAAAATATTTTATCACTTTGAAAAGTCTCTTCATTTTTGATCCAGTTTTTGGGGTGCGGATCAACTTAAAGATTGGAGAATATCAATAATCTATTGACAACCTGGGAATTTGATATATTATCAATATGAGGGATTACTAATGTTTATGAGGAGGAAGGTATGACAGACGAAAAGAAAGTGTACACTACTGGGTTTGGCGTTCCAATTGATGATGATCAGAATTCTAAGACTGCAGGAAATCCCGGCCCTATCCTTATGCAGGATACCCATCTGTTAGAGAAACTCGGGCACTTCGACAGGGAACGTATCCCTGAACGTGTCGTTCATGCCAAAGGAGCCGGAGCGCATGGCTATTTTGAGGTTACAGCAGATGTTAGCAAATACACTAGGGCGAAATTCCTTTCCGAAATCGGTAAGCGCACGGAAGTATTCGCCCGTTTCTCCACAGTAGGAGGGGAAAGAGGTTCAGCGGATGCCGAGCGTGATCCTCGCGGCTTCGCCATCAAGTTTTACACGGAAGAAGGCAACTATGACATGACAGGAAATAATACTCCTGTTTTCTTCATTCGTGACCCGTTGAAATTCCCCGATTTTATCCATACACAGAAACGTCACCCTGGTAGCAATCTAAAAGACCCCAATATGTTCTGGGATTTCCTCTCTCTGACCCCAGAATCAGTACATCAGGTCACAATCCTATTTTCTGACAGGGGAACCCCAAGAACGTTCCGTAATATGAATGGCTACGGCAGCCATACCTTCAAGTGGTATAACAATAACGGTGAGTATTTCTGGGTAAAATACCATTTTAAGACGGAACAGAGTATCCAGAATTTAACCCGGGATGAAGCCACTGAGTTGAAAGGAAAAGATCCTGACCATGCTATCCGTGATTTGTTTCAATCCATAGAGCGGGGTGAGTATCCTTCCTGGCGGTTGGAGATGCAGATAATGACCCCGGAGGAAGCTAATAAGTATCGATTTGACCCCTTCGACATCACCAAGGTCTGGTTCCATGAAGACGTCAAGCCATTTACCATTGGACGGTTGGTGCTCAACCGGAACCCGCAGAACTATTTCGCAGAGGTAGAACAGTCTGCTTTTTCTCCGGCAAACTTCGTTCCTGGCATCGCTGCATCACCAGACAAGCTTTTACAGGGTCGGCTTTTCTCATATCACGATACACATCTCCATCGGCTTGGAGCGAATTATCAACTATTGCCAATCAACCGACCTAAGAATGCTGTCAACTACTATCAACGCGATGGGCAAATGGCCTATGGGGATAACAGCGGTGATGCACCTAACTACTATCCCAACAGCTTCGGTGGACCTGAACCAAAGCCGGATTCTGGCGAGCCTCCATTCGAGGTATCAGGAAATGCCGCGCGCCAAGCTTATATCCATCCCAATGACGACTTCTTCCAGGCTGGGGAACTGTTCCGCCGTGCAATGACCGATAAAGATAGGGATCATCTTATCGGCAATATTACTACGCATCTCTGTAATGCCATCAAACGTATTCAGTTGCGGCAGACAGCCATTTTCTATAAAGCCGACACTGAGTACGGGACTCGTGTTGCTGAAGGATTGAAGTTGGATGTGAAACAAGTTAAACAACTGGTAGAGATGTCCCAGGAAGAGCGTGTAAAAACCACAGCGCAATAAGAGAAGCATTAAACGAGGCCCTCTTCTTTACTTGGCAGAGGGCCTCGTCTATCTAGTGTCGTAAAAACAAGCATATTCAATTCGCCATAATGAGAGGTTTATCTTTTAGAGATCTTTCAATAACTATCATTGTTTTGTTGATTTCATCAACTATCACTGACTTTTCATTGTTCCAAACTACGGAGACGCAAGATATGAATAGAAACCCCAATTGCTATACCTACTAGAATCAATCTTATATAAAAACTCTGAATCACAAATAGAATTGAAGACCCAATTACTATCCATAATAAGATCAAAGTGACCCTTTTTACCTTTAGTGGAACTCCTCTTCCTTCTATATAATTTCGAATATAGTTACCAAACCACCTGTTATTTAAAAGCCATTCATAACAACTTTGTGAGCTTCTTGCATAACATGCAGCAGCAAGTAACAGAAAAGGAGTCGTGGGGAGAAGAGGTATAAATATTCCGACGACACCTAAAATTAAAAACAATGTTCCAGCAATAATTAAAAGTATCTTTTTGCAGCTTCTCTTTGCTTTTCCTTGTTTATTGGCTAACATTTAGTAACTGGCCTTATAGCTTATTATTGAACAGGTGATGTTGACATCCGTCTTGTAGTGTAGAGTAGCAAACTATTCATCTAGTTACACAATCACATAACTAGATACATCTTTTCATTGCTATGCTCATTGCTGACGCGCTCCTTGAAAACTGGACAAGGCAAAGTGAGAGTTTTTTTGGGGAGCAGATTAGGAGCAGCTCAAGAAAAAGGGGGCAAGTCCAAATATATCGGCACTGACTTAATGAGTGGTATAACTACCAGGGATTTATTATACCTTGTGAAACCTTTGAAATAACTCAGTAATTAATTCAGTCTGTTCCTTTAAATCCGAACCATCATGACGAATCCGAGCCTTCTCCCTGCGAATAAATTTTCGAGTAGATTTTGATAATTTTTTTGTGTTCATTTATGCCAGCTATTATACTTACTTCTCCACCTTTTGTCATTTGTCACTGGTTAGGGCGACAAAAAGATATATAGCGCCGCAGTAAGCAACAATTCATGCAGAAACCAGAGACAGCGTGGTATACCAAACCGCTACAACACGAAACCTCACAATGGCATAGCAGGTCGTCCGGCAACCGTTACTTCTGGCAGTGCAGTCAACTTAACGCATTTCTACCGGCAAAGATACACCAAAACGCATGGCAACCTTTCTCAGGTTTTGAGCCGTCCCCGCTGCTATAGGAATACCGTTCTTTGACCTCTCATCCCAGATTGCCCATTCGGGCATTCCAGGAGCCTGCACCTTCGAAAAGCCCTCCGCTGGCGGCAGATCAGCAAAACAGCCGATGAATTCGTCCACGTTCTTCTTATATTCATCCACGTCACCAAAGGTGGCGACATCCACCGCCATGACAAAGCTGTTCTGGAGATGCTCCGTGCTGCGTCTCCCTTTCAGGACTGGTGCTACAATAGGAGCGCCTGCAAGCACACTGGCCATACACTCGATAACAAAGGAAAGACCTGAACCTTTGGCTCCTCCAGCAGGAAGCAGTATCTTTGCTTTCGCTGGATCAGTGGTCGGATTACCATTCTTATCGATAGCCCAACCTTCTGGTATCGATTTGCCGTTCTCTTCCGCCAGCCTCAGCTTTCCGCGAGCGACAACGCTTGTTGCCATATCGAAAACAACGGGCTTATTGATTGCTGCTGGTAGAGAAAAGGCAATCGGATTGTTGCTGACGCCGATCGTCCTGCTACCAAACGGGGCTACGCTAGGGCAACTTGCCACCGCGGCAACGCCAATCAAGTCCTGCTGCGCTGCCATCCAGGCATAGTACCCCAGGGCACCCTGATGAGTATTGTTACGTATCAGTCCCCAACCGATGCCCAGCTTTTTTGCTTTCTCAATTACCCGCTCCATGGTAAAAGTTGTCACCACTGCGCCGAAGGCATGGTCGGCCTCGACAAGTATGGTCGCAGGGGTCTCCTTTATCACCTTTATCTCAGGCTTAGGATTCATAAGACCCGTATCGATATCCTTCATATAGAGATGGATGCGCATGACGCCATGAGAATCAACGCCTCGAATGTTTGACCATACCAGCACCTCCGCTTCATTCTTTGCGTCACCAGGAGGCATCCCGGCTGCTATGAATATGTCGGTGGCGAACTTCTTTAATGGCTCCGCTGCTATTCTTATCGTACCCTGGTCCATGATAATTCTCCCTTTCTTCTTATATTTTTACCTACCGTATTTAATCACTCTTATACCTCATTATTCAACAGGTGAAAAGCTGACACATACTCACATCAATTCCAGCACCCTGCTGCTCGTTCGCCGAACAATTTCCAGATAAACAAATTTGATAAATAGCCTCGTTGATTAGTATAGTAACAGCAAATTTGGTGCATGGAGGATAACAATGAAGATAGACCCTACGGTTCTTAATCAAGAAGACTCTTCCCATTTGCTGACCGATATAGTGATACCACGTCCAATCGCCTGGGTCTCAACAGTGGATGAACACGGTATCTTTAATCTGGCGCCCTTCTCTGCTTACGGTATAGTTAGTACCAGGCCGATGGTGGTTAGTTTCTCTGTCGGCATAAAAAGGGATGGGCAGAAGAAAGACACCCTGAGAAATGTCGAGCTCACAGGAGAATTCGTCATCAGTGTTGTTACAAAAGACCTGGCCGAGAAAATGAACATAACATCAGCACTTTATCCCAGTGATGTCAGTGAGTTTGAAAAGGCGGGGCTTACACCGATGAGAGCCGATTTCGTCAAAGCACCGATAGTAGCTGAGTCACCCGTTAACATGGAATGTCGTGTTATCCAGAGTATAGAGTTAGGAAAACCATCGCCATCTTATAGCTTAATCATCGGCGAAGTTCTCTGCGTCCACATTCGAGATGAGTTTTATGATAGTCAGACCAGGCGAGTGTCTGGACTAAAAGCTATCGCTCGTCTCGGCGGAGAACAAGACCTGTATTGCCTCGGTCAAGATACCTTCAGAATGAAACGGCCATCTCTTTAGATAAACGTGAGTACCTAGCCTGCCCACTGCTATAGACACGCTAAGAGACTCAAGCCTGTTCCAGTGACCTGCTCCGCCGGGTATTTGCTCCTCCTCATGTAGAAAGGACAGGTCAGTGATAGGCATGATATAAGCATAGATTAGGATATATCATACTTGTATGGTGCCCGTTTTTTCTATTGGCTTTAGAAATAGAGACAGTAATAATCCAACAACGGAAAAACCGATTACGAGCCAAAAGACTAAGGAATAACTCCCGCTAACATCAAATATCCTGCCCGCTATGAGCGGTCCGGCGGCACCACCAATCGTACTGATAAACGAGGAAAAACCGAAAAGTGTGCCACGGGCTCTGGTACCAAATAAATCTGCTATCAGCGGAGAAATGAGAGTGAAAAATCCTCCATGAGCGAATCCATATGCAATAGCAAAAAGGTAAAGCTGCCAGTGTATTGAAGTAATCCAAAAAGGGCACGAAAACGCCTTTCCATCATTGCCGATAACGAAGCCCTTCTTATGAATTGCTAGCCTTAAACCGCAGTGTTTGTCGAAAACCCTATTTCCTTCTCCTGCCAGCCGCAGCAGCAAGGGGCGCTACCGCTATCCATAGAGTAATTGTTATGAGCATAGCCACGGAATAACCGATATCAGCCAGGCCTATTTTGGGAGCGATAACTCCCCAGAGCAACATAAAGAAAAGTGAACTTAGAAAGAAACCGGGAATTGCAGCCAGTATTGTAAAGTAACCCATTGACTAATCCTCCTTTGAATTTTTTATTGACTTCAGGCTGATTAATGACTTTCCACGGAGACGAGTCACCCCCAGTCAATTACATCCGGTATTTTTACTAAAATTATTGCCGATAATATGTCTATGGTATTTGTTTGTCAATAGTCGTCTCCAAACCCTATGGCACACGGAATCCACAGCTATCAGGCGGAAGTCAAACTCTCCACCTGAGAAGAGGCAGTGAACACCTATAGAAATATGTAGAGCAACTTCAGGAGAATATTGAGCTTGGGGTTTGGCATAGAAAAGGTGTAAAAATAATCACTTTAATGAGCATTTACTATTGACATTACGAAAGTAATAATTTATCCTTCGTAGACAGAGGAGGTGAAACGATTGGAAGGGAAAATACGAAAGCTAATCTGGGATCGAGGTTTCGGTTTCATAACCGCTGAAGATGGCAAGGACGTTTTTTTCCACCACTCCTCTTTGTCTGGAGGAGATTTCAATGTTCTAAAACAGGGCGTCAGTGTCGAGTTCGACCTGGAAGAGGGACCCAAAGGACAACGAGCGGTGAATGTAAAAATGGGTAGTCCATTGCAAAATAAAGAAGGAGGTGAACCTATGGAAGCATATTGTATGAAATGCCGGGGCAAGAAAGAGATGAAAGACACCAAGGCCATAACCATGAAGAACGGGAGACCAGCAACCCAGGGTGTGTGCCCGACATGCGGCACAAAAATGTTCCGAATAGGAAAGAGCTAAAACCATTTATTAGTTTAAAAAGGGGGGCATGGCAAGAAAATCATGTCCCCCTTTTTATTGCACTGCACAAAACATCTTGTGTACGGCTCGCCTCTTGATTAGCCCGGGGTGTAAAGCCGGATGTGGTATTAATTGACCTGCTCTATTAATCTACAAGCAGTGCAACTAGCTATCGAGTGCTCGAAACTCGCCGCTTTCTTCGATAATGACCGGGTAACCCTCAATGTTATCTGGAAGAAGCCTTAATGACTCAGAACTACTGTCAACAACAAATATCCTGATACATTGCTTGCCCTGAGTTCTGCCCTCTGCTACACCCAGCACACCAGACACTGCCATCAGGTGAGCCGTATGTGTCTTTAGAACCTCTTTGATATTTACATTAGTCATATTGTGCCCTCATAAATTAACAGGGGAAGAGGCCGAAGCCTCTTCCCCATACCTTATTATTCCTTATTATTCCTTGAACTAACTTGATGGTATGCCGTCTATAGTTACGTTAAAAGCATCAAGCACCAAATCGATAGGATTAGCTATAGTATATCGTGAACTACCCGCAAACAGAAGTCCTACAGCTTTGTGGTGGTCATCAGTCCTCTTTGAATCTACGACCACCAGTGATCCGGAATCACCACCTGCACTGAAAGTACCCGGTGTGATTATGATTTGATTCACAAATAGTGCCTTTTCTGAATCGTACCAAACATAACCTGTGAAATTAATAGCAGAGACTTTCCCTTTGGTCAGGCCAGTTGTCCTGCCATATTTTATGACCTTCATGCCGATAGCAGCCTCGGCAGTCACAGATTGGGGAGTGCCATAGCCATCTGGAGGAGTCTTATTATCAAGAAGGAGCGTAGTCGTTTTGGCTATTGCTGCATCAACTGTATTATCTCCACCGGTAAAGTTTATCGATACATATTTAAAAAGTTGGCCAATGGTATCATTTGTAGCTGTGCCACCGCCACCATCGGCAGTCCCTGGCTGGAGAACATCATCTCCAATAGTAGCATTGTTTGAATTAGCATAAACATGATTATTGCTCAGGGCATATACATCAATACCGTCCGTAACTCGTGCTCCAATAGTCCCCGCCGTGATTGCTGGATGACCAGTAGATACTCCTATTGGAACAGCACGGGGCCACCAATCCGTTGGAGTCAGGTCCGGCTCAACAGGTTTCCCCGGTTTATCTGGTTTATCTGGTTTATTTGGTTTTGGCTGGGCGAAAAACTTACCGCTTACCCGTGTAACGACAGGTACGCCGTCCAGGAAAGCAGGCAAGCCGCGTACTCCGGGTGTTTCAGTGAATATAATAACTGACGGGTTACCAGCCTTATTATGGCCTACGCCTACACCAGCCACTCCGGTGACTTCCAGCAACGCTTCCGCATGCCGTTCCTTGACCTCAATAGAACGTGCCAGGCCCGGGGCTCCGTCTGGTGGTGGAGAGGCGGACACGCTCCCAAATGAGACAAGTATTAATGAGCAAACTAAAATAGTAACAACTGTAAATCTCAATATCTTACTGTTCATAGTCAGATTCCTCCTTAATCAGGATGATTACTTTTTCCAATAATAGATTATCAAATAAATATCCACCTTTGTCAACACGCAAAATATATATCGTAAATACAAACTGAGGACTCACAAATAAATCGCTTCGTAATAGCATCGAATCATTAGAAGTTCACTCCTGATGCCTGAAATGCAGGGAGAATATGTATACATTATTCAGATGACCTACTCCCTTAAAAATTTGCACGGATGAAGTGGTAATTTCGGGGGATAATCAAATATTATGCAAGGGCGCTTTAATACCTTTTTTATTGTTGTTTCTTACACATTATTAGTATATATATGACCAGGAAACAATTTACTAACATTAAAACAACCCACATAAAGAATAAAAAAGAGTAATACCTCTATGCTAATCAAATCATTATATCCCTACTATAATGGTACACTTTAAATTACTTCACCTGGATTTGCCCATAAAATAGATTTATTTTATAGCAATTGTAGGTACTGTTAAGATAATGCTATTGACAACAGTAAAAAGTGTAATACAATAGATACAGGACTAAGGTGCGATAATTAAATAGAGAGGTATCTTGAGAGGTAGTGTGGAAGCAGAACCTGTATATGGTCGCCTGGGTTCTGTGGAGTTAGTGGCGAAACCGACCTTATAAGGTCGGTTTTCTGTTTTTTAGTGAGGAAAGTAACTCAGAAGGGGGTGGTTATATTTTAAGTAAAAAGACTGGAACACAAAAGGTGCTATGCCCAAGGTCGACGGGCATTGAAGAAATAGCTTGAAAGTAGAGTTCACGGCTTTTTCAGAATTAAATTGAATAGAGATAAACAAGTCAATATACCCCAACTCGGGGGATTAAAATATATACTCTTTAAATAAAGGAGGAAAAAGAATGAAAAAGTTTTTAGTTTTAGGGATAGTGTTGGCTTTGCTACTGGCGCTAATGGGAGGACCGGTATTCGCTGCTAAGTCAACAGTTGTGCATGTCAATCCTGGAGATTCAATTCAGGCGGCAGTGGACACACCAGGCGTGACTAAGGTTATCGTCTACGCTGGCGAATACCACCAGTCTGTGGTAATCAACACAAACGACATTACTCTGATTGGTGAAGGAGATGTTATCTTGGATGGGGATATCCCGGCTGACGTCGGAACAACTCTTGGGGTAGACGGCATAAAGCTAGAGGAAGGCGTCAGCGGTGTTACTATTGAAGGATTTGAAATCCGCGACTACAGCGGAACTGGCAACGGGCAGGGCAATGCCATCCAGGCGTGGAACAGTGGCACCAGCCACATCACTATTGAGAATAATGTGATGCATGGCAATAGCTGGAACGCTATCCTGGTCGGAAACGAGGGTGAGGGACTCCATACAAACTGGGTCGTTCGTAATAACGATATTTACGATAACGGTGCATACAGCTTGGAACTGACCAACGCCCAGCATAGTGAGATACGAGGAAACACTGTGGCAGACGGTTATATCGGCATCCTAGTGCAAGCGCGCAACACTCGTCCAAACAGCGGCATGGTAACCGTCAGCAACGTGCGGGTAATGGGGAATACTATCTCCGGCTTTACCTACCCCGTTTACATCTTGGCGCAGGTCAGTGAGCCTTCAGACCCGTTTGGACCTATAGATGGTGCCCAGGCAACCTTGGAGGGTGTGATGTTCACAGGTAATGACGTAACTGGTGGTTATTACGGAGTCTTCGCTTACGGCTACCTAGATGGCCAGGTAAACAACGCCAGAATAGTCAACAACACCTTCTCTGATCTTTCTTATGGCGTTAGGATTTATGGTAACGCTATCAATAACAAGGTGGTCAATAACACCTTCACGAATGTCGGGACAGACGTGATAGACGGAGGTGAGGACACCAAGATTCCACCTGTCGGTAAGCCATAAGCAGAACATAATCTCCGAGAGAGGGGGGCAGAGCTTAAGCTCTGCCCCCCTCTTTTATTTCTCGACCAACTTGCACCGATAAGTGGATAAACTGGTGTGCTTACAAGAAAAGTATCACACATAAATTTTCTTGATGCCCTCTCAAAATTCCACTCGTAATGGAAAAAATTAGCACTTTACTTTTACCCGGTACTTCTGTACATTATGCCCATAGTACTTTGGTCTTGTGAGCATTTAATGGCAATTATTAAGAGAAATTTAGGTAAATTAATTCTGTTCGGTATTATCTTCATTGAGCTAAATATAATAGACGCTCAATTGACCGGGGTTGCCATAGCCCTGGGGAGCTCTGAGCTCAATCCAATCATTGGCGCGACTTATGGCTGCAATATCGTGTTTAAAGCCACCATCTCTTTTACAATAGCTTTAATCCTATTATGGTGTAAAAGTGGCAGATTGCTGAAGCACCTGAATTTTGGCATGATTGGAATTGTGGGATGGAATGCTCTTACTATTTGGTCATGGATATAGCATAGAGGGCCATATCTTATTTCCTATCGATCTTTGAAGCTCCTGAAATATCCATTTCTCCCAGTGTAGGCTCACCGATATACTCAAGCTTTGATGCCCCGCTCAGGTCAACATCCAGCCTTCCATCCATATTTAGCGTGCAATCACTGGCACCTGAAAGCATAACATCGGCATCGTTGACCATAAGCTCGGACAGTTCCAATCGACTGGCTCCACTGGCATTTATATCTATATCGCCGCCCTCACCATCCAGATTAATCGAACTGGCTCCCGATACTTCAAGGGCAATGTTTTTCGCTTCAAGAACACCGGTAACATCACTTGCTCCCGATATATCAAAGTAAATACCGCCAGCCACTATTTCCACCAATTCTATGGAACTGGCGCCTGATACCGTAATTTCCAGGTTATCTGTTGAACTGAAGCCAGAAACAACACCATTTGTAGCGCCGGAGCTATCTAAACCATGCAGTAGGGGCATGTTGATAATTGCTTTTGGCCTGTCGAAGCCAATATCAAATATGGTCCATGGGACATCCTTCTCTATCGTTAGTGTTTGTCCCTCTTTAGAAACCTTGATATCGTCAAACAGGTTGTCATAAGCCATGATACTGATGCTGTAGGTGTCGGACTGTTTTATTTCGTAACTGAATGCACTGCCGATATCGACATTTGTAAATTCGGTAAAATTAAACTGCCTTGTCTCCATTTCCCCGAGTTCCGTATCTCCACCTCTTGTGACCAGCATACCCCGGCATCCTGAAATCAGCAGCAGGACTATTACTACTACCACCAGCGTTCTTGTTTTTTTCATAGAATCTTTCTCCCTGTTTACTTATTCCGCAACTTTATTAACCTCTTAAACTCTTACCAACAATTTCTTTGCCATGACGCCGTGCAGTCGCCCGACATACCTGGACAGGTGCATGGTCAGCGTAGCCAGTAAAATACCGCCGATTACCGCCAGGGGCAACATCCATCCAACCAGATAGTAGGAAACGCCATTAACGTAATAGACCGGTAAATCAAAGCCCAGTTGCAGCACAGGTGAAGCGATGCCATATAGTGATACCGCAATCAATGTAACGAACACGGTAAAGTAAATGATGCCAAGCGGAAGTTGCAGTACCATGTAAATCATTGCTATCCAGGTTCGTTTTTCTGTCACCAGGGCCTTGAACTGTGCCCACCATCCAATATTTCTTCTGGTGAAAAACGAGCGACGTGGCATACGTACTCCAAGCAAAGCCTCCACAATACGCCCTTCGACAAGGGCTATGCCTCTGACTGAAAGCAGGAAGAGGCCAGCAATCGGCAATCCAATAATCAGAATCATCAAGCCCAGAGAAACTGATATTCCCGTCACTGCCCAGGTGAAGTAGATGATCCCCGTAACCAGAGAGAATAGCAAGTACAGAAGTGCTCCCCATGCCCTGGGATCAACAAATACACTAAAGAATTGTGAGAAGATTGACCACCTGTCTGTGCGTAAAGCAGGCTTCAAAAAGGCTGGCTGAACCCGCACTTCTATCTCCCGATATGCCCTGGCAATATCGGCTGGCAGGCCATACTTCTCAATAATCGGAGGCAGGGCATCACCTTCCAAAACATCAGCCTGACTCTTTTCAAGGGCACTGTTTAAGGCTGTCCTCAGATGTTCTTCCGCATCAGAAAGAGCGTCCTGAACTGTGGCGGAGTCGCTTCCTGTAAGTTCCTCCCTGAGCTGATGTAGATATTCATCAATACTTTGTATCATCGTACCCTCCTTCCATAATAGTATCCACAAATATTTTTGTCTGAGACCATATTTGTGTCCACCTTTTCAAGGTCTCATGACCGGGTTCAGTTATTTTATAATAACGCCGTGGCGGCCCGGATATGGAAGGTTCCACTTCACTTTCCAGCAGGCCACTGCCTTCGAGAGACCTGAGTATTGGGTACAGCGCACCCTGTGTCATAGGCATTTCCTCGACAGAAGTTTCAATATACCGGGCAATCTGATAACCGTACATCGGTTCTACCGCCCTGTCCAGGATGCTTAGAAGAACAACTGCTGATGTGCCGGCATTCAGCTCCTTTTGAAATTTCTTATCTGCTTCGTTTGTTTCGACCAATTTTGCCACCTCCATTGCAGGTAGTGTAAACCTGTTTCATTTTTCGCTGATTTACGGTTTTACAGAAATCACCATATTTTCTGCTAATCAGACTTGTTTGCTTATCATTATTAATAACCATATACTATTACTTGATTGATAATAGCATGAGTTTAATACTATGTCAAATCGGAAGTAGCTTAAAGCGGAGGGTATTTAATAAAGTCTTGACAGGATAGTAACCCTTAACTTGCACAGTAACTATTAATATGTTAACATGCAATAACAGTGATATGGAGGCAGCATGAACACCGAACTTTCTCAGCTTAAGCGATACCTTCACCATACGTTAAATGCTGATATCAGCCCAACTCTGTGGGATCAGTGTACACGGCTGCCTCTTTTTCTTCAAAATCTCTATACGTTCTACGAAGTACAACTGCTGGAATCGTCCTGCTTGCTGATGCTGGATAGTAATGAACAAGAGCAATCACCGGCAATCGTCAGCAAGCATCTAAACCAGGTACGAGCTAAATGGGCTGGAGAGGTCGTGTATGTACGAGCAAGAGTTACCTCCTATAATCGCAAACGGCTAATTGAGCACAAATTGCCGTTTGTGGTTCCCGGTAACCAGATGTACTTGCCCATGCTAGGCATCGATTTGCGAGAGCACTTCAAAGAATTGCGTACAGACACACACAAATTCAGCCCTTCTACCCAGGCGCTCATCATCCATGTGTTACTCCACGAAACCACAAAGACGATATTTACGCCGGCTGAGATGGCTGGACCCCTAAGATATTCTTCGATGACAATGACCCGGGCATTCGATGAACTGGAGTCTGCAAATCTAGGGGATTTCGTTCTCGAAGGACGAGAACGACGTGTTCGATTTGCCGAATCACCAAAAGACATATGGTCAAAAGCTCAGCCTTTTTTGCGTAGCCCAGTTAAAAAAAGATTTCATATTAAACCTCTGAACACCAATCCACCAGGTCTCTGCGCCGGTTTAACCGCACTGGCGAACTACACCATGTTGGCCGAACCGGCCAATCCCGTTACTGCTTTGAGTGGAGAAGACTGGAAATCATTAAAACAATGTCATTCAGTCCATAAGTTCCCCTCTCCAGAGCCTGGAGCACTTGAAATCGAAGTTTGGAGCTATGCCCCAAACCTATTTACTAAAGACAAGGTGGTGGACCGCTTGTCGCTATACCTATCACTCAAAGAAATTCAGGACGAGCGGGTTGAAGCCGCACTAAAAGAAATGATGAAGGGACTAAAATGGTAAAAGGACTAGAGCTATTTAGAGAACACTTCCGTGAATACACTGATCGTTATGTACTGATTGGTGGAGCTGCCTGTGATTTGGCAATGGGGGAAGCCGGGCTCGATTTTCGTGCCACCAAAGATCTCGATATTGTTCTGTGTGTCGAAGCTCTTGACAAAACATTCGTGGAAGCCTTCTGGAAATTCATTCACGATGGGAAATATCAACTACAGGAACTCTCAACTGGCAAGAAGCAGTATTACCGTTTCCAAAAACCAAAGACTGAGGGTTATCCATTCATGCTAGAGTTGTTCTCGCGTATACCGGATGCATTATCCCTGGCTGCCGACAGTCATTTGACACCCATACCAACAGATGAAGACGTTTCGAGCCTATCGGCAATTCTCCTGGATGACGACTACTACCGTTTCCTTCATAGCGGCAAGAAGGAATTGGATGGTCTTTCCTTTGTCGGACCCGAGCATCTGGTCCCACTCAAAGCAAAGGCGTGGCTTGACCTATCAGAACGCAGGAACCAGGGAGAAACCATCGACAGCAAGGTCATTAAAAAACACAAGAATGATGTTTTCAGGCTGTACCAAATCATGAGTCCTGATTTCGATGGGGAAGTACCTGATAGTATAAAAGACGATCTTAGGGAGTTTTTTTCTCGCATGGAAATGGAGGAAATCGATTTCAAGTCTTTGGGGTTAGGCACAACAGACCGTAAATCCATTCTAGCTGGTATTCGGATGATTTATAACCTTGATTAAAGATATACTCTTAAAACCGATGGTAAATATTAAAGAGGCAATAGAACCTCACCTACGCAACCATTCCGACGGAAGTCGGAATCCAGTCATGATAAAATCTCTGCGTATAGATCTTGCCATTCTGGATTGGCTTTTTAAATCAATTCTAATTTCCAGCGCCTTTTCCATTCCTTAATCTGTTTTTCACGTCGAATAGCGCCTTCACGTTCAATACATTCCTCAAAGTACACGAGCATGTGAACACCATATTTCTTGGTGAATCCCTCTGCAAAGTCGTTTTTATGTGCATAAATACGTTGCGGAAGGTTACTGGTAAAACCTACATAGAGAGTCCCGTTACGCTTGCTTGCAAGAATATAAACATAATATCTACGCATATAGCATCTGGATTCCGTTTTTCAACGGAATGGGAGGTATTTGTTTTTGCTCCATTATCATGATATTTGCTCTATTGCTGTAAGTTTAATATTTCTTATTATCTGCATCCCTAATGTGTTTTCGATAGACTGGCAAAAAACCTCACCTACACAACCATTCCGACGAAAGTCGGAATCCAGTCATGATAAAATCTCTGCGTATAGATCT
>CAZZHQ010000042.1:17096-21135 GCA_964654015.1 uncultured Dehalococcoidales bacterium | reverse complement strand
GCTGGGGATCCAGGATTCGAACCTGGCCTAACTGATCCAGAATCAGTCGTCCTACCGCTAGACTAATCCCCAACACTAGAAATTATAACTTGACTAGCTTATCTAATCAACAAGTTGTGTCAAATTAATGACTCTTGATATACTAAAAACAAGGTGTTTCTTTAAAATATTGGTCGCAACCAGTTAATGTATAATTGCTTAAATTAATTATAGTTAATAATAGAGGAATAACGTAAAATAACTATGAATTGTTTGTGAGAAGGAGATATCAAGATGGGCAAACGGGACTTTGGGCATAAAGAAAAGAAAACAATTAAAAAAGGAACTAATAAACAATTAATACAATCCGAATATGAACCAACGACTGTAACAGAAGTAATTAAAAAACGAAAACCGAAAGAAGACGAGTAATCGCTAAATTTGCATAGTTATTTTGGTAACCTACCGAATGGCTAAAATATGGCAGAAATACTTCAGCTAACAGTCAATGTTCATGGACATGTTCAGGGTGTTTGTTTTCGAGATTTCGTTAAGTGCACTGCTATCAAACTGAATTTACAGGGATATGTACGTAATCTTCCTTGTGGAGATATTGTAGAAATCAAAGCGGTAGGAGAAAAGCACTACCTGGAAAGCCTGATATCTAATTTACGCAAAGGCACTGCAGGCTCCATAGTACAGAATGTTGAGCTAATGTGGTCCGACCAGGTCAATCATTTTGCTGATTTCACTATAAGATATTAGTAATCTTATTCGATAACCACATCATCACCGGCGTTAACGGCGCCGCCTTCAATAACATCGGCGAATAACCCTTCAAGAGGAAGCAGGTAATAACCCGGTTTATGAAATTCTTTCCCTATCTGAGAAACCTCCACTATAGCTTCATTTCCTATATGGATTCTGGTGCCAAGGGGTAATGAGATTAAATCTATTCCTTCGATTAGTAAATTTTCAGCAGAATCACCAGGCTTAATTGATATATTTTGAGTCTTCATTCGTTCGGGGTTGATACTACTTATGGCAGTTAACATTTTATCAATGGTTTCCTTTGCTAAGAGGCTTACCTGGCGTGAACTACCAGCATGTATGTCACCAACCAATCCATATTCTTTACGTAGAACCGCCTTTGCCACCGGACTCTTCGAATCCGCATCTGAGCCAATAGAAACAGCTACCAGCTTGCCGTGTTTTCCATATTTGCCTCCATTTTCCCCCGCAACATAAATCCCGCTTTTTCCTCCGCTCTTTCTTATCAGCCTGATTTGTCCAATGCTCATGTCCTTATCTATGATTTTACACATATCATAAATATTCAGTGCAGTTACGGACACCGCGATTAAAGCTTCCATCTCAAACCCGGTTTTCCCAGTACCTTTTGTTTTAGCAGTAATCTCGATGAAATCACCACCAGGTGGCAGGTAGAATGTGATTGATATATTTGTAAGTAATAATGGATGGCAGAGTGGTAAAAGGTGTTGAGTCTGCTTTGCCGCTAAAAGACCGGCTGTTTCAGATACAGCCAGTATATCTCCCTTCACCATCTTTTTCTCTCTAATAAGTTCCAGCGTGGTGGCGCTCATACTGATTTTACCTTTAGCTATAGCCTCACGTTCCGTTTCAGCCTTCGCGGTTACATCTATCATCCGAACTGTTGATACCACGTTTTCATTTGTTGAATCGAACATTATTTATTCCTTTCTTTCTTAGAGGCTGTAGCTATCAGCCACCAATCTGAGACATTTTATGAGACAAAGCAAGGTTATTATTTGCCAAATCATGATGAGCTGGTTTTGAGGCAACTAACTCAAGAAAAAGACGCCTTATTTCCTCTTCAGGTAAATTAATATTTCTAAGTGGTTTCCTGAGATCAACGCCACCATCGGATAATAGACAAGAGCATAATTGCCCATAAGAAGTCAGGCGTAAACGATTGCACCAGCGACAGAATGGCTCTGTGACGGGACTAATAAACCCTATAGTACCTTTAGCTCCAGGTAAACGGTAATATCTGGCTGGTCCATTCCCCACTGGGGCTGATGCTGTTTCAAGTTTATCCAATGATTCTATACGACTGCGCATTTCCTTTACGGAGATTATGCCCTTTATGTTGGATAAAGGCATCAATTCTATAAATCGTATATGCCATCCCTGTTCATATGTTTTCCTGGCGAAGTCTATTATTTCATCGTCATTAATGCCTTTAATTACAACCATATCTATCTTTACAGGGTTTAAACCAGCATTCTTGGCTGCATCAATTCCATCAAGGACATCCTGTAAGTTCCCCAGACGGGTAATCTGTTTAAATCTCTCTTGTTTAAAAGTATCAAGACTGATATTTATTCGCCGTAAACCAGCATCCTTAAGCTCTAATACTTGTTTTTTAAGTAAAATACCATTGGTTGTTAAAGAAATCTCGTCTACTCCGTTAGTTTCTGAGAGCATCTTAATTAGCTTCGGTAACTCCGCCCTGGTCAGTGGTTCACCACCGGTGATTCGTATTTTGTTTATACCCAGATCTGCACCGACGCGCACAACAGTGGCAATCTCTTCATAGGTGAGTATCTCGCTATGTGCTATCCATTTAATGCCAGTCTCGGGCATACAATAAATACAGCGTAAGTTACATCGATCGGTAACCGATATACGAAGATAGTTTATATTGCGCTGGCTAGAATCCACGAGATTATTCATTTTTATAACTACTTTCCAAAATTGCCCTGATTCCAAATATCCACAGGTATATGTTATCTAAAACTTTTACTTAATACTATAAAGTCATGTCAGAAATTAATCACTTACAGCACATTCAGTAACATTACTCCGCAGTATATCAACGGCATGAGTAAGAGCCGGCAATATTATGTCAAGACATTCACGTGCAGCTTTCGGGCTACCTGGTAAATTGATAATCAAACAATTTTTCCTGGCGCCAGCAACCGCACGTGATAACATTGCTCTAGAAGTTATTTTCATGCTTTCCGCTCTCATAGCCTCTGCAAAGCCTGGAATGAGTTTGTCGATTACTGACAGAGTAGCTTCGGGGGTGACATCTCTTGGACCAAGGCCTGTACCTCCGGTGGTCAGGATAACATCAATCTGATCTTCGTCGGCCCAACTGCTTAATTTATTAACGATGAGTTCAATTTCATCTGGAACAATATCATAAGCCGAAACAGCAAAGTCAGTTTGTAATAATACATCGCGTATCGCTTCGCTACTTGTGTCACGACGCTTCCCTTGTGAACCCTTATCACTAACCGTCAGTATTCCCAGTTTATATTTTAAATCAGACATATATTTAGTTTTTCCTTATGGAAATATCCAGGTTTTGTATTTCACCTACATCTTTGAGAGTTGCCACCATAGCTAAGAGGGCTTCAGAAATAATATCCTGCACAAAGGGTTTTATGAAAACTTGCTTTCCATTGATAAATAATAAACTACTAGTTCCCTGTAAATTTAAAATGTTCTGCTCAATAAAATCTGCGATTTGAGCGGTATCGTTTAAAGGAATCTGGGGCAAATCAATATCAAGGTGCTTATCTGTAGCTACAGCTGATAAAATCTGGATAGGGCTTACAAGATCACTACCAGATTGTTCACGATATACCTCTATTTTAGGGATATTACCTTTTTTAAATCCCTCAAATAAAACAAGGTCGGCCGAACCACCAATAATTCGAAGAATCTCGGCGATACTGGAATCAGAATCTACGTTCCTTATATATGCAAGTTTATCGACTGAACTGAAAACTGTAATATCGCTACCAGCCTCAGCAAATCTCCAACTATCCTTGCCTTCTTTATCAAGGTCTATTTCTCCATGACTATGTTTAACTGCTGCTACACGCATACCTCTATTTTTGAATTCAACAATCAACCTCTCGATAAGATTAGTCTTTCCTGTTCCCGATTCGCCTACAATAGCTATAGAGGGTACCATTTTTGATGCTCCTTACCAGTCAATCATTTGTATTTGTACCATGTCGCCAGCCTTAACGCCATTTGTGTTCTCAGGAATAATCGCTAATCC
>CAZZHQ010000042.1:0-16996 GCA_964654015.1 uncultured Dehalococcoidales bacterium | reverse complement strand
CCGGAAGTAATAAGCATGTCACAGCCACGCGCTTCATCAATTTTATTTTCAATTGATTCAATAGAATCAAGTCCTATACCAAGAATTTTAGGGTTTCCACCATACCGCTTTATCTGCGCAGCAATAGAATACGCATTGCTATTGTAAATTTTTCCAGGAATAAGTGTCTGTCCAATATCAATAAGTTCATCTCCGGTAGCTAAAACCGCAACCACGGGACGCCTTATAACTGAAACTTTAGAATATCCAAGAGATGCCAAAACTCCTATTTCTGATGGTCGTAGTAATGTTCCACATGGGAGTACATTCATGCCCTTAGAAATGTCTTCTCCCTTGAATCGTATATTTTGTCCTTTTTTTACCTGCTTCTTTATGCCAATTGTCGAAGAACTATCTTTAGTAGATTTTCGTAGTACCTCATCAGTATCCTCAAATTGCACGACAGCATTGGCTCCATCAGGTACTGAAGCACCGGTCATTATACGAATGGCAGTTTTAGATGTTACTGTTTTGTTTGATAGATAACCTGCTGCTACCTGGTCAATTACTGGCAGAAATACCGGGGAGGATTCAAGCGCGCCATATGTATCCTCTGCTCTTACAGCAAAACCATCCATGGCGGAATTATTCAGCGGGGGTACATCAATATTTGAACGTATTTCTTCCGCCAGTACCTGACCCAGAGCGTCCAGAATAGGCCTTTCCTCTGGTTTAAGAACTTCAATAAAGCTTAATACCTTGTTAAGGGCCTCTTCAACTGAAATCACGTAAAACAAATCTCCTGGACATTGGTGTATTGGAGGGTACCTCAATTCTCAATTTGATCTCTATACTCTTTGATCAGTTGCAGGTACCTTGTATCCAAACCAGCCATTTCTGAAGCTTCCAAGTCCACCTCGTAAGGCTCCCCTACCAGTATTTTCCCACATTCCTCCGTAGTACCTTCAGTGGTATCGTCTGTAAAGTAATACTTTTGTCTGGCCTCAATTATTCCCAGGTCGAAGGGCAGCGTAAAATATAAATCAGCCAGTATTCTGTCAATACTTGAATCTAGCAATTCTTCCCAATTAGCATATTTACCCTTTTGAAACTTACTTACCTGCAACAGGTTCAATAAATTGGCAATACTAAACCATCCACTTCCCTTACATACTTTGAAAGGAGTTACACTTATTAAGAAGTCACTACGTATGACCAAATTGGGTATCCAGAAAGTGGATTCTTCAAGAAATTGTACAAGAGGATTCTCTATCTCAAGAAGTAGAGAATCATTAATATCGAATGTCAGAACGCGTCTGAATTCGTATCCAAGTTCTTTATAAATTGGCGCTATTGGTTCACCGCTAAGCGTACTATCAGCGATGATAATATCCGCATCTGTGACCTTCCTAATACCTCTGATAATAGTCCTTAGTATTTCTGGACTGGTTGTAACCGGATAGGGCATAGCATACCCGGCACAGGGCTTAATTAGAACACGCCTTGCCCACGAAAGCTGAGGAGGAGGAGTGAAAACAAAATCCGAAGCGTTATATATCATTGTACCAACTATAATCTAATATTATTTTTTCTGAATACTGCTACTACCACTACTCTATAGTTTCTATTAAGCAGGCTTTAAAACAATGGTTTTCATAGATGAAGGAAGTTCATTAACATTAATTTCAAGCTCACTTAGATCCATCGACTCTACATTATTTTTATTTTCAATAAAAGGCGCAACGGTCTCTATAGGAAAGTCACATTTTTCATTTTTAAAGTGCATGGCTATAACTACTTTGGGTTTCAATTTATCGCAAATCTCATTTGCGTCATTTGCGCCGATTGTAAAGTTACCTCCAACAGGGACCAACAATATGTCTACTTTACCGATATCAACAATTTGTTGCTGGCTAAGTGCATGTCCTAAATCGCCCAGATGGCAGATATTTACTTTATCCATACAAAAACAGAAAATATTGTTTGGGCCTCTTTCCTTACCTGATGAGTTATCGTGATATGTGGCTACACCCTTAAATTCGATATCTTGTGCAAAATGAATTCCACTATCCTTTATTACTACTGGATTACCTTTTACTGCTGAAACATTGTTGTGATCCCAATGGTCATGACTTACCAGAACGATATCAGCTTTTTCATCAATAACAGAATAATGAATACCACGATCCACTAAATAAGGATCAGTGATAATTTTAATTCCATTGTCTGACGTAATAACGAAGCAAGCATGACCTAACCATTTAAATTTCATATTAATTCTCCTTCTTAGCTAATGATAAGGCTAATTCAATAAGCATACGTACACCATATCCTGTAGCGCCTTTAACTATATAACCATTATCTACATTACTGGCGGCTACACCAGCTATATCGAGATGTGCCCATGGTTTTTTATCAACAAACTCGCCCAGAAAAAGAGCAGCGCTGATTGCACCTGCAACTTTATCTCCAATGTTTTTGATGTCCGCAATTTGGCTCTTGTTATGTTCTTTGTATTCTACCGGTAACGGTAGTTGCCACAAATGCTCTCCAGTTTTATTTGCGGCATTATTTATATTTTCCATAAATCGTTTATTATTGCAGAAAGCCCCTGCATATCCATTTCCGAGGGCAATACGGCAGGCGCCAGTTAAAGTAGCCAGGTCAATTAATGGCGAAGCACCATTCTTTATGGCATAGCACAGAGCGTCTGCCAAAATAAGCCTACCTTCAGCATCTGTACTAATTATCTCAATTGTCTTCCCACTCATCGACTTTAGTATGTCTGATGGTCTAAAGGCAGTACCACTGGGTAAATTTTCTACAGTCGGTACAACAGCAATGACATTTACTTTGGGATGTAACTGCGCAATACCACTTATAGCAGCTAAAACCGCTGCGGCACCAGCCATATCATCTTTCATCTCATCCATCCCCGCAGAGGGTTTAAGTGAAATCCCACCTGAATCAAAAGTTACACCTTTCCCGACAAAACCAATTGTTTCACTAGAGTTGCTATCTCCTTGATAAGTCAGTACAACCATCTTTGGAGGCTCCACACTACCTTTCGCTACTCCAAGAAGTGCACCCATACCCAGGCTTTTCATCTCTTCCACATCAAGAACTTTAAGTTTTAAATTTCGCTCGTCAGCTATTTCCTTTGCTATGTCAGCTATACGGCTGGGGGTCATATTATTTGCTGGCTCATTGACCATATCACGAGCCAGATTGGTAGCCCTGGCTACAATTTGCCCCTTATCTATGGCTTTCTCTAAGTCCTCTAATCTCTCAGTGTTTTCTGAAACAAGCAGTAGCTCGTCAACAGTCGTGTTATCCGGCTTTTTGTATTTATCAAAGCTATATAGTCCCAAAAGACTACCTTCAGTATATGCCTCATACAAATCGACAAGTTTAATATTTTTTATAACCTCGCTAAATGGCGACAAAGTTATCTTATGGCAATTTAATTTTCTTAGAAGTCGGCAAACTTCAGCCGTTGAATTGCGTATTTTATCTATACTGAATTCTTGTCGCTTACCCAATCCGACAACGGCTACAATTCTTACCGGTAATTTACCAAGCGAGTGGATGACGCTAATTTCACTAATTTTAGCTTTAAACTCACCACTACTGATTATTTGATTTATAGCTCCATTTAAAGCCTCGTCCACCTCAGAGATAACCCCGCTGAGCTTTTTTTCTCCTTCAAACATGGTTACAACCATCGCATCAGCGGTAATATATTTTATGTCACCTTGCATGATTCTAGTTATCATTATCTGTCACCCCTGCTATTTCAAAAAAATTCCTTACTATTCTACCTTAATTTTATGGAGATTTGAAGAGTTTCTAAGTAAGTTTATGTGAGCGCGCTACAAATACTATGCTAAATTCTTATGCATAGTAATAATAACTGCGCCAGCATAGACTGTACTATTACCCCTAAACTATTGGCAATAGCTAATCTCTATTAGTAAGGTGATACTATTTCAAACCACCTATTCCTCCACAAAGCTTTGCCAAAACAATCATCACAAAAAGCCAATTTAACCTACTAATCCAGATATTATGCGTTACCTTTTATCAATTCAGTAACGACGCTCGGATCTGCCAAAGTGCTAATATCACCCATGTTGTCTCCATCACCATTAGCGATTTTAACTAATATTCTACGCATAATTTTTCCGCTTCTGGTCTTAGGTAAACTATCTGCAAATTGTATTTTATCAGGTGTTGCAATGGGGCCAATCTGCTTTCTAACATGAACTTTCAGTTCCTTTTTAAGCTCTTCCGTCTTTTCGACGCCAATCTTAAGAGTAACAAAAGAATAAATGCCCTGTCCTTTAATCTCATGGGGCATACCTACAACCGCCGCCTCAGCAACTTTTTCATGCGATACAAGAGCACTTTCAACCTCGGCTGTTCCAATACGATGTCCTGAAACGTTAATAACATCATCAATACGTCCCATTAGCCAATAATACCCATCTTCATCTTGGCGAGCCCCATCTCCTGACGTATATACGCCTTTAAACTGAACAAAATAAGTATTTTTAAACCTATCCGGTTCACCATAAACTCCGCGCATCAACCCGGGCCATGGTCTATTTATTACCAGCCAACCACCCTCATTTGTATCGACAGCTGTTCCATCTTCCCGTAAAATACTTAATTCAATACCAGGGAAAGGTACAGTGGCTGAACCCGGTTTTAGTGGAATTGCGCCGGGAAGAGGAGTAATAACTAAACCACCTGTCTCTGTCTGCCACCAGGTATCTAAAACAGGGCAGTTACCACCGCCTATTACACGGTGATACCATACCCACACTTCAGGGTTTATTGGCTCCCCCACTGTGCCCAGAATGCGAAGAGAAGATAAATCATGTTTAAGTGGCCACTTATCACCTTCACGCATAATTGCTCTGATAGCTGTCGGAGCAGTATAAAAGATGCTGACTTTATACTTTTCAACAATTTCCCAGAATCTATCAGGTTCAGGAAAACTAGGTACACCCTCGTACATAAGAGTAGTTGCACCTGCAGCCAGTGGCCCATAAACAATATAACTATGCCCGGTTACCCAGCCAATGTCTGCAGTACACCAATATATATCTTCATCTTTATAATCAAATACCCACTTAAAAGTCTGCATCGCATATAGAAGATAGCCAGCCTGTGTATGCAGCACTCCTTTTGGTTTACCGGTACTACCACTGGTGTAAAGAATAAACAGAGGATCTTCCGAATCCATTACTTCTGGCTCACATACCGGTTTAATGTCATCACTAATCATCTCATCATGCCACCATACATCACGTCCAGCTTTCATGTTGACCTGGTTACCGGCTCTTTTAACAACAATAGCTCTTTCGATGCAAGTAGAGTTATCCATAGCGGTATCAGCAACTATTTTACTGGGAATCACTTTTCCATTACGGTAGTAGCCGTCACTGCAAATAAGAATGTTGGAACTACAATTAATTATTCTGTCACTGAGTGCTTCAGCGCTGAATCCGCCAAAAACTACATTGTGTATAGCCCCTATTCGAGCGCAGGCAAGCAGAGCAATAGGTAATTCAGGAATCATAGGGAGATAGATAGAGACACGGTCGCCTTTCTTAACTCCCATTTTTAGAAGTACATTAGCGAATTTACAAACCTCGTCATAAAGTTCCTGGTAGGTATATTTTTTACTCTGTCCAACAGGCTCACCTTCCCAGATAAGAGCTATTTTATCCTTGCGTTCAGTCTTAAGATGTCTATCAAGGCAGTTATAACTTACATTTATTTTTCCATTTACAAACCATTCATGTTTAGCATTGGCAAAATCTTCCACAAGAACCTTGTCCCATTTTTTATACCAATCCAATTGGTCTGCCAAACCAGCCCAAAATTTCTCAGGATCTTCGATAGATTCCTTATATATTTGCTTATATTCTTCCATACTTTTTATGTAAGCTTTTTCACTGAGTTCTTTTGATGGATTAAATACCCTTTTTTCATCCATCATAGAAAACATTCCTTTGTTTGTGGTCATTAAATCCTCCAGTTTCCTATTAGTTTTTAGGTTTCACGTTATAAAAAGCCTAAAACAATGCATGATATTCTATCACGGTAGACTATAGCTATCAACATATGGTGTTGGCCACCCACATATATAGTATTTACCAGGTATTAACTTGAGAAAGTTCCTTTTCTGGAATATAATTAGCACTCGATAGAGACAAGTGCTAATATTTTGGGAGGTAATCATATGAACTGTGCTGTTTGTGGTAACGAGTTGCTTTGTGACAGAGCTGTTTTTCATTGCTCATGTGGAGTGTATTTACATGCTCATTGCTGGAATAAACATGTATTACAAGCTCATCAACCAGAATTTGAGATTGGGGTCACTGATTTGAATGGAGAATTCGAAGTCCGTTCTGCTAAAGAAAATACCGAAGCAACATCGACAGAACAGCCTGACCAATCAACAGAATAAATTCTTATGGAGAATATATAATGCCTATTTATGAATATCAATGTTCGAGTTGTAAACAAAGATTCGAAATTAGACAGGACTTCAAGGACAAGGCGGTAGCGATGTGTCCTGTATGTAAAAGCAATGCAAGACGCCTTTTTTCCCCTGTACCCATAGTATTTAAGGGCTCTGGTTTCTATATCACCGACTCTAGAGATAAAAAAGTAACGGCCAAAGAGTAGGATTAATAATAAAGATTAGATCATTGAATTAATTGGAAGTAGGAAACAACTTCACTACAGAGTGAAGTTCTGTTTTTATAGTTTAATACGTGAACCAATATGGGGTTGAAGTTTAACTGCGGTCATTTTTCAGTTCACTATTCACAATGTGTATTAAAGCACAAGCTATGTTAAACTGTTCGTACGCCAGTCCCTGTAGCTCAGCTGGATAGAGCGGCTGCCTTCTAAGCAGTAGGTCGTGGGTTCGAATCCCTCCAGGGACGCTAGTACAATTACTAACTTGCTTAACTTTTTGCTTAACACTTATTCTATCCATTTTAGCTACACCTCACGAATAAATTTTGCTTAACAATTTGCTTAACATTCTCTATACCCTATTCTCTATATTACCTCCTTTACGTCTTCTCTTTCTTTTATAATCAAGGCTGAGCACAACCCAGTCACGACCTAGTTTCTTTCCTTCTATCTCTCCTCTAGCAAGAAGATATCTAACATGTTGCTCAGATAATCCGAGCCTTCTTGCTGCTTCTTTAGTGTCAAGTATCATATTCATTATTATCTATTATAAGCGTATACACTGTTAATGTCAATAGTTCTTATTGTTCTTTTACTGAAAATATGATAGAAATAGAAATGGAGAGAATATTCTAGATTTAAAGAACTCAACTATTATAAATAGGTTATCCAGATGACATTACTAACTGAAACATTCCAGGAATTAATATTTAATCTTGCTGGCTTTAAGAAGGTGGAACGAGACCCCTGGGGAAATCAACAAACATACCTGAGTTGGCTTTATAGTTTAGACCCAAATAATCCAGAACAATACAAGAATGCTTTTTTGGTTCATGCATGTACTTGTGGAGCTCAATATCTAGCATTGTCTTATTACATTGCGCTCCAAATAAGTACTGATTTTTCAAAATTAAACGGTGAATCTCTTCTGTACATTGTTATAAAAGGCAGTCTTATCGAAGACTTTATATTTAATCAGTTAATGACTGATAAAGATAGGGAAAAATGTTGGAGGATAGATTTTACAAGATATCTCCCCTACAACTACTTAATTGATTTGCTTGGAGATTCTGAGCAACTCCCTCTTGAGCATCTAATAACTCACATTAAGATGATTATCTTTGAAAGACTTGCGGTAGAAGAAATGCAAAGAAGAAAAGCCAACCACCCTGAGATAGAACTATTAGAACGTTGCCTTATTGCTGAGTACCCCTATCTTCAACAATATAGTAAGTTTTATTTTCCGGACAGGCCAATACCAAATAGACATCATGCTATTAAAGAATTATCAGATTGGGCAGGAAACAATGTTTGGAATATCTATGGTCTTGATAGAGTAAACACTTCAGACTACGCTAGAAGCTCTATATATAACGTATTTGTTAAACCAATAAGCAAAAAAGTAGCTAAGTTGAATAAAGAACAGAAAGAAAGCTATCTTAATAAAATCGACTATGGTAACTCTTTATTCCACCTGAGACTTTTAAAAAGATTTGCCATTGCATACGATAAAAAAATGGCAGGCTATCTGCATACAGCAATTAAAAATGATTTGATAAGTGAGCATAGAATTTTTGGAGGGACTAAAGGTGTTAGCGAGAACGATACTCCATTTTTTAAGGAACTAGCTATTGCTCCAGAAGCGGTAGAGGAGTTGGGACTAGCAGACTTTGACTTACCATTAGATAAACTTACAAAAAGAGAAAAATGGGTTTTACAAGATGTAATAGCTGCAACGTACGAGGGTTATACTTTATCATCCAAGTTAGGTATGTCATTAACAACACGTTGGGGCGTTGACTACACAAGGAACATTAAAACTAGAAGTAGGCTCAAACATAAATTGAAAGCAAATAGAGAGAAAAGTATAGAGTAAACTCTTTTTCTGCTGAGATTTCCCACCAAAGTGCCAACCTTAATATAGGGTTGGTTTTTTCATTTTCAAAATGTCCATTTTGCTTACTAATTTTCGTTTAATAGTAAAAGGGTATATGGAGGTGTAAATGAATGAACCAATTCTAGTGTTGCAATATCTAGATGAATTAAAAGGAAGGCTTATTGCCCTAGCTACAACAAAGGATATACGTGCTCTACGGGTATTCAAGGAAATTGTAATTGAAGAAGCCAAGAAGGATGCCCTAGATTTCAGGTTTGATGAGGTCACTCACCTCGATTCAAATCATTATCTTAAAAGGCTACAGGGTTTACTTGATTTACTGATTCCCAATGGTGGGAGGCAAAATGACGGTCAATACTAATTGCCCCAGCTACCAAAAATGCTCAGCCCCAATCTGTCCTCTGGATTCCACCACAATTGATAAAGCTATCTGGTTTCCATCAGAGGATATCTGCCATATCCGAAATACTCTTCAATGGGTAAAGACCCAACGCAAAATCTCCAAGGTAAAAGCACCAACTGACAGATATTTCACTCTTGCCATGTTGGAATCTATTAACAGAGTGCAAAAAGGTATTTCCGGGATTAGCCCTGAACAGAATACAAATAAATTAAAGGAGGTGGAGAGAACATGGATTACTTCTAGACAGCATCAAAATAAGCTTAAAAAGGCTATTGGAGTACCAAACTCCATAGCTAACGAAAGAGAGAACAAGTCAGACGTGAACAAATACATATTAGAGAAAAAGGAGAATGCTTATGATATATAAAAAACAGCCCCCCGAAGTTATGAGACTAACTTCAAGAGGGCTTAATAAAGTGATTAACCTAAAACAGTATACCACATCAACCAAAATAGTTGCAGATATTCTTGTAAAATCACAGGAAAAGATAATAGGCCATATCGCTGGCCGTATCTTTATAAAAAGAGTTAAAGGGTCACGACATATGCTACAGAAGCCCCGAGCCTGGTGCATCTCCAAGCAAGCTTTCATTGAAGAAATCATGCCAGTAACAGACCTGATACAAGTGGTAGATAAAGAAAGCGACATCACTTATGAATGCAAAACCTCCGAGTTTGCAGCTCATGCCTTTGAGATACAGAGAGGTGGCTTTGAACCTCAATTGGTACTTCAATTAAAATTTTGGAATACGCAAGATAGCAAGCACGAACAGCTCAAACTATGGGAAGTAAACTATGCCGAGTGAATACCCTCATGTGGAGGTAGCACATAAGATACTTACTGAAGACTCGTTTAAAACGGTAAATGGAGTGATGTACATGTATATGTTTCATGGATTCTATTATCCAAATGGAAAAGCATACATAGAGAAACGTGCTCAGCACATCTTTGCAGAGAAAGCCTCGACTTACCACGTAAACGAGGTCGTCAACTGGATAAAGAGAGAGAGCAATGCAGAACTATACGAGTTTGATAATAAGCTTGAAATCCTCAATTGCTGCAGCGGTCTTATCAACATGGATACCTTGGAATTTCGAGAACATAGCCCAAAGTATCTCTCAATGATACAGATACCTGTCTATTATCACCCTGAAGATGACGCTCCTGCCATTATGCAGTTCTTCAATGAAGTACTCAAACCCGAAGATGTTGACTGTGTGCTTGAATTGTTCGCCTATTGTTTGATAAGAAATATGGCTTTCCAAAAAGCCTTTCTCTTTGTTGGGGAGGGGGCAAACGGTAAAAGTACCATGATTGAGTTACTCAGGATATTCCTTGGTGAAGAGAATTGCTCAAGTGTTTCGCTCCATGGACTTGAAGAAAACAGGTTCAGTAAAGCGGAACTC
The DNA here is from genome assembly GCA_964654015.1 of uncultured Dehalococcoidales bacterium. Lineage (GTDB taxonomy): Bacteria > Chloroflexota > Dehalococcoidia > GIF9 > AB-539-J10 > JAUUZT01. The sequence goes on along the minus strand of CAZZHQ010000042.1, from coordinate 6,593 downwards.
TCAGGAAAGATGGTGAACCTATCCTCAGATATACCATCTAAGGGAATACAAAATGTTGAGGTCTTCAAAGAGCTAACAGGAGGCGATACACTAACCGCGGAAAGAAAGTACGGTCACCCTTTCCAGTTCAAGAACCATGCAAAGCTGGTATTCAGTGCAAACAGACCACCTAAAATCCTTAATGATGACACTAGGGCACTCTGGAGAAGGTTTATCATAATTGACTTCCCAAATAAGTTTCTAGACGATTCTGCTGATAATAATATCCTAGACAAGCTAACTACCCCTGAAGAACTATCGGGGCTTCTAAATCTTGTATTGAAGGCAAGGCTAAGGTTATTAGCCAATCAGGGCTTCAGCTACCATAAGACCATAGAAGAGGTGTCTCAGCACTACACGGTATTGAGCGACCCTGTAACAAGTTTCGTTGAGGAATGCTGTGAAATAGATAGCAATGCTACTGTTGAAAAGCAGGAACTCTACGATGCCTATTATAAGTACTGCCAGAATAAGGGAATATCCCCTGTTACAAAAGAAACCTTTGGTAGAAACATTACAAAATCCATACAAGTAAAAATTGGAAGCATCCGTCTGAGTAAAGATGGACAGAGGGCGTATGCATGGAAAGGCTTGAAGCTTAAGGATACCTAAAAGACCAACCTGGGCAACATGGACGGATTTTAGCTTTGACGTCTATGTTGTCTAGGTTATTCTCTATTTCTTCTTTATATATATTTAACTTTTTTACTTAGATGGTATGAACATAGACTACCTGGACGCCTACCTGCCTTCGTAGCTATTTCGAGGCATTATTTCTTCAAAGAACATAGACGCTACCTAGACCAACCCAGCCAATTATCAGTGTTTTTGCGATAAGGGGGCACTTCAATAAAGCTAATGGTAGGGTGTTAGGATAGGTTAGCCTGTTTTCCTATATATATTATCCTAACCTTTTTTATACTTCTTAACTACTTAAAGCAATAAAAGGCCAGGGATTGACCTTGCCTCTAGGTGGTTCTGTTGTTATTATTCGAGCGGAAGAAAAAATGAACTTGTTCAAGAGGAAAAAACAAGCGGTAATTACCCCAGAAGAATTTGGTCTTCTGCTTACTAGAATAAGTCAACATTCCATCAAGGGTACCATCCAATTATTAAAAGAGATAATTAATGCCAATGAGCACTCCGAATTATCGAAAGTTGAAGAAGAGCTGCTATATTTTTTCATATTCGCACTTGACTATTGGTGGTCTATGGACTCCATTCACACTAATGCGGAGCATCACCAGGGCAGACTAGCATTTAGAGTCCATTTAGCAAACATCGTTAATATGGACATTTTGCAGGACCGCCTAGTTGCCTACTCTCATATAGCCAATGAGGAAACGGATGACAAAGTGAAATATTTTGGTTTCGGAAGAAAGTTATCAGAATTTTGTGGTATGTCATTAGCTCCCTATTTGCTTGTATTGGCCCCAGACCTTTTCACCGAGGCACTTGAATCTCTAACGTTACTAAGAACTGTAAAGTTGAAATTGCTGTAAGTTTATTCTAAAGCACACAAGATATATAATGCACTGGCTAGGGACTCACTATATAAATATTTTTAGATATATCATGGAGAATTAATATAGATGCATGATATCTCCAACTTAATACCAATGTCAGTTGTTTGTGGATTTGCTACTCTTTGTATCTTTTCTGCTGAAAAGTATTTATCTGGTAAAAAGCGCTCACTTGTAAAAAGTCTTGGTGGAGCGATGTTTGTTATCGGAGTTATTGTTTTCGCCTGTTTACCAGACTTGATACTAGTAACACTAGGCTTAAGTAGTGCTGCTTGCTTTTATTTAGCGGAGGGCCCATTAAATAATTTTAACCGAGTTCGCAATATATTGGCGGCCTTAGGGATAATACTATTAATATGGGCATTACTTCGGTTTGGGTCGGATATTGCATTCTAATTGATTATTTTATGAGATGTTATTGAGAATTACAGATGAATTATTTCACACGTAGCACTAGTTATATTCTTACATGGCAATTACTTTTATCGGTTCTGGAATTGTAGCTCTCCTCGGTGACCAATATCCTTTTTATCATAGAATATATAATGTTTACGTACCCAACACTCACAAAATAGCTTTGATAAGTAATATACCAGGGTATATATATTCATTATTAAAACAACCAAACTCACTTCTTTCTTCTTATTGTTGGTAATTATTCTTTATACATCCAAACTATAATATGAATAATAGTCATATCCAATAATTCTTAAAATAAGAGACGCAGATATCCTATATAGAAAAGGCAAACCCACTTTTGATTTACCCGATGGCATGGCAGAAAATAGCATTATTTCCCTGTCTGCTACCTGGAAACCACTATAAATAAAGCTACTCACGAACAATTAATTGTCCATACATCGGCGATAAAATGGTTAATTTAGTCACTAAAATCATTGAATATTGCCATTTTTAGTGATAAACTCGATTATCTGAATAGTAGATAACTACTAACTGGAAATATAACCGGTGATGGACACTAACAACTGAGGATATTGGGAGTTTAAACAAATATGGCAACTTACATAGCTATATTTACATTTGAGCTTTTTGCAGCATATGTCTTATGGTTTATTTTAAAAAAAATAGCAAAGACAACCAAATTTTATAGAATTGCAGTTATATGTCTTATAGTATCATTAGTAGTAGGATACGTAGCATCGTACCGTTATGTTGGGTATAATGTTACGATGGATTATTTAACAAGAATAAATAACCAAAGAATTGAGGAAACTGGTCAAAGTATAACTTTACAGGAAGAGAAAGAATACAAAGCAATATTATTCCAAGACAAAGAGTATCAAACACTTCTTAGAAACTCATCTATCCCACTATCATTATATCCTTTTTTATTGGTAATAGTGATTATGTTATTTTCTGCTAGAAGAGCTATAAATAATTTACAGACAAGTTCGGCTTCGTCACACTAGCCTTGCATGTATATCTGAGTATGACTTGAAAAGACTTTGCATTAAGTACTCCTAGAATTCCAATCGATAAAACCGATATACTTAATATAATTACTTTCTGCTAAATAACAGTTTAGAAACTTCCCTCCAGGTATACCTGTTTTAAAGCTACTCACGAACAATTTATTCCGCATACATTAGCTACGCTGTTGTTGATAAAAATGATTGATATTGACGATAATAGGTGTTAGACTCGATATTATGTCGGAGGTGGTAAATGCCTGAGTGGCTAATAACTGTTCTATTTTTTTTAAGCCCTGTAATAATTGGTATAAGCCTCGGCAAATATTTGAATTACAGATATTACAGAGATAAATCTAATAGTGGTGGTGAAAGAATAATGGAAACACCTAAGATTTGGAGGAGTGCAGACGGAGTTGATTACTCCGGTGATAAAATAGTGGTGGTGACAGCCAGCAACAACCTAATTAAATCACTAATAGCTTTATTAACGATTGCAGGCTGTATTATGCAACTTTTTGGCATAAGTTGGTTTGCTCATCTCGAAGTTTTCAAGATTATTTTATTCACGATAGGTTCAGTTTCCCTTTTTATCGGTTCTTACTATTGGGTTAAGCTTAAAAATCTAACCTGGTTTTATTCGTTTCTAGGATTACTTAACTTCATCGGGCTACTTGTTATTGGTTTACTTCATTCAAAAGCCACCACTAACATCAACAGAGTAAAACAAGATAAATTGGTACTATTTGTCGCTTTATCAGTAATCGGATTTGTTTTATTAGTCATTCTTTTAGCCTCTATCACTGGTAATCTGGAGCATCCAGTCATTTCTTCTCGACCCTCCTTTAGAGTTGAGAGTGGTTGGGGTGTAATAAACTCATACGGAGAACTGGCAATTAAACCTGCTTGGTTTAACAATTGGGTTTTATTACCAACCTTGGGCTTCTTTATTCTTACAGGGGCTATTACAACAAGTCTATATATTTGGAAGCATATTTCATCAAAAGATGAGAGCAACAACAAATCATAGAATGAAAAACAGCATTACCCTGGTGACTCTGATACTAATAGTCCTGGTCTTCGTCTTGTCAGGTATCGTTCAAAATCGCACTTCTGTTGCTGATATCAGCCCCTTTAGCAATAGTCAAAGTATCAACCAAACCGAAAAGGAAGTCCCGAATCAACTAGTGCTACGTTAACCATTACCATGCACACTATTTCTGATAAATAGGAGGTATAGTTAAAGAGATGAAAGTAAGTAAAGTGTTTTATCTAGTTATCGGTATGCTGGCTTTAATGCTTATTTTTAGCGTGTCTTGCTCCGACAATGTTAGCGAGATGGATAAATTGGGATTGAAGGATATATTGGACGTGGATGATAATTATGCCGAGCTAGGGCAACTGGGATGGATTAAATCTATACGTTTTGACGTTGGGTTGCGGGTCTTTGACTTGGAGAAGCACAATAACAGAATCCAAGGAAAGATTGAAAATATGAGAGATGAGACTATGTATGATGTGGAAGTTTGGGTTGATTATCAAGATACGCCTTGTGTTAATTGCTCTACTCCATGTGATTTGTATCCTGGGGAGGTGACAGAGTGGGTAGTTCATTTCGATGATTTGGATGAGTGTGAACAAAGTTCTCTTATAATAATTGTTGACTGGAAGGGTCGATAAGGAGTGACTGCTAACCATTGTTCATGAAAAAGACACTGCATAGTAGGATTAACCTCTCTTTCTTTGGTGGGATTTCATGGTTTTACCTTCAAATACAACAGTCTCGACTTGTTCAAGTTCTTACTGCACTCGTAGTAGTTTTAATGTGTGCTGTTCTTATACTTGCTATCAATCTCAATCAAGAAAGCCGGCCGGTAGAAGTCATTAAGGTAACACCAAATGCAATACCAACTGAATTGTTACCTCGGCAAACCGAATGGTTAGATTGGCAAAGAGACAGCGTACTCCTTAAGGATGGTTCAGCAGAAGTATACTTTGTGTACTTAGCTCAAGACCAAGAGATTGAGATGAATTTTTCAAGTCTCAACCCTATTGACGCAGAAATGTCCATTGTTATAGGAACAATAATCGGACCACCAACACATAGCGCAAATTGGCACTGGAGCTATAGAGTTGCTGAATATACCCGTGTTACTAAAAATGACAGAGTCATTTTCAATTCAGAGGCTAGCAATAACTATGGTATCTTAATTAAGCCACGTCTTGATATTACTGTAGAAGTTGATTTCGAGTATAGGGTTAGTACATAAGCTTAAACAAAATTCAGACGCCTATCTAAATAATACAACAGGGTACCCCTCTTGGATTTGGTCAACCAAAAACCACCATACGCTAGTACTAATCTTATTACCGTGTATAGATACGGTATGAAGAAGAAGTATAGGGGTCTTTATTAACTGCTATTTAACTGTCTGTATATCTTTAAACAGTCCTCAAACTGGAACATTATGAAAGGGGAGCTTTATAAAATCTTAAACTGTCATTGAAATTTACGGAGCGTGTATATCTCTGTACCATTTCTAAAGACTCCCACCTACCAAGGTCTTTAATAGTCATAGTATCTACTCCAGCCTTTCGCAATAGACAAGCAAATGTTCTTCTGAATGTATGCGGATTGCATGTAATACCTGTAGTCTTCTCCAGTCTTTTAAGCATTGATGCAATTCCCCATTCATTTAATCCCCAAATATTGGTATGAGAATTGCTTTCCACTTCCAAAGAACGCATATATTTTTCTGAAAGTTTGCCAAACGGTGCATATGCTTCTTTCCTTCCTTTACCCAGTATCTTTATTATACGGTTATCCCAATCAATATCTTGTTCACGAATATTTGCCAATTCAGAAAGCCTTAATCCACTTTCGGTAAAGAGTGCTATTATGGCTTTATCCCTCATTGAATGTGTCTCTTCTATCAATTTTAATACCTCGTTCTGCGACAGGCTTGGTAAAATTGGTTTTCCCAAAATAGGTGCAGACATACCTTTAACAATGTTGCAAAAGCTATATTCAGAACTTAACCATCTATAAAAAGTTTTAATTGTTCTGAAAGAAGCATGTCGTGTCGCAAGACCATTACTGTTTCCTGGTATAGAGTTTAAATATCGCTCTATGTCCTTCCTAGAAGCCTTCATGTAATTAATATTGCTGGTAAATTTCGAAAGTCTATCTTTATAAAACCTTAGAGTACTTGGGCTTACTCCCATTGCTTGCCTGGATTGTAGAAAAAGCCCTAAATAATCTATCTCTGGTTTATTGGGTTTATTAAGATTTGAAAGGATAGCCAGAAGCTTTTGTGATGGAGGACGCTTACCGTGTTTTACTTGTGATATATATGCTTTGCTTAAATTGCTTAACTCTGCTAGCTGTGATACTGTTAATTTGTTAAGCAGATTAGCTTTACTATGCTGCCTTCTAAGCAGTAGGTCGTGGGTTCGAATCCCTCCAGGGACGCTAGTACAATTACATTTCGATTAATTGTGTCGATGCTGTCAAAACTCTTTAGAAATGTCCTCTCTTTTAACTCATTAGAAATGTCCTCTGCTGAGCTCATACAGGCAATGCTTGGGTACAGGGTTTAGC
>CAZZHQ010000041.1:0-21210 GCA_964654015.1 uncultured Dehalococcoidales bacterium | reverse complement strand
GACCCAATCTTAATATCACCCCTATCCTGTCCTAACAATGGGGTCCACCTCAATTTAACTCAAATTAAGTATCTTTTCATCATCACTAAGTTCATTACCTCTGAGATGCCCCTTAACCAAGTGTTCAATCAATTTCTCACGCTTCTCTTGATTCTGCATTGCTTGCCCGACATGATATGTACCAACTTGGAGCAGGTGCTCAAGCAAACAATACATAGGAACTTCAAGGCTTGCAGCAATCAAACTAACTCCTATAATCAATTTCTCTGAGCAATTGAAATTTAATTGCTTCCTCTTGATAGAATTGATGTACTTTTTCTCAATCCTGTGACGATAGTTTGCTTTTAATCCATGAAAAATGTTCATATGTTATTAATCCCATTCCTACGCTGTCTATGTTTTTGACCTAGGAATTCTAAATACAAGTATTGCCAATATTTCGCAGTTTCATTAATAATTCTTCCGATAATTGTAGAACTGTTGTTGTTTTAACCAGGTTGGGCCTCAAAAAGAAAGCCCAACCTGTGGAGAACCTCACCTCTTCCTATTCTTCGTCGCCATCATCACCGTTCTGGTTCTCTGCTTGGTCAATCAATTCATCGTATTGTTGGCCATGCAATCGAACCTTCTTCGGGTCGATATCAAGTTCTTCCATTTCTTCTATTAATTGCTTTAAACTCGGCATTTCTATTACCTCCTCTGTAATTATTTATCCAATGCGTTGGATATCCCGTTACTGCTATTTCAATATAGGATGCAGCTTTCAATCGACCACCTCCTTTCAAAATCCAAAAATATTTGAAGCCTTTCTTGTTTTGTTTATTAACCACTTCGATGCGACTCATAATATTGCTATAGCGCTTGTCATCTATTAATAGCCATATACCTTTCGTTTATTCATTTTTTCGCTTTTCTCGTTTCTGGTCGCATCTGTCTGCTATCATTCTCAAATCGTTATGAATTCCTGATAAGACATTCAAGAAAGCGATAGCAAACTCATAGCTGATATTTTCCTTCTGACCTCTCCTGGTCTCTGCCTTAAACCTTTCGATAGTGTCTTGAATGTTTGTTGGCACTACTCACCTCCTCGTTAATTATTTTCATGCCTCTGGTAAATGAGAAAATGATGAAATTATCAGAAATGTGTATATATATAGTTAATAAACATCTCATTTTTTCATAAACTAATTTGACCATTTAAACACTCATCGCTGTAGCCAATATCCGAAGCTATTTTCCTTAATTCATCCTCACTGGTAAAAATTTTATTGCTTCCGCCGTACACCTTAACTTTAATCCCGAGATTTCTTAGGGTTTTCTTGATAACTTGAGGGCTTATATAATTCAGGCCTTCTCCCTGTATTCGTTCAGCGATTGATTTGAGAAGTATCGGCTCTTTAACTATCAATCTATCCAGTCTACTGTCGTAGTACGCCTCAATGACCTTGCTGAATATGAGAAGCCTTTCCTCGAACACCTGTCCATCTTTCAATTCGTTAGTAGCTTCCTCAATTTGCTGACTAACCCACAGAAGCCAGCCGTAGTCATGTAAGTCATCAGCCACCATGATTAGTGGTTTCCAGGCGTCAAGTGCACTTCCACTATTAAAGTAATCAGGAACTCCTCCTAACTTGAATTTTGGCAGCTTCAAATCTGCCGAGGGCTCGATATATTTCCCGTCTTTGAATTGAGTGGTAATGATTATCGACCTTCTCTCGGCAGCCAAATCACTCAGCGAATTTCTATCATGAATAACTGTGGCACCGAAAATATGTTTTTTAAGTGTGTTCCATTTCTTAATACCGCTCTCCGTTTCCACCTGTTCCTTGACTACAACACTTGAAGTCCTTGTTTTATTTACTCGATTTATCAGATATGACTGGAGCTGTTTTCTATTGCTGTAAAGGTCACACTCTTCGATTATGGCCGTCCTGTTTCTTGCTGCTGCCAACTCGTCTCTCAAGGCAACAGATGTCATGGTGGCATGACAACTAATGCGATACGGCTTATAACAAATCTGCCCCAGCACATCTAAAGCTTTGCTTTTACCTGTGCCTGGGGCACCAATGAAAGCTAAAACTGGAAACCAATCGAACTCGTTTAATTTGTGAGTCGCCATAGCATAGTAAATGGCAGTTTTGGCTTGGTTCTCCTCTAGACCTGACACTTCATTGAATACGGCAACAAGTCGTTCCATCTTTAATCCTTCCTATGTCGGGCACCAGTGAGTCTTTGCGTTTCTTACGGCACTGCAAGCATCGTTTCGGTTGACTCAGGGACTTGGACCTGAAGTATGTTTGCTCCCCAACGCTGAATGTAAAATCTTCCCCGCAATCCATGCAACTTATGATTATGTCTGTTAATTCTTCCATTATTCATTTATTCCTATAATTTTATTTTTCCTCCTTTTCGATATATGAATTTATTCCTGCCTTAAAATATAATTTTTATCTCATTTTGCCTCTCTGAATGTTATTTCCTTAATTTTTCGCAACTTCTTTTACAGTTTGTGCAGATGAGTCTTTATTACTCCAAAGAACATTGTTTGGTGGTTGCATACAGCTTGCCAAACCCATCAATGCCTGGCTTGCCTGAAAGAGGGCTTGACTTAATTTTTCAACGTAAACGGCGGTATTCTCAGGGCGGGTTTGCATGCTTGTATTACACAATGATAATCTAAGATGACTATGCTAAATCCTAATGATAAACAAAAAGCCAAATTACGTAGTCACCGTGTCTCCGCCAGCGATGATATTGAAGTTTCTACTTATTTGGAAATCGCTAAGGGATTAATAATTGGACAGACTGCACCTGAAACTAGGCTCCTTTCGCCCGCTGAGCGTGAAACTATCGTAGTTATTGACTTTGGTTCGCAGTACACCATGCTTATCGCAAGGCGCATACGGGAATGCCATGTCTATTGTGAGATTGTACCTTATAATATTTCTTTAGAGAAAATAGCCGCTCTTGATCCCCGAGGTTTTATTCTTTCCGGGGGGCCTGCCAGTGTCTATGCCCCAGGTGCTCCTTTACCTCCAGCATATATTTATGAGCAACACCTACCTATAATGGGTATCTGTTACGGCCTGCAAGTTATCACGCATCAATTAGGGGGACGGGTATTACCTGGGGAACGAAATGAGTATGGCCAGTCGATGCTAGATATAAGTGATACTACTAATCCTCTTTTTACAGGACTCCCGAGTACTTTGCCAGTATGGATGAGCCATGCCGACCATGTGATAGATATACCACCCGGTTTTAAAGCTTTAGCGAATACTGAAAATTCTCCTGTCGCTGTCATGGGTAATAGCGAACACATTTATGGACTCCAGTTTCATCCTGAGGTAGTTCATACGCCAAATGGCAAAGAGATATTTGAAAATTTCGTCCATGGGATCTGCGGTTGCAAGGGCAACTGGACTCCTGCCCGGTTCAAAACTGAGAGCGTCAATAAAATTAAAGATCAAGTAGGAGAAGAGAAGGTCATCTGTGCCTTGTCTGGAGGCGTCGATTCGGCGGTTACTGCGACCCTTATTCATTTGGCGATTGGTGATAATCTAACCTGCTTCTTTATTAACAATGGTTTGTTACGCCGTGAAGAGGCAGAGAGGATACTTGATACCTTTAAACGTAACCTTAAACTAAATATCGTTTATATCGATGCTAGTGAAAGATTCCTTCAGCAACTCCTTGGAGTCACGGACCCTGAAATAAAGCGAAAAATAATTGGAGCTGAGTTTATTAATGTCTTTGAAGAAGAGGCTGAAAAATTAGGGCAAATTGATTTCCTTGCTCAGGGTACTCTCTACCCAGATGTAATAGAAAGCACAACAGTAGAGACTAAAGCAGCAGTCACAATAAAGAGCCACCACAATGTTGGTGGCCTGCCTTCTAATATGAAACTTCGTCTTGTTGAACCATTACGTTATTTATTCAAAGATGAAGTTCGTGAGTTGGGGTTTACACTCGGCATGCCAGAGGAATTACTATGGCGGCAGCCATTTCCCGGCCCAGGCCTGGCCATCAGAATCATCGGAGAGGTAACTAAAGAAAAATTGGAAATCCTTCGTGGCGCAGATTGGATAGTTATGGATGAGATTAAGAAAGCCAACCTTTATCGACAACTGTGGCAAAGCTTTGCAGTACTCACAGACGTAAAGAGCGTAGGTGTGATGGGTGATTACCGAACATATGGCTATTTAATAGCGGTCAGAGCAGTAAAAAGCAATGACGCCATGACTGCTGATTGGGCTCGTTTACCCTATGACCTGATGGCCAGAATATCAAACCGTATTATAAATGAGGTCCCTAACATCAACCGTGTAGTCTACGATATTACTAGTAAACCACCAGCTACCATTGAGTGGGAGTAGTTTTACCACTGTACCGCAGTATTTGACTAGGGAGAAGAGATAGTAATTGTTGAAAGTAATGGTTGTTGGTAGTGGTGCCAGAGAACATGCTCTGGTATGGAAAATAGCTCAGAATCGCAAAGTAGGAAAAATATTTATAGCCCCGGGTAATGCTGGCACTGCTGCCTTAGCTGAGAATCTAGCTATCCCTGCTGATGATATAGACTCTTTAGCCGCATTTGCTCTGGATAAAATGGTTGACCTTGTAATTGTTGGTCCAGAGATCCCTCTTGCCCTCGGTATAGTGGATTACTTTGAAAATATGAGCATCCCTATTTTCGGGCCAACAAAGGAAGCTTCCCAAATAGAGTCAAGCAAGAGCTTTGCCCGAGACTTGATGGTGCAAAGTGGAATTCCATGTCCAAAAGGAGTTGCTTTCTCTTCCTATAATGAAGCTTCTAGTTATCTCGTTCGTCAAATCCCTCCTTATGTTATAAAGGCAGATGGATTGGCTGCAGGAAAAGGGATAATCATAACTAACTCCCTGCCAGAGGCAAATCAAGCGTTAAAGGATATGATGGTAGGAAAAGCTTTTGGCTCTGCCGGAAACAAGGTTATCATTGATACCTATATCTCGGGGAGAGAAGTTAGTCTAATGGCCTTTACCGATGGTAAATCAATCTCTACTATGATTCCAGTTTGTGATTACAAGAAGGCATGGGATGGAGATCAGGGACCTAATACTGGTGGCATGGGATGCTACAGCCAACCTGAGTTTTTTCCACCTGAGATGGTAGAAAAAGCCACTCGGACTGTTTTAATGCCTGCTATAAGAGCTATGGCTCAAAGACAAATACCTTACAAGGGTGTACTTTACGCAGGGCTAATGATCACAGATGAAGGTGATATTTTTGTGCTAGAATTTAATTGTCGATTTGGTGACCCTGAAAGTCAGGTACTACTCCCCCTTCTTAAGACTGATATTGTTGACATTTGTCTGGCAGTAATTCAGGGCAGGCTTGATGAAATAAACATAGAGTGGAGTGGTAATGCCTGCGTGGGGACAGTTATGGCATCCGCTGGCTATCCAAATACCTATGAAACAGGTTATCTCATCGACGGTTTGGATAATATTGACAGGGATGCTTTGGTTTTTCAAGCAGGAACTAAGCTAGGCGATAAAGGGGCGATCTATACTAATAGTGGGCGCGTTCTTACATTAGTATGTACCGGCAAGGATATGGCAGAAGCAAGGGCTAAAGTCTATCAGAACTTGCAGAATATTCATTTCACGGGTGGTTTTTATCGCAAAGATATTGCATTGAGGAGGATAAATTAGAATGGCAAAAATAGGTGTTGTCATAGGAAGTAAAAGTGATACCGACATGGTACAACCAACATTAAACGTATTAGACCAGTTAGGTATCGCCTACGAGCTTTCTGTTATATCAGCTCATCGAAATCCAGAGAAAATTAGAAATTATGGATTGGTAGCTGAAGAGCAAGGCTTCGAACTTATTATTGCGGCCGCTGGTGGCGCTGCTCACCTTCCAGGCGTTCTGGCAAGTTGGACCAGTATACCGGTAATAGGTATTCCAGTGCCCAGTGGTGCACTGCATGGCATAGACGCTCTGTTATCTATTGTGCAAATGCCTGGAGGTGTTCCTGTTGCCGCTGTTGGCATTGGAAAAGGGGGCGCGACAAATGCCGCCTTATTGGCTGCTCAAATTTTAGGCATGAAATATGATGATATCAAACAGGCCTATAAACGATATAAAAAGGAATTAGCAGGAAGTAAATAATGATTGAGCGTTACTCACGAGCCCATATGAAGCAAATATGGGACGAAAAAAGCAAGTTTGATAAGTGGTTACAGGTTGAGATAGCTGCTTGTGAGGCATGGACAGAACTGGGAGAGATTCCGCAAGATGCCATGATCAAAATAAGGAATGCCCAGTGTAACATAACTCGACTGGCGGAAATACTCGATATAACCCATCACGACATGACAGCATTTCTTGGTTCGGTTGCTGAAAGTCTTGGCGAAGAATCACGATTTATTCATCTAGGCCTTACTTCTTCAGATATTATGGATACCGCCTTGGGACTTCAACTGAAAGAATCCTCTGAAATTATTGAGCATGGTTTAGCAGAACTCATCGCTGTTTTAGAACACAAAGCTATCAAATATAAGTACACTTTGATGATTGGACGCACACATGGTGTTCATGCTGAGCCAATTACCTTTGGATTGAAAATAGCCCGGTGGGTAGAGGAAATGAAGCGCAACGCTCAAAGGCTATCGACGGCTAAGGAGGCTATCTCTGTTGGGAAAATCTCTGGCGCAGTAGGCACTTACGCTACCGTGCCACCTGATATTGAAAGAATAGCATGTAGTAAATTGGGGCTTTTACCTGATTCTATCTCAAGCCAAATAATTCAACGCGATCGCCATGCTCAATTCATGAGCACGTTAGCGATTCTAGGTGGCTCTTTAGAAAATATTGCAACAGAGATTAGAAGCCTTCAGAGGACCGAGATTTTAGAGCTTGAAGAGCCGTTTCAGGAAGGTCAAACAGGTTCCTCCGCAATGCCACATAAAAGAAACCCTGAACTCTGTGAACGAATTTGCGGTCTTGCTAGATTATTGAGAGGTTATGCCATCAGTTCCCTGGAGAATATCGCTCTGTGGCACGAACGTGACATTAGCCATTCTTCTACTGAACGGGTTATTCTTCCCGATGCCTGCCTATTAATAGATTATGCTTTATCACTCTTGATCCCGGTTATGAAGAACCTTAATGTCTACCCGGAAAATATGAGGCGCAATCTTGAGCTTACCCGAGGATTGGTATTTTCTCAAAAAGTATTACTGGGACTGATCGATACAGGTCTAAGCAGAGAAGAAGCATATAAAATAGTACAGGTTAATGCGACGAAAGTTTGGCAGGAGGGAGAGGATTTCTTGACCTTACTCAAGAATGATAATCGAGTCAACGAGCGATTAGATGCCAGCAAGATTGATTCTCTCTTTGATTACGATTTTTACATAAAACATGTAGACACTATTTTCCAACGTTTGGGCTTGGTTGAATTGAAAGATATGCCATCACAGAAGGGAATTTAAGTCCTCCTTTCTCCATAGAAAATTTAGAGGTGCCTGATTATTTTGTGGAGCATCCCTTGATTGCAGCTACTGCATTGAGCTGGCTATTCAGAATCCTGCTTTTACAGACAGACAGTTCGTGCATTGATTTCCGTAGTAATTAATTTGAAATAGAAGGGTCGAGTTTCAATATTGGTCCCCGCAGGTGATTGAGACCACAAGCCAAAGCTATAAGGATATTATAATAAACTCACTGAAAAAGATTTGTTAAGAGATGCTCGGACATAGATTATGTTAGCTATCGATATTTCAGAATTGTTCCAACAACTTGGTACTTTTATTCCATTACTGCTCTTTATGATTCTGCCTATAGTCCTAAAAAAACTAAAGAAAAACACCGCTCCTGTAATCGATGAGCTTTACCTACATCTACAAGGTATCGGAATAAAGGCTTCCATAGCTGAAACAGACAATGACAAGTGTAAGATAGGAACGGGAGGGAGATTCTCAGGCCAGAAATCAGAAGGCCTGATAGAGCTAATAAACAGGAACATTGATTCACTTAATATAGTTGCAGCCTCCAATCAATATGGGAAGGATTACTATATTGATTACCTGGTAAAGAATTCAACTATGATAGAAAACAGGATACCTCGAAAAACTAAACTGGTCAGGAAGAAAAACTCACTCCTCCGGGGTAGGATAGTTGATTTTGAATGGAAAGGCGATAGTATATTGGCCGAGACTTTAAATTCAGATTACCGTATTAAGGAAAGGCTATTACAGGGTGAATTTGAATCTATCAAAGGCAATATATGGATTTATCCCGAACCTAAATATGGATATTACAGAATACGAAGTTCTTACTTCCTTCCACCACACCAGGTATTTGAGGCAATTGACACAGTTGCCAAACATTTGAAGTCACAAAATGTATATTGATATGAATTTTGTTATTGGCTAATTATTGTAATCCTTTTTTCTTACCAGTGAATCGTCTCTTCATCCGACTGTCTCTAGACAGCCAAAAGCTTAATTAACCGCAACATATCAGAATCCAACTTCTTTCTTTTCTGAAAGGTATCCTCCAAAGGAGTGTGTATTATTTGGCAATTTTGTTCTCCCATCATATAACCAGATTTCCCCTGAATCAGCGTTTCTACAGCTGCGACACCTAGTCTGCTAGCCAGGATTCTATCCCTGACAGTTGGAGAACCCCCTCTTTGTATATGTCCAAGGACGCAGATTCTATACTCCAGTTTTAGCCTTTCCCATACTTGTTGAGCAATTTGAAAAACACCACCAGCATCATCACCTTCAGCAACTACTATGATGCTTGATTTTTTTCCTTTTTTAAAATTCTGTTCGATGTTCCAACAGACATCTTCTATCTTTGTCTTTATTTCTGGTATTAAAACATCTTCAGCTCCACCAGCTATCCCTACGTCTAGCGCAATGAACCCCGTGGATTTTCCCATGACTTCAATGAAGAAAGGGCGCTGCAAAGATTCAGCAGTATCTCTTATTTTGTCTATAGCATTTAGAGCAGTATTTACAGCTGTATCAAATCCGATAGTGTAGTCAGTGCCATATACATCGTTATCTATAGTACCAGGAATGCCAATTATCTTTGTTTTTCCCGCTTGAGATAGGGCAACGGCCCCGCGAAATGTTCCATCTCCACCTATAGTTATCAAAGCTTCAATATCATTACGTTCCAATGCTTCAATTGAACGTTTCACTCCCTCCGGAGTCTTCATTTCCTCACAGCGGGCCGTCTCCAGAAATGTGCCACCACGATGAATAATATTAGCTACTGAGCGTGGATTCAGCTCCACAAATCTATCTTCCAGTAAGCCAGCATAGCCTCCTTGTATTCCAATTACTTTAATCCCATAGCTAGATGCACTACGAACTATCGCTCTGATGCAGGCATTCATCCCCGGGGCATCCCCTCCACTGGTTAAAACTCCTATCCTGTCCAATATCACCCCTCTTTTCTTTTCCTGGGACTTCTCAGCTGAAGCCATTTATTACGTCCAATTATAGCATGGCTGACAATCAAGTTGGTTTAACAAGTATTTGGTAGTACAATTTGCCCGTGCCATGAAGTATCTATTCTCATTTTGGGAAGCAATTGCTGATAAAATTAAAAGCGCAAAATACATATTATTGCTGCTTGATTACGATGGTACGCTAACACCTATTGTTAAAAGACCTGAATCAGCCTGTTTATCTCCACAAACAAGAGACTGTCTACAAGAATTAGCTGCAAATCCTTCTCTCACTTTGGGAATAATAAGTGGCAGAGCCTTGAATGACTTGCGCTCGAAAGTGGGCATTGATAATGCTTTGTATGCGGGAAACCATGGGCTAGAAATTGAAGGCCATAATATTAGCTTTGTTAATCCTGAAGCCGTACAGGCAATACCTCTATTACATTCCTTGGGGCAGGATATCAGTTTGGCCTTAGCTGACATTGAAGGGGCATGGATAGAAGATAAAAAGCTTACATTAAGTTTGCATTACCGATTGGTAGATGAGGCACAATGCAACAGATTGAATGAGGTATTCAATGAAATTACCAGGGAACATCTTGCTTATGACAGAATAAGGATTATTTCAAATAAGAGAACTTATGATATCAGGCCCGCGGTGAACTGGGACAAAGGCAAGGCTATTGAGTATATTGTTAAGACACTTTTTCCCAATGATCAACCATTTTTACTGGTTATAGGCGACGATAAAACCGACTACGACGCATTTCGTGTGGTAAATACTGCCCAAGGTATTTCCGTATTTGTGGGTGATGCCAACATCAAGTCCCCAGCTTGCTATTTTCTCCAATCACCCGATGAAGTACACAAGATGCTTTTAATGATTCAAGCTACTCTTAACTATCAATAGTATTCTTCGTGCTTGGTATTTTTCCAATCATTCTGTCATCGACGCGGGTTGCTGAGTCCAAAGCGCGTCCCAGGGCTTTAAATAATGCTTCTGCCTTGTGATGATCATTTATTCCTGTTATCACTCTGGCATGAAGGTTAATCTTTGCTTCAGACGCAAAAGACTCCAGGAAGTGACGAACTAGATCAACGCTTAGTCCATCAATACTGGTCCTAACAAAAGAAACATCAATAACACTGTATGTTCTACCACCTATATCCACAGCTACTTGTACCAAAGCTTCGTCCATTGGAACCATTGCATTTCCCATACGTGTGATCCCTTTTTTCTCACCCAAGGCCTCATTAAATGCTTTACCCAGACAAATAGCAACGTCCTCTACAATGTGATGTTGGTTATCTCCTGTCGCAGAAATCGTTATGTCAAATAATCCGTGCTTTGCAAGTTGAGATAGAAAATGATCTGCCATATCTATTCCGGTTTTTATGTCAAATCGTCCACTGCCATCGATATTTAGTTCAACTTGAATATCTGTTTCCCCCGTTTTACGACTAACCTTTGAAATTCTCTCAGTCATTTTTAACAACCTCCATTAAGGTTTTGATAACCATGTCAGTATCCTCTGGCTTTCCAACGCTTATACGAATGTAATCTTTCAACCTGGCTGTATCAAAATAGCGTATGAAGACTCCCTTATAACGTAATTTATACCAAATTATTTTTGCAAGTGTTTCCGTGTTATATTCAGAGTATTCAGGAGTAGAGATGCCGGCATCTTGCCGTATTGAACAAAGAATGAAATTCGCATTCGAAGGGTATGGCCTCAGCCATTTAATATCTTCCAGTTTATTGAAAAGCCTCTCTCGTTCCGCAATTATTTTTGTAATGTTACCACGCAGATAATCCATATCATCTAGAGATGCCAACACCGCTACCTTAGCCGCGACATTAGCGTTGTACGGTTGTTTAATCTTCATAAGATAACCGACTATTTCTTCAGAAAACAAACCATAGCCAATCCTTAAACCAGCTAACCCTGCCCATTTGCTAAACGTACGTAACACAATCATATTGGGATATTGAGAGACTAAATCGGCCATGGTCTCTTTACTGAAATCAACGTACGCTTCATCCAACACAACGATCTTACCAGTGGCAAGAAGTTCTATGATTTCTTGCCTTGAGGCGCAATTCCCTGAAGGATTATTGGGAGAAGCGAGAAAAATAATCTTCGTTTTCTTATCCAGAGCCTTTATAATACCGTGTATATCCAGTTCAAAATCATTATCTCTCGGTACATCAACCACTTCACCACCACAGATTTTAGTGCAGAATGGGTACATCCCGAATGTAGGCGGGCAGTTTATTACCTTATCTCCTGGATTAATAAATAGTCTGAGGATGAGGTCAATAAGATCATCACTACCACTTCCACATACAATCTGCTGATATCTAAAACCTGTGTGTTTTTCTAATGCCAGTCTTAATTCCCTCTGTTCTGGATCAGGGTAGATGTTGTAATAGGAGTACTTTTCCAGAGCTTGATTAACTTTTGGTGAACAGCCATATCGATTTTCATTGCCATCAAGTTTCACTATCCGTTCAATAGGCAGCTTAATTCGCTCACTCAAAACTTCCAGTGGCTCTATCGGAGTGTATTCTTCCATGGCCACTATCTCAGGCCTTAGTATTGATTCTAATCTCATCTCATCTCTCTATACATTTATCAGTCTAATCTGAGTTCTATCGCCTTGGCATGTGCACCAAGCCCCTCATACCTGGCTATTACCATAGCTGGCTTTCCCAGCTCTTGCACGCTAGTTTTATCTGAATTAATAATGTCCATAACCTTTAAGAAATCATCTACACCTAAAGGAGAACTAAAACGCGCAGTTCCTCCCGTTGGTAGTACGTGACTTGGACCGGCTATATAATCACCCAGAGCAACAGGTGAGTTATCGCCAATAAATATGCAACCAGCATTATGTATTTCAGGAATTATGGTAGCGGCATCTGCTATCATGAGAGATACATGCTCCGCGGCATAAATATTTACTAATTCGATAGCCTCACCAATATTTCCCACTAATATGATGGCTCCTTTCTCGATAGCCTGTTCAGCAATAACTTGTCGTTCAAGTTTTATTAGCTGTTTACTTATTTCCTTTTCCACCTGCCTTGCCAATTCAGATGAGGTAGTAATTAATATTACCGAGGCAAGAGGGTCATGCTCAGCCTGGGCCAAGAGATCAGCCGCACAAAGTATCGGATTAGCTGTTTCATCCGCCACAATAACTATCTCGCTAGGGCCTTCCAAACCATCAATATCAACCGCACCATACACCATTTTCTTGGCTAATGTCACGAAAATATTTCCAGGTCCACAAATTTTGTCAACCTTTGGCACCAATTCGGTTCCAAAGGCCAGTGCAGCGATGGCTTGCGCCCCCCCCATTTTAAAGACATTGTTAACCTTGGCAATTTTTGCCGCCGCCAATGTACTGGCATGTATATTCCCTTCCCTGTTTGGTGGTGATACTAAGATAATTTCATTAACCCCGGCAACTTTAGCTGGTATAGCAGTCATTAATACTGTCGATGGGTAAGCTGCTGTGCCGCCGGGAATATATAGTCCTACCCTGTTTAAAGGTCGAACCAGTCTTCCCGTGATATTATCAACATAACTGATTCCGACTTCTGGTTTATAGGCGATGTGGAAATCTTCTATCCTTCTAGCTGCCAATTCAAGCGCCGCAACAAGTTCTTTATCTACCGAGTTATATGCCTCTTCAATTTCCTCTTCGGTTACTTTTATTGTATTAAGTGTGATTCCATCTATCCTTGTTGTATAGTGGCGAACAGCGCTATCGCCTCTCTCCTGAACATCTGAAATGATACGCTCGACTACCTCCCTGGCAGAAAGAGCTTTTCCAAAGATTTTCTTTATTTGTTCCGCTGTTTGTGGCGATATGGCAATTTCAGTAAAATTAGGTCGTTCCAGTAATTTCTTAGCTTTAGCGAAACCCTTGATTGTTAACATGATAATCCTGTTTTTAATAGTTGGGTGAGAAATTCAATTCTCTCTTTAATTCCAGGTAGATTAAGCTTATCCCCATTTCCAATAAGACAGGCAGTGGATTCGAAAAGTACGTCAATTACCTTAAGCTTGTGCTCCTCCAGAGTTTTACCTGTCTGTGTGTTGTCAATTAGTAAGTCAGCATCATCTGGTAAAAATGCCTCACTTGCCCCCCAGGTAGGTATCAACTTATATGGATGAATATGATTTTCCCTCAAGTATTTATCCGCTGTACTGACATACTCTGAAGCTACCCGTAAAGTTTCATATTTTTTATTTTTACTAAACAATCTCAGCTCAGCAACGTTATTTACCTGTATTGCCTCGCTCACCGCCGCCACAATTTTCACTCCACCAAAGCCGAGATCAAGCAATTTCACTACAGGACTGGCAGGATAGCGATAGAGATGTTCAGATAACCAATCCATACCTGTTATTGCTAAATCGAAATTACCATTTGCTACCTGAAGCGGCATATCCTGTGGTCTGATTACTTTTATGCCAAGCCACTCAAAATCAGTATCTGGTCGACGGCTGATAACCTCTGAGTATCCTTCAATATTAATGCCCGCCTTTATTAGTAGTTTAGATGTAGGCTTTTGCTGGTGCCCATCAGGTATAGCCATCTTGATCTCTTTTGACCGCCAATTTGAGAGCGAGATAACGGGCCTCTCGACTTTAATCGTTTCTTTTGTTGCTATTTCTGGTTTGGAGAAAAACTTCCCGCTAAAACAATTTAATATCTGACTGAGTTCCTTTCCCTCAATGCTTTTTTTGTTGCCAATCAGATAAGCAGTACTAGAAATAAGTTTTTTCAATGGTATTAGACCATAACCTTCCAGTATTTCTTTATTCTCTACCCATAATAACGCCAGATCAGCATTTTCGGGAGGATATGCTTCACTAGCTCCCCAAACAGGAAAAACATTAAAACTTCGTAATCTCATCTTTAAAGCAAAATCTTGAGCCAGATTTGGGTATTCGCTGGCAATACACCAGTTAAATTGCTTGGCTTTCAAATCATCGTTAGCTGCCACATCTGACTGATAGCTTGCCGATAGGTAGACATTACCTTCACCATAACCTAAGCTTGATATCTTTATCAGGCCACTTGCTGGATATCTTGCTGTAAGCTCTTCAATCCAATCCAGCCCACATATTCCCAGGTCATAATTACCAATTGATACCTGTACAGGAATATCTTTCTCTTGAAATATCTTTGCAGAAAGTCGAGGGAACAATTCTGATTTAAGACGATACTGCCTTGTTTTATCTTTATAATCCTCAAATCCGAGCCCTATATCTTGAAGCAACATCGTAGTAGCTGACATTAGTCTGCCCTTAGGTAAAGCAAGCCTAACGCAGTCCGATTGTGTTTCGGAGATTTCGCTCACTGGGCTAGAACCTTTAAAACCTCTGCTTGTGAGATAGCATTCCAATTTTGTTGCTGTTTCTGATCCACTATGTCATATGAGGACATATCTTCCCCGCAAGCTGATATGATCCAGCGGTATTCTGATAGCTCTTTCTTAGTAAAATTGATGTCTACAGAATAGCCTAGCTCCCGAAGAGATTTTGCTAACACTAAATAGTTCTTTATCATTTCAGGTATTATGTTATTGCCTGTAATTAGAATCGTTTGCTCCTGTCTCTCTCTTCCATCCGAGGAAACTGATTTCAATATTGAGTCGATATATAGAGCAAAGCCGCAAGCGGGCTGGTTCCCACCATCCATAAGTGGAATAAGGTCATCATACCTGCCACCACCACCAATTTTTATACCATCGGCTAATAACTGAAAGCAAATTCCCGTATAGTACTCAAAGTTTTGAATTGCCGTTATATCAATTTCATAATCAAAAGATAGACCGTCCAGCAGTGTAGTGATATTAATAAAGTCATCCATATGTGATTTAAGCTCTGGAGAAGCTTGTGGATATAATGTCCTAATATTTTGTAAAAATCTTCTCGATTTTCCTCTTAAATTTAGAAGTAAGGGGAGGAATTTTCCTGCCACCTCTTCTTCTTTTCTAATTAAAGCTTGCCAATTCCCCTCAAGAACATTATCTATTAAGCTAGTCTCCTCTTCAGGATTTAAGGCTATTTCTTTGATCAAAGCTTTAACCAAACCAGCGTGTGATAATTGTACATTGATATTATTAATGCCACTCTTTTCTGTTACGTCTTTGGCTAGGGATATAGTCTCAACATCAGCAGCCAGTCTTGTTCCACCTATAAACTCAGCTCCACATTGCCAGCGCTCTCTGTTTGCCTGGCCAGTTGCCTCAAAGGCAAAAATATTCGTTACGTAACAAAGCTTAGCGGTCATAAGAGTACTAAACCTATCAACATAAAGCCTGGCTATGGGAACGGTTCCATCTGGCCTTAAAACAACTCTCTCACCACTCCATCCATCCCAATCGAGGAATGAATATATCTTACTTAGCATACTTGGAGTTAATGTCCCGGTTGCAGTGAACAAATGAAGATATTCAAGCGTCGGAGTTCTTACTTCCTGATATCCATAGTTATGACAGCAATCTAAAAACAGCTTTTCGACATGCCGAAAAGCCGACATATCCGCCGGAAGAAAGTCCTTCATTCCTTTACATTTCTGATTTTTCATATTTAATTACCTGCCTGCTTTTATTCTACACTAAGCTATGCTTGCCTTCAATTCTATTGTTTGTTGATTCCATAATCATAGTCTATACTAGACCGAGGTTAAAATATGCTTCGAAAGTCATTCGGGTTATTAATATGTATCGTGATGCTATTAACCATCGCAATTGGATTAGATAGAAGCACGGTTCAAGCTTATGGTTCAGATGTTGTTGTCCTGCATGTAGAGGGTACCATCTTGCCGGTGGTTGCTGATTACATAGATCGTGGCATTAGCAAGGCTGAAGAAGATAACGCTACTTCATGCGTAATCATCGAGTTAAATACTCCTGGTGGATTACTGACATCGACAGAAGATATAGTTCAACGAATCATGAATGCTGATGTTCCAGTTATAGTATATATCACTCCCAAAGGGTCATGGGCTGCTTCAGCAGGGACGTTTATCACTATATCTTCTCACATAGCAGCGATGACGCCTGGCACCACAATTGGTGCCGCACACCCGATTAGCGCAGGGGGAGAAGAAATACCGGAATATCAAATGGAAAAGATAACTTCTTTCTCCGCTAAGTGGATGAGAACTATCGCTGAAGATCGGGGCCGTGATATGGATGAAGCCGAGTTAGCAGTTACTGAAAGCAAATCTTTCAGTGATACTGACGCACTGGAGAGTAATATTATCGACCTCAGGGCTAACAGTTTGCAAGACCTTATTTCTCAAATCAATGGTTGGAAGGTTACTTTGGCTAGTGGTGAGGAAGTTACAATTGATACTACAGACTATGCACTGTCACCAGATAACATGAATAGAATCGAAGATTTCCTGCAGACAATTAGCGACCCTAATATAGCATTTATATTGCTTACCCTGGCCACCATAGGATTGATAACCGAAGTTACGAACCCTGGTCTAATCTTCCCAGGAGTGGTTGGTGCTGTTAGCTTAGTGCTGGCTTTCTACTCGCTAGGTGTTCTAAATGCTTACTGGGGAGGAATACTGCTTATATTACTTGCCATGGGTCTTTTTGTTACAGAATTTTTTACGACCACTTTCGGACTATTAACCGCAGGCGGTATAGCTTCCCTCGTTATTGGCTCACTGATTCTATTCAGCCATAGTCCTGGAATTGAAGTAAATAGAGGACTGATTGCCGGAGTATCAATTGCTATTAGTGCTTTCGCTATTTTCGTTATTGGTGCTATTATTCGGAGTCAGAGGCGTTCCAGACCTACTGGCATGGAAGGGATGGTGGACAAGGTTGCTATAGCCAGAACACCATTAAATCCTACGGGCACAGTTGCTGTAGAGGGAGAGTTATGGGCAGCTATAGCTGAAAATGACCCAATAAAGGCACGAGACGAGGTTATAATAACAAGAGTTGAAGATTTGAAATTGTGGGTGGTAAAAAAACAAAATATAGGAGGAAGCTGAGATGTTCTCCTTTGAAATGACTGGGCCAATTATAGTAACACTAATATTGGCTGTAGCCTTTACTATCTTTGTCATCATTGCCATTGTAAAGGGACAAAAGCGAAAACTTAGTACTGGTGTTGAAAATATGATTGGGAAATTAGCCATGGCACATACAGCACTTAATCCTGCAGGTACAGTTTTTGCTGAAGGCGAGCTATGGAATGCCATTACTGAAGATAACTATATTGATGCTGGTACTGAGGTAATCATAACTGGAATAACTGGTTTAAAATTACAGGTAGCAAAATTATCTAAGAAGGAGGAGAAAAAGTAAAATGGAATCGAATCTGTTTCTTTATGGAATCATTGTCCTGGCAGTAATAATGCTTCTTTCCCAAGCCCTTAAAATTGTTCAGGAGTATGAAAGAGGAGGTGTGTTTCGGCTTGGTAGATTTGTTGGGCTACGTGGTCCAGGCCTTATCTTTCTGATACCTTTTATTGAACGAATGCGTAAGGTTGATATCCGGGTGATAACGATGGATGTGCCACAGCAGGAATGCATGACTGTAGACAATGTTACTGTTACGGTCGATGCGGTGGTTTACTTTCGTGTTGTCGACGCTGCCGCTGCTATCCTCAAGGTGAGTAATTATGTCAAAGCAACACATTTACTAGCGCAGACAACTTTACGAAATGTAGTTGGCCAATCTGCGTTGGACGAACTGCTATCTCAGCGAGAGCAACTTAATGAAAAGATGCAGAAAGTTGTGGATGAAGGTACCGACCCCTGGGGAATAAAAGTAAGCATGGTGGAGACCAAGGAAGTACAGCTACCAGTATCAATGCAGCGAGCCATGGCAGCTCAGGCTGAAGCGGAAAGGGATAGAAGAGCCAAAGTGGTACATGCTGAAGGTGAATTCCAGGCCGCACAAAAGCTGGCTGACGCCGCAAAAATCATGTCTACTGAGCCTGCTGCGCTACAGCTTCGCTACCTCCAAACATTGAGTGCTATTAGTAATGAGAGAAGTAGCACTATAATATTCCCATTGCCAATGGAATTTTTCAACACATTCTCGACCAAAAGTAATACTGATAAGAAATAACCAATTAACTTGATAGTGCCTGCTCTCTAAGAGAGCAGGCACTATCATAATTGCATTGTAAACCAATCTTTTTTGGTTGCTCGCTTCCTCTGTTATCGATTGTCTTTAAGGAAGACAGGTGCCAATTATTTCGCGCAGAGACTTAATGTTGTTGCCACTCATAAACTCTTTGATCCCCTCCAGTATGTTTATAGTTGCCTGTGGATTAAGCAAGCTTGCGGTGCCTACCTGCACTGCACTGGCACCGCAAGCGAGGAATTCCAAAGCGTCCTTAGCACAGATAATTCCACCGCAACCTATCACAGGAATGTGCACCGCTTTGGCTACTTCGTATACCATATAAAGCGCTACAGGCTTGATAGCAGGCCCTGAAAGGCCACCGCTAATGTTTCCCAGACATGGTCTCTGTTCCTTCAGATCAATCGCCATACCCTTCAGGGTATTAATTAGAGATATAGCATCAGCTCCGGCCTCCTCTACAGCAACAGCGATATCAGTTATGTCAGTTACGTTAGGTCCCAGTTTCACTATGATTGGAAGACCGGTAATATTCTTAACTTCCTTTGTTAATTTAGCTGCAATCTTTGAATCTGCACCAAATTGCATTCCTCCAGCTGTAATGTTTGGGCAGCTAACATTCAATTCGATTCCATTTACGCCAATGACACCTTCTAGTTTTTTTACTACCTCTATATATTCATCAATGGTTTGACCGGCCACATTCACAATGACCGGCACGCGCCACTTTGCCCATACTGGTGCTTTGTCTCTTATAACCGCATCTACACCAATATTCTCCAATCCTATAGAATTGAGCAATCCGCCGACAGTTTCTATTATACGTGGCTGAGGGTTCCCTTCTCTTGGCATAAGGGTCGTGCCTTTACAAATGATGGCTCCCAAGCTCTCTATATCGATAAGGTCACCATATTCTATGCCGTAACCAAAGGTGCCGGAGGCCGTCATCACAGGATTATTCAGAACTAACCCTTGTGTATTAGATGGAGCAAGTTGTACTGTGCAATCTAGATAATCATAATTCATAACTCAATATTACACTGTTGAATACAAAATAATAATATGTTTTATAACATTTGACATGCTAAAATTCAAACCATGCGAGAGACCAGCTACAACATTCGAACGATGATAGAGTCTGATATCGTTGAAATATCTGAAATTGACAAAGAAGCTTTCCCTGGAGAATCGATGTTTCGTCCCTCATCATCCTATAAAGCTGAAATTCACAACCCGTCGGTCTATTATTCAGTTGCTTATACCAACGAGCCAGTAAAGTTGAGAACGGAAAAGATTAACCCACGGAAGAAATCCATGTTCAAACGTCTATGGCAACGGCGAAAGATGGAATCTTCGGAACTACAATCGATGGATTCTATCACAGAAGCGTACATGATTGGCTTTGTTGGTCTTTGGTTTATGTTACAGGAGGCACACATTACTGCTATTGCTACAAGGATAAATTACCGTCGCCAAGGAATAGGCGAAGCATTGCTTATATCTGCCATTGAAACCTCTATCAGTTTTGGAGCTCAGATTATTACACTGGAGGTACGTGTCTCCAATGTGATAGCGCAGTCCCTCTATCTGAAATACGGCTTTCGCATTGTGGGAAAACGTATTAGATATTACTCAGATAATAACGAGGATGCCCTGTTAATGAGCATCAAAACCATCAACTCTACCAATTTTAAATCTCAATTTCGTAAATTGAAAGAAGCCCATAATAATAACTGGATGTCTCACGAAATTTAGTTAAAATAATTGTTTGTTTAATCGTTAACTGTACCTGAATAGCTTTGTATATATTGTGCTAGATATTGATTAAGAAATTCCAGTGCTGCTTCACTCACGCTTTCTCTGTTTTCTTCACGACTACCTGACACCATAATTTCCTTGTATATGCTCTTGTAGCTAGAGGACAACCCAATGTAAAACAATCCGATTGACTTGTTAACACCATCTCCTGTGGGGCCAGCAATGCCCGTATCCGAAATGCAAATATCTACGTTTATTAATGTCCTTGCACCCTGGGCCATCTCTATAGCCGTTTCCTTAGAGACGGCTCCATATTTTTCTATTGTCGCCTTTTTTACACCCAAAACATTGATTTTTATCTCGTTACTATAAGCTACCAGAGCGCCCTTGAAGTAAGCAGAACTACCTGGAACATTTGTCAATTTAGCAGCTATCTTACCTCCTGTGGCCGACTCAGAAGTAGCAATAGTCAATAATTTCCCTGTTTTATTCTGGCATTCGGCAACTAATTTAGCTGTCTGTATTTCTTGATTTATCATGTTATTTTTACAAAACCATGCTCTGATTTTATAATTTTCACTTTTTGTATGTCCAATAAATAAAAAGAGAAACTTTCTGGCAACGACATATTTTCCCGAAAGGTTGCCCCTTAAGTATCGTCTGCGCTGGAGCGTTTCACTTCCGTGTTCGGGACGGGAACGGGTGGAGCCACTCCGCTAAAGACACCAGAAAGTTTCTCAGGTGCTTATTATAATATATAACCAACGAATATTCAACTAACTGTGCTGGCTGATGTTGAAACTCCATGATAATGTCCTCTAGAAAACTCGATAGAAATGTCCTCTTTC